>CAJUSS010000130.1 GCA_910588895.1 uncultured Lachnospiraceae bacterium
AATATCTGTTTATAAGCTCATTTTCTATAGGTACACAATTCCGAAAAGAGAGTTAGATAATATAAGGACAACAAAATATCTTCAATCTTATTGTAGCATATATACATGCAAGTTGCAATTAGCAAACAATGATGAAAGGAAGGTATGATCATGAAAAGTTACTATTCACACCCACGCCAATTGTTGTATAGGTGCAGGCGCATGATCGGTCACCCGTCCGCCCCCGGAGCGGCGATCCAAGCGAGCGTGGCGCGCCGAAGTGGATCGGTTGAAATGGCTAGAAACAGTCTATGTATTTGCGACCGAAAAACAGGTTTTCACCCCCCCTTTCAAATTATCAGGCCCGTCTTATCCAACGGCTGCAGGAGATACAGCAAAAATCAGACATTCTCTGTATGGGGACCAGAGAGGAACAAGAACAGATACTGGAGGAGGCAAGGCACTACAAACCCAATATGGGGCAGATAGGAGCCTTTGCAGAGGGATCCTGGCGGATAGAGTATTCTTCATGGATGAGGGATCGGGCTGTTGCTATACTTCTCCCACTTCCTCCCCCTTACTCATGCACTTTTCATAGAGAGGTTGAACGAGTGAGCAGGCAGAAAAAGCCGCATATGATCGAGGTTTTTACTTTGCTTGTTCAAGTTTCATTACAGTCTATGAAAGTAAGCGCGCAAAAGAGATCTCCGCCTGATAAGACAGAACTATGACGGCTGTTCTTTATCAGGTTCAGAGGTGCGCTTATTGTTTAGGAAAATAGCCCCCAGGAATAGTCCCAGAGGCCACAGGAGAGGATCACAGTTCCAGCTCTGTGAAGTCGATCCACAGATCATCATAGATATTAACCTTTATCTTGTCCTGGAAGGTGTAAGAATCTGCTTTAAAATCTTCTTGTTCCAGATGGTACACAAAGATCTTTTTACTGAGAGGGTCCACGATCCAGTATTCTTTCACTCCTGCATCGGCATACAGGTTCAGCTTTCGGATATAGTCATGGCTGGAAGTGGTTGGGCAGATGATCTCCACGATCCAGTCCGGCGCTCCGGTGCAGCCCCGGTCCGTCAGCTTGTTTGGGTCACAGACCACGCTGATGTCTGGCTCCACCACATTTCTGTCATCTTCGGAAAACAGCTTGACGGCGAAGGGGGCCGGGTAGACCTTACAGGGGCCTTTTTTAGAGCGAAGATAATTCCCGATCTCTAAATGCAGGTAAGACAGTATTTCCTGATGCGCTCTGCTGGGAGCCGCCATGTAATAGATTTGACCGTCTATCAGTTCGGCTCTGACGTTCTCCGGCAGGTTGTAATAATCCTCTTCGGTATAGATGTTTGCGTGGGCTAATGCTTCAGACATTAAAATCTCCTTTCTGGGTACTTGGCTATTGGGCTTCAGAGATAGCAGAGGAAAGATTGTCCCGCTCCATGGTCTCGTTTACAGACCGGACAATAAAGGCATTTACACTCTCATCATATTGTGCAGCATGTTTTTTTAAAATGTCTTTATGTCCTTTTGGAAATGTAACGTTGATTCGGTCGTAGTTGTTCTTTACATATTTGTTTACGGCTTTTTGCTGTGCCTTACTGATCTTGCTATCTTCTGACATCACAACACCTCTTTCTTTTTCTGGTAAATAGGGGGCAGTAAAATAAAAACACTTTCCCTATGGTACTTGAATTATAGCAGAAAAGTCTATTGGTGTAAATAGTCATAGCCGCTAAATATATTGGTGTAAATATGTCGAATATGTCAATGAACTATTGGTGTAAATAGATATATAATGATATCATCAACAGAGAGGAAAACAAAACGGCCAGGCGGACGGGAGTACCGAAAGGGAGAGCAAGAACGCCGGATAACACCGGGGAACAGGATAAGGGGATGATGAGACGGGCAGAGGTCCTAAGATACTTTAAAGCCTGCCGGGGCTGCGGGGAGACCTCTTGAGAACGAAAGGAGATAGGACACATGAAGTACAACCTTAGCAAGATCATGCTGAAGGCCTGGAGCATCTACCGCAAGGACAGCAGCCTTTCCTTTGGGGAGTGCCTGCACCGGGCGTGGCTCTCTGCAAAGGCAGAAGGAGAGAACGCACAGCGGATCGAGGCGGCAAAGGCCAGGGCGGGGATAAGCGAGGAGCCATCCTGGGGAAGTGCTGGAAACCGAATGGTAAAAAAGGCGACCTGAGCCTTCGTGAGAAGGAAAAGCAGATAAGGAGGGACCTTGAGGACGGGGGCATGATCACAGCAGGAAATAAGACAACACTGAATGATATGTTCGATCTCTATATGTCTGGCAAGATGCGTTGTCGTAAAGTTTTACCTCGATCCAGGAAGATCTCAAAAACAAAAGCCCTTGCTACTTTAGAAAGTAGAGAGGGCTTTTTTAGAGCAAAGGCAGTAGGATCCTCCGTTCTGCGTGTGGGCATAAAGTCTTTGTCAGGCCGCGGCCCCTCTTTTAGAGGCCGATCACCTCCCCGTCATCCGGGATGAACAGGTTTCCCTGATAATACTGCCGTCCTTCTGCCCCGTAGCGTTCTTTCCGGACGGCCAGGTTTTTCTCCTCTGTATGCCACAGCACCAGATTGGGGATCTTCAGAGAGGCGGCCAGCTCACATGCATCCTTTACGGTGCTGTGATGCTTTTCGTAAGGCTTGAACCGGTGGCGCTCCTCATAGAGGCAGAAGGCTTCGTGGAGGAGCCAGTGGCTGCCGGCCACATACGGTCCGCAGAGCGGGTTATAGGGCTCGTCTCCGGCACAGGTCAGCACTTTCCCGCCGGACAGCTCCATGGAGAAACCAAACTGGGTGGCTTTGGTGGAGTGTATGTCAAAAAAAGTCACCTTTCGGCCCAGGATAGCAAGGGCCTCCCCGTCTTCTACCGGGAGCAGGAGGATGCGGTCCCCGATCAGTGAATGGATCTTTTTCTGTGTGGTCAGACGGCACAGGGTGGCGATCGTATCCACCAGGCCGGGGTGACAGTAGATGGATAAGGTCCCCTCATAGTCCCCCTGGCGGATGATGCGCTGGCCGATCATGCGGATCATCCACACTACGCCCAGGATATGGTCCGTATGCTCGTGGGTCACAAAGAGGTGGTGGATCTCATTGAGAGGGACGTTCATATCCTCTAAGATCTTCAAGATCCCATTCCCGCCGCCTGCATCCACCATAAAATAGCCCTGTTCTGTCCGGATGGCGAAGCAGGTATTGTAGCAGCGTGTGACCGAGGCATTGCCGGTGCCAAATACGTAAAGCTGTTCCATAGTATTCTCCTTTCCTTGTGTATGCCCGTGCTTTAGGATGTCATGGTGCGACCGCCAAAAGAAGATCCGTCATACCATGACCGGTCATCGGATATAGCGGTAGATGATCGAAGGCCGGCCGCCGGTGGTATAGTCGATGTCCTTAAAGATCTCCTCCTTTTCCACCAGATAGTCCATGTACCGCCGGATCGTGACACGGGACAGATGGACCGCTCCCGCGATCTGCTTGCTGGTCAGGGGTTCCCGCCGATGCTCCTTCATGTAGGCTAAGATCGTTTTTAAGGTCCCCTCCTGGAGGCCCTTGTCTAAGGGGACCGTCCTATCCGCCGCAGGTGTTTTGGGAGCGCCCAGCAGGGCATCGATCCGCTCCTGGGAAAAATGGGGTTCCTTTAACAGCTCCTGGTGCTCGATGAACCTGGCTAAAGCGTGGTTGAAGCGGACGTATTCAAAGGGCTTTACCAGATGGTCGATGACGCCTAAGGACAGGAGCTGTTTGATCTGCTCCGCTTCGTTTGCGGCGGTCACCATGATCACATCCAGGGTCAGGCCCCGTCTGCGGATCTCGCGGAGCAGGTCCAGGCCGTTCATGACAGGCATATAAAGGTCCATGATCGCCAGGTCTGCAGGAGCTTTTTCCAGATAGCAGAGGGCGTCCTGACCATTGGAAAAGATACCGGCGACCTTTAGGTAGCGGTTAAGCTCCACCTAGCGCTGGTTGATGGAAGCGACCATAGGGTCGTCTTCAATGATGATCACTCGATACATTGTGCTCCTCCTCCGGAAAACGTGATGGTGATGGAGGTACCGACCTGCTCCTCGGTCTCGATCTCGATCTCCCCGTGATACCGGTCCACGAGACTTTTGATCAGATACATCCCCGATCCCCGTCCCTCGCCTTTGGTGGAGATGCCCTGTTCAAAGATATGGTCCAGGATCTGTGCCGGTATCCCGGCGCCGGTGTCGTCAACGGACAGGATGCTTCCGGTCGCCTGGATATAGATGCCCACATGGATCTCCTTTACCGGCAGATCCTGCCGGTCCAGCGCCTCGATCCCGTTCTCGAGCAGGTTTCCCAAGATCGTGACATAGATATCCGGGGGAAGATGCATCTGTCCCTCTGTGCAGGTGCAGTCTGACTGCAGGCATAAGTGGATGCCCAGCGCATTGGCACGGATCAGCTTGCCGATCAGGAGAGCTGCCAGCTGGGGGAGGGGGATCTTTTGGGTGACCAGGCTGACCGCATCGCTGGAGATCATGCTGTTGTTGAGGATCAGCTCACGGACCTTTTGGATCTCCCCGGTCTCGATGTAGCCCAAGATGACATGGAGCTTATTTTTGAACTCGTGGTTAAAGGCCCGGAGAGCATCCACCATATAGCGGGTGCCCGTCAGCTGCTCGGCTAGATGGGTCACCTCCGTCTTATCACGGAAGATGGATATGGCGCCGATGGCTTTCCCCTGCTTGATGATCGGGATGTGGTCCGCCAGGATGTTGTTCTCGTGGATCTTAAGATCGTCATTATGTATGGGGGTGGCGGTCCGGATGATCTTAGGCAGCTTGGTCTCCGGATAGATCTGTGTGAGCCGGGTACCTGGCGCAGGGATCTGGTCGGTCCCTAAGATCCTCCGGGCAGATTGATTGATCAAGGTCAGCCTGCCCTCGCGGTCCACCGCGATCATCCCCTCCTCCAAGGTGTCCAGCACCTCTTTTTCCGCGATATAGATCCTCCGAAGATCCTCAGGGCCGTAGCCCAGCAAGATCTTCTTCAGGCGCAGATAGAGCAGGTGGGAGAGGAGGACGCCGATCCCGATCAAGACCACGGCGGCCAGCAGAAAGGATCTTAAAATATCCTGCTCCAGCTTAGAGATGCTGGAGGTCAGGACGGCTGCCATCACAAAGCCGATGATGGTCCCATCTGTGTCCAGGACCGGATAAAAGGCGCGGCGCTGCATCCCTAAAGACCCTTTCGCCTGCGTGACATAAGGAGGTGCGCCGTTTAAGATAGGTCCCTCATCGCCGCCGGAAAAGGGGGTGCCGATATTCGCCTTATCGTTATGATAGTAGCGGATGCTGTCGGTGTTGCAGATCGTGACCACATCGATATAGTCCATCTGTTTGACGACGGCATCCAGCTTTTGGCCGAAAAGGACATAAGGGGGATCGGAATGCAGAAGCTTTCGCACCTCAGAGGACTGGGAAAGGAGCAGCCCTACATTCCGGATATTTTGGTCTAGGAGAGCCTGCCTGCCGGCCAGGTCGTGATACAGGGAGATGCCCAGCGCGATCAGGATAGCCAGAGAGATCCCGGCGATCTGGGACAGATGGATCTGGTATTCCAAAGGTTTTTTGCTCATCATGGGTACTCCTTTTGTTCCAAGGTTTAAAGCCATTGTACCATAAAGTCTCATCTCTTACAAAAGTTTTGGGATCTTCTTTACTTACAAAAGGGTTGCATTACATTCACAAGATTTATCCTTTTTGTATCCTGTGATAGGATGAGGTCATCCAAAGATGCAGCCATCGATACACCGGGGAGAAGCTAAGGAGGCAGACGCAAGGATGCCTGGCAGAAGGAGCGGGGGTGCAGGGCTGCAAAAGCGAAAGACTGCGGGACAAAAGAAAGGAGAATGGATATGGACTATGATCAGATGGCATTAAAGCTGCATGAGGAGAACAAGGGCAAGCTCGAGGTGATCTCCAAGGTCAAGGTAGCCTCAAGGGAGGATCTGAGCACAGCCTATACGCCGGGGGTGGCAGAGCCCTGCAGACGGATACGGGACAAAAAAGAGGAGGTCTACCGCTACACAGCGAAAGGGAACTTAGTGGCTGTGGTCTCGGACGGCACGGCGGTCTTAGGCCTGGGGGATATCGGCCCGGAGGCCGCGATGCCGGTCATGGAAGGAAAGGCGATCCTTTTTAAGACCTTTGCCGGGATCGACGCATTTCCGATCTGCCTGGATACAAAGGATACAGAGGAGATCATACGGACGGTAAGATATTTGGCCCCCACCTTTGGCGGGATCAATCTGGAGGATATATCGGCTCCCAGATGCTTTGAGATCGAAGGGCGGCTGCGAAAGGAGCTGGACATCCCGGTGTTCCATGACGACCAGCATGGGACGGCGATCGTGGTGGCAGCCGGTCTGATCAACGCGCTGAAGCTGGTGGGGAAAACGCTGGAGGAAGTCAGGGTCGTCATCAATGGGGCAGGATCTGCGGGGATCTCGATCTGCCGGCTCCTGATGAAGCTGGGCATCCGCCATGTGGTCCTGGTGGATAAGCCGGGCGCGCTTGCGCAAGGGGAGACCTGGATGAACCAGGCCCAGGCAGAGATGGCTAAGGTCACGAACCAGGAAAAACAGAGAGGGAGCCTGGCCGAGGTGATAAAGGGAAAGGACGTGTTCATCGGGGTATCGGCGCCAAAGGTCCTGACCGCCGATATGGTGGCTTCTATGGCAGAGGATGCCATCGTGTTCGCCATGGCGAACCCCACCCCGGAGATCATGCCGGAGGAGGCGAAAAAGGGCGGCGCCCGCGTCGTGGCCACAGGACGTTCCGACTTCCCGAACCAGATCAATAACGTGCTGGTCTTTCCGGGGATATTCCGGGGCGCATTGGATGCGAAGGCCACGGATATCACGGAGGAGATGAAGGTGGCGGCCGCCTATGCGATCGCGCAGATCATCGACGAAAAGGAGCTTAAGGAGGACTGCATCATCCCCGGCGCCTTCGACGAGCGGGTGGCCAAGGCGGTAGCGGCAGCGGTCCAAGAGAAGGCGATCCAGCAAGGCATCGTAAAATAAGAGCAGGATGATACGGACTGTTACAGTGGAACAAAGAGATAGGATGGGGGAATACAAATGGAAAAGATGAGAGCGTGTAAGATCATGGGGATCGGGCTGCCGGTCTATCTGCTGATCGCCGTGGTAACGGCAGCGGCGATGTGCATCGGCTGGCTGCCCTCCGGTATGCTGGGGGCGCTGCTGGTGATGATGGTGTTCGGAGGGCTGTTCAATGTCATCGGGAACAACCTTCCGATCGTAAAGACCTACTTAGGCGGCGGGGCGATCGTATGCATCTTTGCATCGGCGGCGCTGGTCTACGGCGGGCTGATCCCGGAGGATGTGGTGGAGAACATCTCACAGTTCATGAACACCACCGGTTTTTTGAATTTCTATATCGCGGCGCTGATCACAGGGAGCATCCTGGGGATGGACCGGTCGCTGCTCCTTAAGGCATCCGTCCGTTTTCTCCCGGTGGCGCTCTGCGCCATGACCATGGCGGTCCTCTGTGTGGGGCTGGCAGGCGCGGCAACAGGCTTTGGTTTTGTCGATGCGGTCATGTATGTGGCGATCCCCATGATGGGCGGCGGGATGGGAGCCGGTGTCGTACCCTTATCCGGGATGTATGCGGAGGCGTTACATAGCGATGCCTCGGTCATCATCTCCCGGATGATCCCCGCCTCCACCCTTGGGAACGTGATGGCGATCGTAGGTGCCGGCCTCCTGGCCCGGCTGGGCCAGATGCGGCCGGGACTGACCGGCAATGGAAAGCTGATGAAGAAGCAGGACTCCACCATAGGTGAGAGCAGCGGCTCGGCGGTCTCTCTGGAAACTCTGGGCATCGGACTGATCTTGGCCATGTTCTTTTTCCTGCTGGGGACGATCGTAGGAAAGCTCATCCCAGCCGTCCACGCTTATGCCTGGATGATCATCCTGGTGGCCGTCAGCAAGGCCTGTGGGATCGTCCCGAAGACCTTTGAGGACTCGGCCCGTCAGTGGTCTCAGTTCGTGATGAAAAACTGGACCAGCGCGCTGCTGGTGGGGATCGGGATCTCTATGATCGATCTGGGCGCGGTGTTGGGAGCGCTGTCGCCCATGTACCTGCTCCTGGTCTTCATCGTGGTGGGCGGCGTAGCTGTCGGGGCCGGTGCAGGTGGTCATCTGGTGGGCTTTTACCCGGTGGAATCCGCGATCACGGCAGGCTTATGCACCACCAATATGGGAGGCACAGGCGATGTGGCCGTGCTGTCAGCGGCAAAGCGGATGGAGCTTTTGCCCTTCGCGCAGATCGCGACCAGGATCTGCGGTGCGCTGGTGCTGATCGTAGCCAGCCTGCTGACACGGGTGCTGTTCTGACAGAGCCGGGCCTCCGGATGCCGGGAAGCCGGCAGGCGACAGATCAAAAGGCCAGCCGACTAAAGCGGCTGCGACCTATCTCAGCGATAGGACTCTCTGGCATGGGTGCGGATAGTAGCACTGAGGAGCAGCCTTGATAAAGATCTAACATTAAGAGGATTGATTAAAGTCATATGAGATGGTATAATGGGGCTTGCAGGATGGGACCTGCATGTAGGGACCGCATTTGTAGTCCGGCCGGATATGCCGGATGAAAGGCGGTCAAGGCTGTCTCTTCAGGGCCGGCTGCAGAAGGCCGGACAGGAAGAGCATGCACAAAAAGAAAAAGGGAAAAGGAGAAACAGACATGAAGAGATCGATCAGGAAGCTGATCTCTGCTGCGGCCGCATCGGCGATGGTATTGTCGCTGGCGGCATGCGGCGGCGGGAACACAGCGGAGACCACCACGGCTGCGGAGACCACTACAGCGGCAGAGACAACGGCTGCAGAGACCACCGCAGAGGCGGCAAAGGGAGACGGGCTGTTCATCCCCGGTACATACGAGGCGACCGCAAAGGGCTTCGGCGGCGACATCAAGGTCACTGTGACCGTGACAGAGGATGAGATCACGGACGTGGCAGTGGAAGGGGACAGCGAGACCCCGGGCCTTGGCAGCGTGGCAGTGGAAGAGCTGGGAGCGGCTATGGTAGAGGCCCAGACCCCCAACGTAGACACGATCTCCGGTGCTACAGTGTCCAGTGAGGCGATCATCGCTGCCGCTACGGAAGCGCTGGAAGCGGCAGGCGCAGATATCGCGGCGCTGGATGCGGCACGCAAGGATACAGGCGATGCCGGTGAGAAGAAGGAAGAGACTTTAGAGACGGATATCGTGATCGTGGGAGCCGGCGGCGCAGGCATGACGGCGGCGATCAATGTGGCCCAGGCCGGGAAGAAGGTCATCCTGTTAGAGAAGATGGCCTATGCAGGCGGGAACACCACCAAGGCTACCGGCGGTATGAACGCGGCGGAGACCCATTATCAGGCAGAGCAGGGTATCGAGGACAGTGTCGCCCAGTTCGTGGAAGATACCATGAAGGGCGGCCAGGAGGTCAATAACAAAGATCTGGTCACCGTGATGGCAGAAAATTCCGCAGCCGGGATCGACTGGCTGGATGAGATCGGAGCCCCCCTTCCAAAGGTATCCTTCTCCGGCGGAGCTACCAATGCCAGGATCCATGCTCCGGAGGACGGCTCCGGCGTGGGCGAATATCTGGTAGAGGCCTTCTTAAAGAAGATCGATGAGCTGGGCCTGGAGGTCATGTATGACACGGAGGCCACCGAGCTGATCATGGAAGACGGGAAAGTGGTCGGCGTTAAGGCATCCTCCAAGGATACCGAGTACACTATCGATGCAGGGGCCGTGATCTTGACCACCGGCGGCTTTGGCGCAAATGAAGAGATGTATACCCAGTATCGCCCGGACTTAAAGGGGACGGTGACCACCAATGCGCCCAGCGCTACCGGCGACGGCATCGTGATGGCAGAGGCAGTGGGGGCAGACCTGGTGGATATCGATCAGATCCAGCTCCATCCTACCGTTGAGCAGGAGACCAGCATCATGATCACCGAGAGCGTTCGCGGCAACGGCGCGATCTTAGTGAACCAGAAGGGTGAGCGTTTCATCAATGAGATGGAGACCCGCGATGTGGTGTCTGCGGCAGAGTTAGAGCAGGAAGGCCAGTATGCCTACATCATCTTTGATCAGAAGCTCCGTGACGGCTTAAAGGCGATCGAGAAATATGTGTCCAACGGCCTGACCGTAGAGGCCGATACGATCGAGGGATTAGCAGAGGCGATCGACGTGGATCCGGCTGTCCTCAC
>CAJUSS010000131.1 GCA_910588895.1 uncultured Lachnospiraceae bacterium
ATGTACGGGGGAGCCGTCTGCAGAACCGCAAGTTCCAGACGGTCATCGACCTGATCGAGAAGGGACAGGTCGATCTGAGCGGCAGCATCAGCCACCGCTTCTATTTCCAGGACGCCCAGAAGGCCTTTGACTTTAACGATACCCATGATCCGTCGATCCGCAAGATCGTCCTGACATTTGACTAAGGTCATCACAAAAGTAGGATGGGCGGCGCAGTATGAGCGAAGGTCTTTGGATGTACCCGCCAGATAGTTTTGCATCGTGTGCTGCTGGCGGGTATAGGAGACCTAAAAAGAGGAGGAGATGAAGATATGCCGATGCAGATGGGATTTCGCTGGTACGGCGAGGGGAACGATCAGATCAGCCTTTCCGCGATCCGACAGATCCCCGGGGTGACCAGTATCGTCTGGGCGCTGCACGACAAGCAGCCGGGAGAGGTGTGGGAGAAGGAGGAGATCGCCAAGGTGCAAAAACAGCTTGCGCCCTATGGCTTTAACATGGATGTGGTGGAGTCGGTGAACGTACACGACGACATCAAGATCGGTCTCCCCACCAGGGACCGCTATATCAAAAACTATATCCAGACCATCCGCAACTTAGCGGAGTTTGGGGTAAAGGTGATCTGTTACAATTTTATGCCGGTGTTCGACTGGACCAGGACCGACCTGTTCCATCCGGTGGGGGACGGCTCCACCGCCATGTTCTATGAGACCAGCAAGATCTGTGACGATCCCAAGGAGATGGCCGACTATATCTTAAAGAACACCAACGGCCTGACCTTCCCCGGATGGGAGCCGGAGCGCATGGCCAGGCTGGACGAGCTGTTTGAAGCCTACCGCCCGGTGACGAAGGAAAAGCTCTGGGAAAATTTAAAGTATTTCCTGGAGGCGCTGATGCCGGTATGCCGCGAGACGGGGATCAAGATGGCGATCCATCAGGACGATCCGCCCTGGGATATCTTCGGCCTGCCCAGGCTCCTGGTGGATGGGGCGGCGATCGACCGCTTCCTGGACATGGTGGACGATCCCCATAACTGTCTGACCTTGTGCTCCGGCAGCTTAAGCTCCGATCCTGAAAATAACGTGGCGGCGATCGTGCGCAAGCACTGTGACCGGATCGCCTTTGCCCATATCCGTAATGTCCACCATTTCCCCAACGGCGATTTCATCGAGGCCAGCCATCGGGACTGTGACGGGGAGACAGGTATCCTGGATATCGTGAAGGCCTATCATGAGGGCGGCTTTGAAGGGTACATCCGCCCGGACCACGGCCGTCAGATGTGGGATGAGGGACCGGGAAATGTGCGCCCCGGCTACGGCCTGTATGACCGGGCCTTGGGGATCATGTACATCTGGGGGATCTGGGATATGCTGGAAAAGCTGAAAGAGCAGGATAGACAAAACGAGCAGAAGGCAGAGAAAGGGGAGGCGCTGAAATGAGACTTTCCGATATCAAAAATGGTCTGACCGGGGAGCAGAAGGAAAAGGAGCTGGGGATCTGGAAGGAAAAAGGATATGAGATGCCGGCCTTCGATATCCAGGCGGTCCGGGAAAAGACGCGAAAAGATCCCACATGGATCCATTTTGGAGCAGGAAATATCTTCCGGGCATTCCCGGCGGCAGTATTGCAGGAGGCATTAGATCAGGGGAGATATGACCGGGGCGTGATCGTGGCAGAGGGGTTTGACGATGAGATCATCGACAAGGCCTACCGTCCATATGACGACTTAAGCCTCCTGGTGGTCCTGCAGTCCGACGGGAGCATCCGCAAAAAGGTGATCGCCTCCGTGACGGAGAGCCTGAAGGCAGACCGGACATTTGCGGAGGACTGGAGCCGGCTGGTCCAGATCTTCACGGCGCCGTCCCTGCAGATGGTCAGCTTTACGATCACGGAGAAGGGGTATGGGGTATCGCCCGCCGATCTGGAAAAGGGTCTTCAGCCGGATCTGATCATGGGGAAGGTGACCGCTCTCCTTTTGGAGCGTTTTCGGGCAGGGGCTTACCCGCTTACCCTGCAGAGCATGGATAACTGCAGCCACAATGGAGATAAGGTACGGCAGGCTGTGCGTGCCTACGCAGAAAGATGGGCCGGGCAGGGGATGGTACCGCAGGCGTTTCTGGCCTATGTGCAGGACGAGGCAAAGATCGCCTGTCCGTGGAGCATGATCGACAAGATCACGCCGCGCCCGGATGCCAAGGTCCAGGAGATCTTAAAGGCGGACGGTTTTGAAGACCGGGAGACGATCGTCACCGAGAAGAAGACCTACACGGCGCCCTTTGTCAACGCGGAGGAGACCCAGTATCTGGTCATCGAGGATAAGTATACCAACGGGCGGCCTCCGTTAGAGCTGGGAGGTGTGCTCTATACCGACCGGGAGACCGTGGACAAGGTAGAGCGGATGAAGGTATGCACTTGCTTAAACCCGCTGCATACGGCCATGTCGATCTTTGGCTGTCTGTTGGGCTATGACCTGATCTCTGCGGAGATGAAGGATGAGGATATCCGGGGGCTGATCACGAAGATCGGCTACATCGAGGCCATGCCGGTGGTGACTGACCCAGGGGTGCTTAACCCCAAAGACTTTATCGGAGCGGTCCTGGAACGCCGCCTGCCTAACCCCTTTATGCCGGATGCACCCCAGAGGATCGCTACGGACACATCCCAGAAGCTGCCGATCCGATTCGGGGAGACCATCAAGGGCTATATGGAGAAAGGGCTGGATCTGGACGAGTTGGTATTGATCCCATTGGTGCTGGCCGGATATGCCAGATACTTAAAAGGGATCGACGATGAGGGGAATGGATTTGAGCCGTCACCGGATCCGCTGTTAAAGGAGCTCCGGCAGATGGTCTCCGGTCTGGAAATCAAAGAAGAGGCCCAGGACTTTTCTTGCCTGGAGAGATTGTACACCAGAAAGGACATTTTTGGCGTGGATCTGTATGCGGTCGGACTTGGGACACGGATCGAAGCTATGGTATCTGAGCTGTATGCCGGGAAGGGAGCCGTGCGCAGGACGCTCCATAAATATGTAGAAAGCCGCTGAGCCAGGGACGGCTGCTCACGGATCTTTAAATATAGTCTGGTGATCTGAGCATCCTGTAGATCTTAAATTGTAAGATCATATCGCTAAGCCTATCGGTTGTCAGTTGATAGGCTTATTTTTATGCCTGTGGAGCATTTGATAGTGTGGATCTTATTTTTATATAATTATACAAAAGAAAGCCGACGATCTCCCATGCATTGAAATATGCAGTAAAATATAGTATGATATAAAATATATCTTGGGAGAAAAGAGATATAAACAGAACGATGATACCCAGGCTGGAGGGATCTGTGGCATTATGAAAAAGGTTTATATACTTTGGTCGATCGTTTCTGCTATGATCATGCTGATGTTACCATGGCTGGCAGTTACTTTTGTAAAGGGTGATGCAGGAATGGCAGCTTGTCTGATACTGTTTTTTGGCGTGGATCCGATATACTCCATTATCACAGGAGCTTTTGTGGGAAAAGACCTTCGGTATTTATAGAGCCTTCCGGTCATTTCGGCTGTGCTATTCCCCATAGGTACATGGATATTTTTTGATATGGGTGAAACAGCAGTTATCCTGTATGCAGCAGTTTATCTTGCTCTGGGGATAGCAGCCATGCTGATCTCCATGTTTATCAGAAAGAAAACGCAGAAGCAACCTGATGAGGCAGGACAAGCATAAAAATAAGACAGAGGCGTGTAGCTAAATATATATACAGTATCAAATTTGCTCAAGGAGGTTAGGGGTGATGAAAAAAGCAGCATTGATCTTAGGGATCATGTTTTTGATCTTGACATTTGCAGGCGGTGGATATGTTCTTATAGAGCATGGGGAAGTAAATGCTGGATATGCAGCTGTGCCAGGGATTTGGACAATGATATGTTTTGGGTATTACCGAAGTAAAAAATAGGGCTGATCCCAATTAAAGTAAATATCTAAGGCTGTCTGATCAAACGGATAGCCTTTTTTCAATTCCCGACCTAAATTTTCTCAATATCCAGTAGGAAAAATCCAAGATACAGTTGCTCAAATTGCACGAAAGATTAAGAAATGTATGGATAAACACCAAAATTTAGGAAGTAAATGGCGGGAACACTTTTCCGAAAAGGGAGTATTTTTTCCAAATGCTCTTTGATCCTATTATCCACATCTCCTCAGATCTCGGAGGTTTATCCAGTCTGCTACGCAGGCGTATCCCCGGCGTTCTTATTATAGCAGGTTTCTTGCTGGGCAGCCGGCATGCGACAGATCAAAAGGACAGCCGACTAAAGCAGCTCCGGGAGGGGGATCTGTTTGCAAGAAGAGAGCGGATGATCTTGCATATCCGCATGGTGCTACAGGAGCCGTTGGTCCGACTGGTCCTGCAGGAGAGGCGGGAGCAGCGGGGGCAGAAGGCCCGACCGGTCCGACCGGCCCGGCAGGCCCAGCAGGAGCAGCGGGAGCGGCAGGGGCAGAAGGCCCGACCGGCCCGACCGGTCCGGCAGGCCCAGCGGGAGCAGCGGGAGCGGAAGGGGCAGAAGGCCCGACCGGCCCGACCGGTCCGGCAGGCCCAGCAGGAGCAGCGGGGGCAGAAGGCCCGACCGGTCCCACCGGCCCCACTGGTCCGGCTAACGGGCTGGCCGCTTATGGCGCTCTCTACAGCACCGATCCGCAGACCCTGAACCTGACGTTAGGGGGGACTACACAGATCCCGGTCCCGACCAATGCTCCGTCGGCAGGCGTGACGTATACGCCGGCGAACAGCATCACGGTCACGGACGCAGGCACGTATGAGATCAACTATTCGACAACCTTGACAGCGGCTGTAGCTACGACGATCACATTTGCTGTTAGAGTGAACGGGACGGATGTTCCCAGCGCGACCATTTCCAGGCTGTTGGCAGTAGGCACCAGCTCACTGTTCAATGGGAGCACGGTCGTGACCTTGGCCGCGGGCAGTGTGATCGATATGGCGCTCTCCGCGCTCCTGGCAGTGGGTGTGACCCTGGGGAGCGGTGTCAATGCTTTACTTTCCGTGAAAAAGCTGGATTAAACCTCTATCATCTGTCAGCGGACGCGCCGCCGGAAGATCATGATCTGGCGGCGGGCGTTTACAGAGAAGGGAGACCGGATGATACACGAAAAAGCAGAAAGGGCGGTGTCCCACACCGCCTTTTCTATATCTGGCCAGAGAAAAGATAGGAACAGATCTAGCGGAGGGCATTTATGAAGGTCGTTGTATATGCAATTTCTAAAAATGAAGAGCAGTTTGTGGAGAGATGGGTCAGATCCATGTCCGAGGCAGATGAGATCGTGGTATTGGATACGGGGTCTGGAGACGGCACGGCCCGGCGTCTTAGGGAGATGGGCGTAAAGGTGGTGACGGAGACCATCGTGCCATGGAGATTTGATCGGGCGCGCAACCGTTCCTTAGAGCTTGTGCCGGAGGATGTGGATATCTGTGTGTGTACGGACCTGGATGAGGTATTCCATCCGGGCTGGCGCAAAAAGCTGGAAAAGGCCTGGACAAATAAGGCGAGCCAGGCCAGCTATCGGTATACCTGGAGCTTTACCGAAAGCGGAGGGGAAGGGATCGTCTTCTGGATCCAAAAGATCCATGCCCGGCACGGCTACCGATGGGTCCACCCCGTCCACGAGGTGCTGGAGTGGACCGGTCCGGGGGAGCCGGGAGAGCTGGTGCAGGCAGAGGGGGTGCAGCTGGACCATCACCCGGACCCGGCAAAATCCAGGGGGCAGTACCTGGGACTTTTAGAGCTGTCGGTCAAGGAGGATCCCTGGGATGACCGGAACATGCATTATCTGGGGCGGGAATATCTGTATAAAGGACGGTGGGAGGATTGTATCCGTACCTTAAAGCATCACCTGTCCATGCCCAAGGCCACATGGAAGGATGAGAGGGCGGCTTCCATGCGCTACATCGCAAGATCATATGCCATGATGGGCGAGAGGGAGAAGGCCCGGGACTGGTATCTGCAGGCGGTGGTCCAGGCCCCTTACCTGCGGGAGCCCTATATGGACCTGGCATGGCTGCTCTACGAAGATAAAAGATGGGACGGCGTCTTATATTTTACAGACTGTGCGCTGGAGATCCGGCAGCGGCCCAGGACCTACATCTGCGAGGCGGCGGCCTGGGGGAGCCTCCCCTATGACCTGCGTGCTATGGCCTTGTATCATACAGGCAGAAAAGAAGAAGCGCTGGAAGCGGCGAAAAAGGCTCTGGATATGGAGCCGGGCAATGAGCGGCTTAAGGGGAACGTCCGGGTATTAAGTTAGCTCCAGGCCGATGAGATGGGCAAGATGCATAAAAAAATGTTTGCTGATGCATAGGATCAAGGTGTATCTTCGTGATATCGCTGAAAAACAGCGTGAAATTAAATTTCTTTAAAAATACTATTGACGAAAACTATGTATCGTATTATACTGATGTCATCAGATGAAAAAAAATTACACAGAGAGAGGAAGTGGTGAAAGATGATCTACACAGTGACCTTTAATCCGGCGCTGGACTATGTGGTGCATGTGGAGCATTTTGCCGCCGGTAAGGTGAACCGGACGGTAAAGGAGAACATCTTTTATGGAGGAAAGGGGATCAATGTTTCCGCGGTGCTGGCAGAATTGGGGTATGAGAGCATCGCACTGGGTTTTGTGGCCGGTTTTACCGGGGATGAGATCAGGCGGGGGGTAAAGGAGCTGGGCATCCAGGCGGACTTTATCCAGGTAGAGAATGGGATGTCCCGGATCAATGTGAAGCTAAAGTCAGACGAAGAGAGCGAGATCAACGGGATGGGGCCGAAGATCTCTGCGGCGGATGTGGAGGCGTTGTCCCGGAAGCTGGATAAGCTTGTAAAGGGTGATGTGCTGGTCCTTTCCGGGAGCATCCCTTCTACGATCGAGGACGACATCTACGAAAAGATCATGGCAAGGCTGGATGGGAGAGGGATCCGCATCGTGGTGGATGCGGAGAAGGACCTGCTGCTGAACGTGCTCCGGTACCATCCGTTCCTGATCAAGCCGAATAACCTGGAGCTGAGGGATATGTTCGGTGTGGAGCTGGACACCGATGAGAAGATCGTCGCCCATGCGAAAAAGCTGCAGGAGAGAGGCGCGGGCAATGTGCTGGTCTCCATGGCAAAAGACGGGGCGATCCTGGTGACGGAGGCAGGGGAGGCCTTCAAGCTGGGCGTGGCAAAGGGAAAGGTGGTCAATTCGGTAGGCGCAGGCGATTCTATGGTGGCCGGGTTCCTGGCAGGCTACTTAGAAAACGGGGATCTGGCCCATGCCCTGCGGCTGGGGACAGCGGCCGGGGGAGCCACTGCATTCTCCGACGGGCTGGGCAGGAGAGACGATATCATGGAGCTCTACCGCACACTCTGCCCATAGATGCCGGTACAGACGATCGGATAGACAGAACTTTATGAGGGGATAGTTGACAGATAAAAGAAAGGATAGGAAAAGAAACCACAGAAAGAAGATAAGGAGGCGCAGGATATGAGGATCACGGAACTTTTAAGACCGGAGAGCATCGAGCTGGGCGTTGCCCTTGGCTCAAAGGAGGCGGCGATCGACAAGCTGGTCGATCTGATGGATAAGGGTGGACGGATCGGCGACAAGGCGGGCTACAAAAAAGGCATATTAGCCAGGGAAGCCCAGGGGAGCACGGCGATCGGGGAAGGGATCGCCATCCCTCACGCGAAGGTGGAGGCGGTGAAGGAGCCGGGACTGGCAGCGGTCACGGTACCGGCCGGTGTGGATTATGAGGCCTTTGACGGGTCTTTAGCGAACCTGATCTTTATGATCGCGGCGCCGGCAGGCGGGGCAGATGTCCATCTGGAGGCTCTGGCCAACTTATCTACGCTGCTGATGAACCCCGGCTTTAAGGAGTCCCTTTTAGCAGCAGAGACGAAGGAAGCGTTCATCGCTGTGATCGATCAGGCGGAGAGCGGGCGCTTCGGGAAAGCCGGAGCGGCAGAAGGGGAGGGCACCGACGGCGGGGCGGCAAAAGCCGACGGCTCGGCGGCTTCTGGAGGAGCGGTCAAAGGCGGCTACCGGGTGCTCTGCGTCACCGCCTGTCCCACCGGGATCGCCCACACCTATATGGCGGCGGAGAACCTGGAAAATGTAGGAAAGAAGCTGGGCATCCCGGTAAAGGCGGAGACAAATGGTTCCGGCGGAGCGGCCAATGTGCTGACCGCTGAGGAGATCGAGAAGGCAGATGGGATCATCATCGCGGCAGATAAGAACGTGGAGATGGCCAGGTTTGACGGAAAGCCGGTGATCATGACCTCTGTGGCGG
Source organism: uncultured Lachnospiraceae bacterium (assembly GCA_910588895.1). Lineage (GTDB taxonomy): Bacteria > Bacillota > Clostridia > Lachnospirales > Lachnospiraceae > Caccovicinus. Next base: position 8,326 of record CAJUSS010000131.1, read on the forward strand.
ACGGGATCCACAAGGGGGAGGAGCTGGTGAAAAAGGCGGTCAGCGGCACGGTCCCCATCTATCACCATGTAGGCGGGGGAAGCGAGACGGCGCAGAGCGGCGGAAACGACAGCCTGGGCCGGACCATCTATAAGCACCTGATGAACGGCGTATCCCATATGCTGCCCTTTGTGATCGGCGGCGGTATCCTGATCGCTCTGGCATTCCTCTTTGACGACTACGCGATCGACCCCTCCAATTTCGGCAAGAACACGCCTCTGGCGGCATATCTGAAGACCATCGGCGATCAGGCCTTCGGCATGATGCTCCCGGTGCTGGCCGGCTTCATCGCTATGAGCATCGCGGACCGTCCTGGCCTGGCGGTAGGCTTTGTGGGCGGTGTTGTGGCGAAGCTGGGCGTTACCTTTGCCAACCCGGCTGGCGGTGATGTGAACGCAGGCTTTTTAGGCGCGCTGTTCGCAGGTTTTGTGGGCGGCTATATCGTGGTAGGCTTAAAGAAGCTCTGCAGCTATCTGCCCAAGTCCTTGGAAGGCATCAAGCCGGTGCTGATCTACCCTGTGGCCGGGATCTTCCTGGCAGCCGTGGCAACTACAATCATCAATCCCTTCATGGGCATGATCAATGACGGCCTGAACAACCTGCTCCACGGGATGGGCGGCAGCAGCCGGGTACTCCTGGGCGCAGTCCTTGGCGGCATGATGGCTATCGACATGGGAGGCCCCTTCAATAAGGCCGCTTATGTGTTCGGCACCGCCCAGCTGGCCGAAGGCAACTTTGATATGATGGCTGCCGTCATGGCCGGCGGCATGGTCCCGCCTTTGGCGATCGCTCTCTGTACCACCTTCTTTAAAAAGAAATTTACCGAGAAGGAAAGACAGTCCGGCATCGTGAACTATATCATGGGCCTGTCCTTTATCACAGAGGGCGCGATCCCCTTTGCGGCCCAGGATCCTCTGCATGTGATCCCGGCATGCCTGACCGGCGCGGCAGTGGCCGGCGGACTGTCCATGCTCTTTGGCTGCACCCTGCGGGCGCCCCACGGCGGCATCTTTGTCCTGCCCACCATCGGGAACCCGCTGATGTATCTGGCAGCCGTCCTGATCGGGGCGGTCGCCGGATGCGGAGTGCTGGCGCTCCTGAAGAAGGATATAGATCCGCAAGCTTGATAAAACCAAAAGCTATGCAGCAAAAAAGCCGCTGACCAGCGGCTTTTTTTCGTTCTCCGGATCGCCTTGCCACTAAAAATGTTCTGTGCTATACTTACCCTTGACACAGAAAGAAACAATGTGAAAAAGAAAAGAGCAGAGGCTCGCGCCTCATAGAAAGCCAGGCTGCGAAAAATGACAGGGACCGCTACATGCTTACAGGATGACCAGGACAGGATAAAGGCTGCAGTCCGTAGGCACGGCCGTCGGTGCGGGGATCCTTTTTTGTGGGATCAGCCGGCCTGATCGATCCGCTGATGGTCAGCGCTTTAGGCTCCTATGCGGCAGCGGTGATAAAGGAAGAGGAGGATAGATGGCGATAGAAAAGAAACGAAAAAAGCTGGGATCTATCCTTTTCCTGGCAGCGGTCGGGATCTTGCTTACCGGCTGTGAGGGGCGCAGGCCAAAAGAGGCCGCAGGTAAAGATGCACGGCTTTCGGTGGCGACCACGATATTTCCCTATTATGACTTTGCCCGTCAGATCGCCGGCGACCGGGTGCGGCTGCGGCTGGTGGTGCCGGCGGGGATGGATAGTCATTCTTTTGAGCCTACGCCGGCGGACATGATCCATATCCAGGAGGCGGATATCTTCTTGTACAATGGCGGGGAGATGGAGCGATGGGTGGAGCAGGTCAAGATTTTCGGCATTGACTATCTTCAGTTCGAGTTTAACCTGCATCAACTCAG
>CAJUSS010000132.1 GCA_910588895.1 uncultured Lachnospiraceae bacterium
TGACCGATCATGCGCCTGCACCTATACAACAATTGGCGTGGGTGTGAATAGTAACGACGGGTGATAAAAAACTGCCAAATTTTCCAAAAAAGCTTTCATTTCTCCCCATTTTATGGTATTATCATCTAAGAGGCCGGTCGGATGGGCGTTGATGTGTACGTCAGGATATCCGGATCGGCCGACAGAAAGAAGGAGGACAAGTTTATGAAAAAAAATTTAGCATTGCTCTTAGCGTGTTCCATGATGCTGGGGATGACCGCGTGCGGCGGAGGCGGCAGCACAGAGACCACAGCGGCAGCGACGGAGGCGGCTACGGAAGCCCCTGCCACTGAGGCAGAGAAGGCGGAGGCTCCTGAAGAAGGAGAGGCCGAGACGGAAGCCGAGGCAGGAGCGGCTGCGGCAGGCGATATGGATGCCCTGATCGAGGCAGCGAAGGCAGAAGGCGAGCTGACGGTGTACGGCTCCTGCGAGGAGGAGTATCTGTCCTTGGCCTGCAAGAATTTTGAGGATCTTTACGGGATCAAGACCAAGTTCCAGCGTCTCTCCACCTCCGAGGTGTACACCAAGATCTCCGAGGAAGCAGGGAAGCCGTCGGCGGACGTATGGTTCGGCGGCACCACGGATCCCTATAATGAAGCGGTGGCGGACGGCCTGCTGATGGAATATGAGGCGGTGAACGCCGCGAACCTGATCAGCGAGGATTACAAGGATCCCACCAACTGCTGGTACGGCATCTACAAAGGTATCCTGGGCTTTATGGTCAATACCGAGGAGCTGGAGCGTTTGGAGCTGGAAGCGCCCAAGACCTGGGACGACCTGACCAAGGAAGAGTACAAAGGCCTGATCATGCTGTCGAACCCCAACACGGCCGGTACGGCAAAGCTCCTGATCAATACCATGATCCAGATGAAGGGCCATGACGAGGCTATGGAGTATTTTAAGGCGCTGGATCAGAACATCAACCAGTATACCAAGTCCGGCTCCGGCCCGTCGAAGATGGTAGGCCCCGGCGAGTGTGTGATCGGTATCGGTTTTCTTCATGATGGCATCTACCAGATCCTCCAGGGCTATGACAATATCGCGCTGGTGGTACCGGAGGACGGCACCTCCTTTGAGGTGGGCGCTACCGCGATCTTCAATGGCTGCTCGCATCCCAATGCGGCGAAGCTGTGGATCGAGTATGCGCTGTCTCCCGACTGTGTGGACCATGCCAAGGAGGCCGGATCCTATCAGTTCCTGGTGCTGTCCAATGCTAAACAGCCAGAGGAAGCGGAGACCTTCGGTCTGGATATGAACAATACCATCGATTACGATTTTGAGGATGCGAAGGCGAACAGCGCCCAGTATGTGGAAGACTTCTTCGAGGCACTGGGAAGCTCCGCGGACAGCGCAGACTCCAGCCGTTTCATGACGGAGTGACCGAGCGGCGGCCCTGTTTGTGATGACCGGAGCATATGTCCTGTCAGCTGTGCATGGCCCAGGTCTTAAGTGTGAGAAAAAGATAAGCGAGACAGAACTGCTGCGTAGTGCGTCCACCGCGCTACGCAGCAGTCTGCATATCAGGGGATATCCAAAAAAGTAGAGAGGGGGAATGTATATGGCGAAGAAACAGAGCGCGGCCCTTGAGCGGAAAAAGTTCTTTTCCGATCCGATCTTGATCAGCATGATCGTGGTTTTGCTGGTCTTTTTGGCATTGTTCATCTTATATCCGCTCCTGATGCTGCTGGTGGACAGCTTCTTGGAGGAGGGGAGGGTCACCCTCAGCGTATTTGCGCGGGTGCTGAGCCTGGAGCGTTTCCAGAAGGCGTTTAAGAACACCTTGGTCTTAGGTGTGATCACCGGGCTTACTTCCACGGCGATCGGACTGCTGTTCGCCTATGTGGAGGTTTATGTGAAGCTGCGGACAAAGCTCCTGGAGAAGCTGTTTTCGGTGGTGTCCATGCTGCCGGTGGTCTCGCCGCCCTTTGTGCTGTCCTTATCCATGATCATGCTCTTCGGGCGCAGCGGGATGATCACCCGCTCTCTGCTGAAGATCTACGATTCCAATGTCTATGGGTTAAAGGGCATCGCGATCGTGCAGACCCTGACCTTTTTCCCGGTCTGCTACCTGATGCTGAAGGGGCTTTTAAAAAACATCGACCCGTCTTTAGAGGAGGCCACCCGGGATATGGGGGCTACCCGGTGGAAGGTGTTTACCAGTGTGACCTTTCCTTTGCTTCTGCCTGGTCTGGGGAACGCGTTCCTGGTGACTTTTATCGAATCCGTGGCGGATTTTGCCAATCCCATGCTGATCGGAGGCTCCTACGATACCCTGGCCACCACGATCTATCTGCAGGTCACCGGCGCCTATGACTCCACCGGAGCGGCGGCTATGTCGGTGGTGCTCCTATCCCTGACGGTGGTGCTGTTTTTGATCCAAAAGTATTATTTAGAGAAGAAGACGGCGGCCACCCTGACCGGGAAGGCCTCAAGACAGCGGATGCTGATCGAGGATAAGAGCGTCACGGTCCCTTTGACCCTGTTCTGTACCCTGGTGGCGGCCTTCGTGGTGCTGATGTATGTGATGGTCCCCTTTGGGGCGCTGTTCACCTTGTGGGGCCGGGATTACAGCCTGTCGCTGAAATGGTTCCAGTATATGTTCCGGACCAGCGGCTTAAAGGCCTTTAAGGATTCTTTTGTGCTGTCCCTGATCGCGTCGCCGCTGACCGCCTTTTTGTCCATGGTGATCGCGTACCTGGTGGTGAAGAAGAACTTTAAGGGCAAGGGCTTTATCGAGTTTGTGTCCATGCTGGCCATGGCAGTCCCCGGTACGGTGCTGGGCATCGGGTACATCCGGGGCTATGCCAACGGGCTTTTCCGGTCCGGGATCATGAGCGGGCTTTACGGTACGGGCCTGATCTTGATCATCGTGTTCATCGTCCGGAGCCTTCCTACCGGCACCAGGAGCGGGATCTCGGCCCTGCGTCAGATCGACCGGTCGATCGAGGAGTCGGCTTACGACATGGGGGCGGATTCGGCCCGGGTATTTATGACGGTCACATTGCCCCTGATCAAGGATTCTTTTTTCAGCGGTCTGGTCACAGCCTTTGTGCGGAGCATCACGGCGATCTCCGCGATTATCCTGCTGGTGACGCCGGACTTTTTGCTGATCACCTGCCAGATCAATGAGCAGGCGGAAAAGGGGAATTACGGGGTGGCCTGCGCCTACGCAACGGTGCTGATCGCCATCACCTACGGCGCGGTGCTGATCATGAACGTGCTGATCCAGTTCTTTGGGACCAGCCGTAAGATCCAGGTGAAGGAGGAGTAAGTAGATGAAGAAAGAGAAAAAAGGAGTCCGTCTGGAGCATATCTCCAAGATCTATCAGGACCCCAAGACCGGAAAAGAATTTTACGCGGTGCAGGACACCACCCTGGATATCGAGGCAGGGACCTTTGTCACCCTCCTTGGCCCTTCCGGCTGCGGGAAGACCACCACTCTCCGGATGATCGCAGGCTTTGAGAGCCCCGATGAGGGTGAGATCTACTTAGGCGGCCAGCCGATCAACAGCCTGACGCCCAATAAGCGGGATACGGCCATGGTGTTCCAGAGCTATGCTCTCCTCCCCCATTATAATGTCTTTGACAATGTGGCCTATGGGCTGAAGATCCGAAAGCTCCCCAAGGAGGAGATCCGCAAGCGGGTGATGGATATCCTGCGGCTGGTGGAGATGGACGGGATGGAGACCCGTATGACCAATCAGCTCTCCGGCGGCCAGCAGCAGCGTGTGGCGCTGGCCAGAGCTCTGGTGCTGGAGCCGGGAGTGCTGCTCTTTGACGAGCCCCTGAGCAATCTGGACGCGAAGCTGCGGGTGTCCATGCGGACGGAGATCCGCAAGATCCAGCAGAAGGTGGGGATCACGGCGATCTATGTTACCCACGACCAATCCGAGGCTATGAGCATCTCCGATAAGATTATCATCATGAGCAAGGGCAAGGTGGAGCAGATCGGGACCCCGCGGGAGATCTACTACCATCCAAACTCCAAGTTCGTGGCGGATTTTATCGGCGAGGCGAATTTCCTTAAGGCCAAGGTGCTGAAGGTGCAGGGGGAAAAGGCCCAGATCCAGGTGGCCGGACAGCAGCTTTTGGTAAACGATCATGTTGGGATAAAGGAAGGGGAGGAGGCCTCCCTGGTCATCCGGCCGGAGGCTGCCGTCCTGTCCGACAAGGGCCATCTGGAGGGCGTGGTCACTCTGTCCACCTTCATGGGCGCATACCAATATTACCAGCTGCAGGTAGGCGACATGGAGATCCAGATCACGGACTATAATCCGGTCAACCGGAAGATCTATGAGGTGGGGGAGAGGGCTTTTCTGGATTTTGACGCAAAGGGCGTTTATATCCTGCGATGATGCCGGATCTGATCTTGGATCTGCTGACTGCTCCTTTATCTGGGAGCATGGAGAGGGGCTGCCGCAGCTTGCGGCAGACCCTTTTTTCACATGAAGCGATCGTGCAAATAAAAGGCGCGATCGTCCAAATAAAAAGGAGGCCGGGCTATTGCTTTTTCAAGGGCTGCTCCATTATACTTAAAGAGTAAGAAATGGATCGGACAGGAGGTAATCGTATGGGAGAAGGGAAGAGGCCGGCGCTGGTGGTCATGGCAGCCGGTATGGGCAGCCGCTATGGCGGGTTAAAGCAGATCGATCCGGTGGACGAGTATGGGAACATCCTTATGGATCTTTCCATTTTCGACGCGAAGGAGGCCGGATTTGACCGGGTGGTCTTTGTGATCAAAAAGGCGATCGAAAAGGAGTTTAAGGAAAAAGTGAGCCGGCGTATGGAGGCGCATATCCGGACGGATCATGTGTACCAGGAGCTGGACCGAATCCCGGAGGGCTTTTTAGTCCCGGAGGGCCGCGTAAAGCCGTGGGGGACCGGGCATGCGATCCTTTGCTGCAAGGATGTGATCCAGGGACCTTTTGCGGTGATCAATGCAGACGACTATTATGGCAAGCAGGCGTTCCGGGAGATGTACAGCCATCTGACCACCTGTGCGGACGATGCCAGGTATCAGTATGCGATGGTGGGCTATCGGCTGGACAATACCATGACGGACAATGGCTATGTGGCCAGAGGGGTCTGTTCCATAGACGGACAGGGGAAGCTGATCGATATCCATGAGAGGACCCGGATCGAGAAGAGGGATGGGGGCGGAGCCTATACAGAGGATGGCGGAGCCACCTGGACCCACCTTCCGGGGGATACCATCGTATCCATGAACCTGTGGGGCTTTACGGCCAGTATCTTTGGAGAGCTGGAACGGCGTTTTGCCTCATTTTTGATCAGCGACCTCCCGGCAGATCCATTAAAGTGTGAGTATTTCCTTCCCTTTGTGGTGGACGGGCTCTTAAAGGAAAAGAAAGCAGAGGTGTCGGTCTTAAAGAGCCGGGAGAGGTGGTATGGCGTGACCTATAAGGAGGACAAGGAGACAGTGGTGCAGGCGATCCGCCAGATGAAGGAGCAGGGGCTGTATCCGGAGAGAGTATGGGAGGGATGATATGGAGGATAACGTTGCGAGAAGGATAGCGGCGGCAGAGGCATTTGCGGTAAAGGGGGAGATAAAGAGCTGCGAGCCCTATGGGAGCGGGCACATCAACCGCACCTTCCTTTTGATCTGTGAGGAAGAGGGGCGGGAGTATCCCTACATCCTGCAGCAGATGAATCAGGAGGTCTTTAAGGATATCCCGGGGCTCATGCAGAACGTGAAGGGCGTGACCACGTTCCTGCGCCGTCAGATCGTCGATCATGGCGGGGATCCGGACCGGGAGACGTTAAATCTGGTCCTGACCAAGGACGGGCGGGACTATCACCAGGATACATGGGGGGATTTCTGGCGGGTATACCTTTTTATCGCCGGGGCCACCTGCTATAACCTGGTGGAAAGACCGGAGGATTTTTACCAGAGCGGGAAAGCCTTTGGACGGTTCCAGCGGCTTTTGGCGGATTTCCCGGCAGAGCGGCTCACAGAGACGATCCCTCATTTTCATGATACGCCGGCCAGGTTTGCCGCTTTCCAAAAGGCCGTGGAGGAGGACTGCAGAGGAAGGGCCGGCCAGGTGGAGGCGGAGATCCGGTTCATCCGGGAACGGGAAGAGGAGATGGGACTGGCCCTCCGTCTCCAGCAGGAAGGGAAGCTTCCCTTGCGGGTGAGCCATAATGATACAAAGCTGAACAATATCATGATCGATGATGCCACCGGACAGGCGCTCTGCATCATCGACCTGGATACCATCATGCCTGGCTTTTCGATCTTTGACTATGGGGATTCCATCCGGTTCGGCGCCAACACGGCAAAGGAGGATGAGGAGGATCTGTCCAAGGTATCCCTGTCCCTGCCCCTTTTTGAGGTGTATACCAGAGGCTTTCTGGAAGGGAGCGAAGGCCGCCTGACGGAGACGGAGATCCGGATGCTCCCCTATGGGGCAAAGATGATGACCCTGGAGTGCGGGATGCGTTTTTTGACCGATCATCTCATGGGAGATGTGTATTTCCATATCAGCCGGGAAGGGCACAATCTGGATCGCTGCCGCACCCAGCTGGCGCTGGTGGCCGATATGGAAAAGAAATGGGCGGATATGGAGCGCATCGTAAGATCGGATCAGCCCTGACGGTCGCTGGGCGGATGCTCTTTTTCTGAGAGAAGGCGGATAGAAGTGGCATATTCGGATGGGCTCATGTGAGTGATCTTTTTAAATTGTCTGGAAAAGTAATGGACGGAGGTATAGCCCAGGCGTTCGGATATCTGGGTGAAATTTAACTGGTTGCTGCGGATCAGCTCCTTGGCGGTATCGATCTTCATCCAGGTGAAAAATTCCATGACCCCGCAGCCGTGGAGCTCCTGGAACAGCTTCTGGAGGCGGGAACGGCTCACCAGTGTGCTTTTGCAGATCCTGTCGATGGTCAGCTGTTCATTGATATGCTCCTCCATATAACGGATGATCCGGTTATAGGTCTCATTGGGGCGTCCCAGACGGGGACGTCCCGTGTATTGTGGGGGGACAGGGAGGGGATTGGCGAAATAGCGGCGATAGAGATGGATCAGCAGCTCCTCCAGATGATTGCGGATCAGCTGTTCCGCCCCAAAGCCGGGAGACGTGGTGTTCCGGACCAGCTCCTCCTGATAGGGATCGTCCAGGCGCCCAGAGAAGGCATGGCGGGCCTCGATGATGATCTGGGCCAAAAGGGCACGCTCCGTTTCCTGGATGGTCAGGATCTGGCTGCGGAAGGCATCCATGCAGGGCGAATGGCACTCAAAGGCGATGACCACCAGGCTGGGGGCGGTATGTCCGTTGGTGATCACATTGTGGAACTCATTGGGCTGATGGAAGATGATGCTGCCTCGTTTTAACGTATGGCGCCGGCTGTCTGCGATGGTGTCGATCTCGCCCTTGTCCACACAGAGCAGCTCCCAGAAATCATGGCTCTCGCCAGGGAAAGTAAAATCGCTCATATAATCAAAATAGTGGATGGAGATGATGCTGCGGATCGTAAGTGTGGTCCGCAGGTGGGTGCTCTTGTACGCCATGGGGCCTCCGTTATCTCTTGTATTTCCAGATGGTCTCTCCATACAGTATACCATATCCGGCTGTGAGCCGCAAGGTGGTCAGATGTTCCTTGCGGAGCGGACTATCTGCGACGTTACTTTTTAGAGGTTGGCCAAAGGGCCCTCCCTACGCTACTGAAACTGGCATGAGTGCAGGTGCATGACAGGTATCCTGGTATCCCGTCCCCATCCAGAAGTCCGGTCAGCTGTGGAGCACTCTGTGTCCAGAGAGAAAACAGCTGCGTCCGCCACATCCCTCTGGCGTGGATATGAGAAGTAACTCTGCGACATATCTCTGCGATAGGACTCTCTGGCATTGGCATGAAACGTAACTTTCTGGTAACCCATAAAACGAACGACTGACAGTACCATAAAAGCAAGGAGGCACATATGTCCAAAACAAAAGGAAGGGTCACCCTCCCCAGCGAGGGCGGCTTTTTGGAAGAAACAAAGGAGATGATGGAGCGCTGGGGAGCGGATGCCCTGCGGGACAGCGACGGGACCAAACTGCCCAAGGAGATAAAGGCGCTGGACGCCAAGATCTACACCACCTATTTCGTGGCCAGAGGGCACAATGCCTTTGCCAGGGAGCATATGGAGGAGTGCCAGCAGCTGTATCTGATGAGCCGGAGAGTGACGGCGACGGGGACAAAGGTCCGGATCCCTTTTATGGAGGGATATTTTGACCAGCAGGTGGTGCCGGACTATGTCCATGACTGCAGACAGTGGTGGGAGGTCATGGACCGGACCCTGGGAGAGGCAGTGGCGGTGGAGGACTGGGAGGTGGACCAGGAGCAGGATGTGGCGATCGTCCATAACGCCTGTCCCTTCCATGAATATACGGTATCCTTCCTGGTCTTTGCCGTCTGGGATCCTACCCAGATGTATAACCATATCACCAACAACTGGGGCGATAAGCCTCATGAGATCCCCTTTGACGTGCGCCAGCCGGCTTCCGGGCGTTTTGCCAGGGAATATCTGGCGCAGTGGCTGAAGGAGGATACAGATACGGATGTGGTGCGCTTCACCACATTTTTCTATCATTTTACCCTGGTGTTCGATGACAAGGCGAAGGAAAAGTTCGTGGACTGGTTCGGCTATGGGGCCACCGTGTCGGTAAAGGCGCTGGAGGAGTTTGAACAGGAGTATGGCTACCGGCTGCGCCCGGAGGATATCGTGGACAACGGCTATTACAACTCTGCCTTCCGGGTCCCCACCAGGCATTACCTGGACTATATGGACTTTATCCAGCGGTTCGTGGCAAAGAAGGCGAAGGAGCTGGTGGATCTGGTCCATGAGGCGGGACGGGAGGCGATGATGTTCCTGGGCGATAATTGGATCGGGACGGAGCCTTACGGAGCGTATTTCCCTCAGATCGGGCTGGATGCGGTGGTAGGCAGTGTGGGAGGCGGCGCGACCCTGCGCCTGATCTCGGATATCCCGGGTGTGCGCTATACGGAAGGCCGGTTCCTGCCGTATTTCTTCCCGGATACCTTTTATGAGGGGAACGATCCCTGTGTGGAGGCGCGGGAAAACTGGCTCTGCGCCAGGAGGGCGCTGATGCGCAAGCCGGTGGACCGGATCGGATACGGGGGATACTTGAGCCTGGCCTATAAGTTCCCGGCATTTGTGGACTATATCGAGGAGGTAACGGACGGATTCCGTGAGATCTATGCCAATATAGGCAAAAGCCGGCCCTATTGCGGGTTAAAGGTGGCCGTGCTCAACTGCTGGGGCCGTCTTCGGGCATGGCAGGCCTTCATGGTGGCCCATGCGCTCTGGTATAAGCAGACTTACTCCTATTTCGGCGTGCTGGAGGCTTTGAGCGGGGCCAGCGTGGACGTGGTGTTTGTAAGCTTTGAGGATATCCGCCGGGGCGGAGCGCTGGAGGATGTGGATGTGATCATCAATGTGGGAGCGGCCGGGACGGCCTTTTCCGGCGGAGAGGAGTGGCTGGATGCCGAGATGGTGGCCGTGATACGACGGTTTGTCTTTGAAGGCGGCGGCTTTGTGGGGATCGGGGAGCCGTCGGCGGTCCATTTCGGCGGACGCTTTTTCCAGCTTGCAGATGTGCTGGGCGTGGACCGGGAGCTGGGCTTCAGCCTTTCGACCGATAAACGTCCTGCGAGAGGGGCAGAGCGGCATTTCCTGACCGAGGACAGGACAGAGGCCTTTGACTTTGGGGAGGGCGTGAAGGATGTCTACGCATTGTCCGATGACACCGAGATCGTGGAGGCCTCAAACGGGGAGGTCCACATCAGCTCTCACCGGTACGGAAAGGGGAGAGGGGTCTACATCGCCGGTCTGCCCTACAGCTTTGCCAACACCCGTCTGCTGCTCAGGAGCCTGTACCACAGCGCCGGAAAGGAGGAGGAGATGCTGCGATGGTATGCCTCCGATCCCCAGTGCGAGGTCCATGCTTATCCGGAGACCGGAAGATATGCGATCGTCAATGATTCCTCCGAGCCAAGGAGCACCATGGTCTACGACGGGGAAGGAAAGGCCTGCCAGGTATCGCTGGCAGGAGGCCAGATCATCTGGCGGAAGATCGGGCAG
>CAJUSS010000133.1 GCA_910588895.1 uncultured Lachnospiraceae bacterium
TGCATGATAGCTTTCATATTCGGCTATCTTGCGTTTTGCGTGTTTGAGGCAAGAGAGAGAAAAGATAAAGGATGGATGAGATATGGCGATCTTACAAACTTGGAGAGATCTGGCCTACGGCGATGGCCTGAAGGAAAAAGAGAGAGAGAACCTGTGGACCGGCTATTTTACGATCGAGAAAGGGATCTATGAGAAGATCCTCTCCGATCCCACCCAGGTGATCACAGGAACGGTCAAGGAGCTGGCGGAGCGGTATGACACCGAGATCTTGATCATGACCGGTTTCTTAGACGGGATCAATGAGAGTTTAAAGGGCTATGAGAACCCGATCGACACCATGGAAGAGGACACGGAGGTCCGGATCGAGATCGACCCGGAGAAGCTGTACTACCATATGGTGGAGGCCAAGGCTAACTGGCTGTATGAGCTTCCTCAGTGGGACCAGATCCTGACCGAGGAGCGCAGGAAGGAGCTGTATAAGGAGCAGAAGGCTTCCGGCACCATCCGCAAGCCCCAGAAGATCGGAAGGAACGATCCCTGTCCCTGCGGCAGCGGAAAGAAGTATAAAAAGTGCTGCGGGAAGAACGCATGAGACAGACCTTCCGCCTCGGTCTGACAAGGTGGTCCCTGCCAGGCGCCATGTTGTCAGGGGAACGAGGGAGGAGATAGGACAAGCCGTCCGGACTGCGCGAGTAAGCAGCGGACGGCTTTTTTGTACCGGAGGCACATATCTGAAAGCGGCCAGAGCGCTGCCTGGGCAGGAAGGTCCGCTATGGGTATGGGCTGTCAGGCCCATGGGACCTGGAGAGGAGATGGAGTGATGGACGCATATACCAGCTTTGCCCGTGTTTATGATCTGTTTATGGACGATATCCCCTATGAGGAGTGGTGTCGGTATCTGACCGGGCTGTTAAGGGAACAGAAGATCGACCACGGTCTGGTCTTAGACCTGGGCTGTGGGACCGGGACCATGACGGAGCTTTTGGCCAGGGAAGGGTATGATATGATCGGTGTGGATGCCTCTGTGGAGATGCTGGAGATCGCGATGGAGAAAAAAGAGGCCTCCGGGCTGGATATCCTGTACCTTTTGCAGGATATGCGCAGCTTTGAGCTCTATGGTACGGTGCGGGCGGTGGTCAGTGTCTGCGATTCCATCAATTACCTCCTCTCCTATGAAGACCTGGTGGAGACCTTCCGCCTGGTGGATAATTACTTAGATCCGGGCGGGATCTTCCTCTTTGACCTAAACACCGAGTACAAATATGGAGAGCTGCTGGGAGAGAGCACCATCGCGGAGGACCGGGAGGAGGGCAGCTTTATCTGGGACAATCATTTTGACCCGGAGAGCCGGATAAACCAGTATGACCTGACCCTCTTCATCCCGGCTTTGGAGGAGGGGCAGGTCCAAGGGAGCGGACAGGGAGGGCTGTACCGCAGATACCAGGAGACTCATCTCCAGCGGGCCTTTTCTTTGGAAGAGGTCTTTAAAGGGCTTTCGGAGGCCGGGCTTCAGCTGGTGGCCTGCTACGATGCTTTTACCAGAGAAAAGCCTGCTCAAGGCAGCGATCGGGTCTATATAGTGGCGCGGGAACGGAAAAAGGCGTCTGCCCGGTCATCGACGTAGAAAGACGGCAGACGGCGTTCCATATTGCAGATCTGTTCCATATATGCTATAATGCCACGAAAAGGCAGCCTGCCGGAAGTGCCTGAGAGCAGCCAGGCTTAAAGCCAAAAGCGGAGCGATATCCGGCATGCGGCTGGTCAAGGGTGAAGATCATCTGCATGTGGTCCTGTCATGACCGCCTGCGGTAAACAGAGAGGAGAAGACGAGGGATGGCAGACTATATCATAAGAGCCACAGCCGCCGACGGCCAGATCCGTGCGTTCGCGGCGACCACCAGGGAGATGGTGGAGACCGCCAGAGCGGCCCATGACACCAGTCCGGTAGCTACAGCGGCGCTGGGGCGGCTCCTTACGGCAGGGGCTATGATGGGCGTGATGATGAAGGGAGAGGAGGATCTTCTCACTATAAAGGTCCAGGGAGACGGCCCCATAGAAGGATTAACGGTGACTGCAGACTCAAAGGGCGGCGTAAAAGGCTACGCGTTCAACCCTTCTGTCATGCTCCCGCCCAATGCGAAGGGAAAGCTGGATGTGGGCGGCGCCCTGGGCATCGGTGTCCTGAGCGTGATCAAGGATATCGGCTTAAAGGAGCCCTATGTGGGCCAGACGATCCTGGTGACCGGGGAGATCGGGGACGACCTGACCTATTATTTCGCCACGTCGGAGCAGACGCCCTCCTCCGTAGCATTAGGGGTCCTGATGAACCGGGAGAACACGGTCCGGCAGGCTGGCGGCTTTATCCTGCAGATGATGCCGGGGGCCTCAGACGAGATCGTCGCGAAGCTGGAGGAGGAGCTAAAGGAGATCACCTCCATCACCGCGTTGCTGGACGCAGGGGACACGCCGGAGATGATCTTGGAGCATGTTCTGGGACCGTTCGGGCTGGAGATCAATGATAAGATCCCTACCCGCTTCTTTTGTGATTGCTGTAAAGAACGGGTGGAAAAAGCCCTGATCAGCATCGGGAAAAAGGAGATCGAAGAGATGATCGCCGACGGAAAGCCGGTCAGTGTGAACTGCCATTTCTGTAATACGGACTACACCTTTTCTGTGGAGGAGCTGAAAGAGATCCTAAAGAAGGCCAGGCCGACGGTTTGATCCGCGGCCTTTCTGGCCGCCGCGGGCCATGGGCAAAGGATGGCGGACGTAGGCCAAGGGGATCGGGAGAGGGACGCAAAAAGAGCCATCTTGCGATGGCTCTTATTTGGGACATCATATCAAACACATAAAACTTCCTTCAACTTACTATCAGATCTGATATATGATTGAAAAAGGTACTCTGTATTTTTATGATCATAATTTTGTTACGTTTGTTGCCTGCGGGCCCTTAGCACCATTCACTACGTCGAATTCAACCTGGGCACCCTCATCCAGAGACTTGAAACCTTCCATGTTCAGTCCCGAATAATGTACAAATACATCATTGCCCTGCTCGTCGGAAATAAATCCGTACCCCTTCTGGTTGTTAAACCACTTTACTGTACCTTTCATACGCTACCTCCAAAAAGATGAAAAAAATGATAAGCTGATAGCCGTGGACTCTTAGCGGCTTTTGTTAGAGTACCATAGTTTTCCTTCCATGTCAAATCATTTTTTTTGATTTTGTGCGAATATTTATGGAAATCATAAAATTTGCCTGATCTTCGGGCAATTTTGAGAAAAAATTGATGTTTATATATATAGATAGGAAGCCGGATCTAGGGTATACTAAGCCATGATGACCAGAGAGGAGGATAAGTGGATATGGCAGGAACGATGATCACGGATCAGGTTTATTATGTTGGTATGGACGATCGGACGATCGACCTGTTTGAGAGTCAGTATAAGGTGCCGGAGGGCGTGTCTTATAACTCTTATGTGATCGTAGATGAGAAGACCGCAGTGATGGATACGGTGGATGGCCGTGCCACAAAAGGGTGGCTGGAGAATGTAGGAGAGGTCTTGGGAGACAGGACGCCGGATCTTTTGGTGATCTCCCATATGGAGCCGGATCATTCTGGCAGTATACAGGCGCTGGCGGAGAGGTATCCGCAGATGAAGCTGGTGGGGAATGCCAAGACCTTTGCCATGCTGGATCAGTTTTTTGTGATGGATCTTACAGACAGGAAGGTGGTCGTAAAGGAGGGGGACAGGATAAGCCTGGGGAAACGCTCTCTGGAGTTTTTCATGGCGCCCATGGTCCACTGGCCGGAGGTCATGGTGGCCTATGAACCTGTTGGGAAGATCCTCTTTTCCGCCGACGGGTTTGGGAAGTTCGGCGCGCTTGGCGAGGAGAAGCTGCAAAAGACGGCCGGACCGGACTGGGCGGATGAGGCGAGACGTTACTATTTTAATATAGTAGGAAAATATGGCGCACCGGTCCAGGCGCTCCTGAAAAAAGCAGCTAAACTGGATATCGCCGCGATCTGTCCGCTCCACGGTCCGGTGCTGACCAAAGACCTGGGATACTACATCGGGCTGTATGATACCTGGAGCAGCTATCGGGCCGAGGAAGAAGGTGTTGTGGTCGCCTATGCCTCTATCCATGGACATACGGCAGCAGCGGCAAAGGAGCTGGCAAAGCGTTTAGAGGAAAAGGGGAACAAAACGGTGGAGGTCTACGACCTTTCCCGATGTGATATGTCCGAAGTGGTGACGGCGGCTTTCCGTTATGATAAGCTGGTGCTGGCGTCAGCTACTTATGACGGCGGTCTGTTCCCGCCCATGGAAGACCTCCTCCATCATCTGAAGGCCAAGGCATTTCAGGGACGCAGGGTAGGTCTGGTGGAGAACGGGTCATGGGGGCCCTTGGCGGCAAAAGCCATGCAGAAGCTTTTGGAAGAGATGAAGGACATCCAGGTCTGTGAAAAGACGGTGACGATCCGGTCGGCCTTAAAACCCCAAGATCTTGCCGGCCTGGAAGAACTGGCAGAAAGATTGTGAGAGTGAGATGAGGATCCTGCTATGCAGGGTCCTCATCTGTTTTGGGCCGATCCCGGTCTTAGATCCTCCTGTTCACGTTCCTATCCACACCCCTGCGCCCTTAATTTATGTACGATCTGCTTGTATTCTCCATATGTTTGTAATATAATAGGAAAACGTATCACAAAAAGGAAAGAAAAGGACGTATGGAAAAAAAACAACAGAGAACGATAAGGATAAGTACACAGCAATTCTGGGCAGTCCTTTTGGCAGCCTGGCTCTTGTTCATCTTTGGACATTCTATGGTCCCGGCCAGTATCTCTTCTAAGGAGAGCGGGACATTCCTACTGCTGATCCTTAAGCTGGCGGATGGGATGGGGATCGACGGAGGCTGGCTGACGGAGCATATCCTGCGCAAGACGGCCCATTTTGCTGAATATGGCATCTATGGGGTCTTGCTCTGGATCAATGCAAAGAATGGCCGCAGGGAGCGCAGATACAGTCGGGCCGGTTGGCAGGAGAAGGCATTTCCCCTTGCCCTGGCTGTGATCGGGGTCCCTTTTTTCGACGAGACGATCCAGCTCTTTACGCCCGGACGTTCCGGGCAGATAGAGGATGTATGGCTGGATATGGCAGGCTGTTTGACAGGCCTCTTTTTGACAAAGATCTTTATGGGATATTTAGGAAAGCTGCTCCGCCGCAGGGACAGAAGACCGGGCCGGGGATATATGGGATGAAGGGCCGACCTCCGGCAGGCGGATCCTTGCGCGGGCAGTATGGTGCGGGCTCCGCAAGAGAAGGAGTAAGGAAGGGCTTTTTGAGGCATCCTAGTGATGATCGAGAAAGAAGGATCGCAGGGATGGAGTAAGGAGGGAGATATGACGGATCTTTTAGTCCAAAGATTTGTGCCGGATCATGAGGATACGGAGGATGAACAGGTGCGGACCCGGTATGGGATCCTTGCCAGTGTGGTAGGGATTGTCTGCAATCTGGTCCTTTTTTTGGCGAAGCTGGCGGCAGGCCTGATGATCCACAGTATCTCCGTCATGGCGGATGCCTTCAACAACCTGTCGGATGCCGCCTCATCGATCATCGGGTTTGTAGGCGTACAGATGGCGGGGAAGCCGGCGGATGAGGACCACCCCTTCGGCCATGGGAGGATTGAATATATCGCTGCCTTTGTGGTGGCATTTTTGGTGATCGAGGTAGGTTTGACCCTGTTCAAAAACTCGGCCGGAAAGATCTTCCATCCAGAGGAGATGGAGTTTAAGCTGGTCTCGGTCGCGATCTTGTTCTTGTCGGTCTGTGTCAAGCTGTGGATGGGGCTGTTCAATAAACGGCTGGGAAAACGGATCGGATCCAAGGTGATGCTGGCGACAGCGGCCGATTCTTTAGGGGATGTGGCAGCTACCTCCGCCACGATCCTTTCTGTGCTGGTCTTTCGCGTGGCGGGTGTGAACATCGACGGGATCGTAGGGCTGGTGGTATCGGTGGTGGTCATGATCGCCGGAGTGAACATCGCCAAGGATACCCTGGCGCCTCTGATCGGCGAGCCGATCGATCCGAAGCTGTACCGCCAGATCAGTGAGTATGTAAAAAGCTTTGACGGCATCGTAGGCACCCATGACCTGATCATACATAATTATGGTCCGTCAAGGAGCATGGCCTCCATCCATGCCGAGGTGCCGGATGATGTGGATATCAAGCGCTCCCACGAGATCATCGACCGGATCGAGCGGCTGGCCTATGAACGCTTCCACATGTCCCTGGTGATCCATATGGATCCGATCGAGACGAAGGATGAGCGGTTTTTTGCCTATAAGGCCATGCTCCAGGAGGTCCTGGACAGCGTGGATTCCCGGCTGGAATTCCACGATCTGCGGATGGTGGGCGGTGTGCAGCGGATCAACCTGATCTTCGACCTGGTGGTCCCCCGGGACTATGGACGGGACAGGTACGCACAGGTGAAGGAGCAGGTCCTTTGCAGGGTGCGTGAGCGGGACGCGCGTTGTTTTTGCGTGATCACTATGGAGAACAGTTATTGTGCAGAAGGATAACATTTTTATAGACAGATGCAATAAGTTGATAAGATCCTGCATTAACTAAGTAGAAAGGAATTCCATTGTATGTTGCTATTGGAAACCTTGGCGCTTCCTGAACCTGCAGATCCCGAAAGTATATTGGATGAAGGGCTCTTGCTGCAGACCGCAGAAGGGGATCAGGAGGCATTTAGAAAATTATACGAAGATACAGACAGGACTATCTACGGCTTTATCTTATCGATCTTGAAAAATCCCCAGGATGCGGAAGAGGTCATGCAGGAAACCTATATGAAGGTGTGGACTTCGGCCCCCAGCTACAAGGCGCAGGGCAAACCTTTGGCCTGGATGTTCACGATCGCCAGGAACCTTTGCTATATGCGGTTCAGGGAACAGAAGCACAAGTCGGATCTGGGCTTGGACGATCTGGATGGAGCAGAGACCGGGCAGCTCTGCCCGCAGATCGAGGATGCGGCTGATAAGCTGGTGCTTAAGGCGGCCCTAAAGACACTGAAGGAGGAGGAGCGCCAGATCGTGCTCCTTAAGAATTCTTCCGGGTTAAAGCACAGGGAGATCGCGGAGGTGCTTGGGATGCCTTTAGCTACAGTCTTGTCAAAATATAATCGTGCGATGAAGAAGCTGGAACGATATCTGAGAGAGGAGTGAGCGTCATGGGGCAGAGCAGAGACAGTAAGCCTGTTTTTACCTGTCAGGAGATCGAACAGCATCTGCAGTCTGCCCTGGCGGCAGTTACTCCGGATGTCTGGTCCAGATTAGATCTTTCGATCCCCCAGGAGCAGGCGCCGGACACAGCTTCCGGCAAGATCTGGCGGCTTGAGGCCGGGAGAGCGGAGATAGACCCATTGGCGGATGGCCCGGAAGGGGCGGGGCAGTCTGTAACGGGAGGGCCGCAGCGGAAAGAGAGCGGGCCGAAGCCTGGGAAAGGCGGACCGCCCGGGCAGGACAGATGGGAAAGGCTGCGGGCGAGAACGGCCGGCCTGGGGCGCACATCCAGGCGCTGGGGAGCTGCGGCAGCCGCCTGTATCTGTCTGCTGGCCGCAGGCGGCGGCTATTATCATTACAGCTATCTGCAGGTGGCTTCCAGTGTGGAGATCGACGTGAACCCCAGCTTGCGGCTCTTTCTGAACAGGCGGGAAAAGGTGCTGCAGGTCCAGGCTTTAAATGAAGATGGAGCGGAGTTGATGGACGGCAGCCGCTTAAAAGGGCAGCCGGTAGGGACGGCAGTGGACCAGGTGCTGGACGCGCTGGTGGAGAAAGGGTATCTGGGCCAGGACGGCCAGGAGCACGCGATCTTAGTCTCCGTATCCGGGCGGGATGTGAAAAAGGCGGAGCGGCTGAAGGCAGAGGTGTCCGCTGATGTGGAGAGCGCTCTTGAAAAAAAAGAGGTCAGGGCGGTGGTCTACGACCAGACGGTCCGGGAGACAGAAGCGTTGAAGGAACTGGCGCAGACCTATCAGGTCTCGGTAGGAAAAGCCGGCTTTGTGGAACAGCTGATCGCAGAGAACGAGGATCTTGACCCGGACAGCCAGGAGGTCTATTCCCAGCTGATGGGGCAGACCATGGAGGAGCTGACCCAGGAGATAGGAGAGAAAGATTACCAGGTGGGACAGAAGATCACCGTCGTGCGGACCAGACCGCAGGAAGATATGCCGCGCATGGCGGATGCATCAAAAGGGGAGCGCAGGCAGGAAAGAGAGCCGGACCGTCCCAAAGCCGGGCAAGACCCTGCAGATGAGAGAGCGCAGGGACCTGAGCCGGAGGAGAAGGGGATAGACGATACCGCCGTTCTTGCGTCCGGACAGCCGGAGGAAGAGCAGACCGCAGTACAGCAGAGCGCGGAGGCGCCGGCAGAGAGCACGACAGGAGACGGTATGGAAGGCGGTGATACGCTCTTTGCTGCCTTATCGGAAGAGCCGCCCAGGGAGGCGGAAGATCCGGGAGCTTTCCAGGAGAGCATCGCGGACCAGACAGAGGAGAGCGAGGCTTCTTTAGAGGGCCAGGTGCATATCGAGGAGGAAGAGCCCCCCGCTTTGTCGGAAGAGCAGGGGCTGCAACCGACCGATCCGACCGATCCTTCGGACGAGGGGCTGGATGAGAGCGATCGATCCCAGGAGCTTGGACAGCCTGCGGAGACAGCGCCTTCTGATGAGGACGAGGGCACGCCCCCTTCCCAGGACGGGGATGGGCAGGCAACGGCCGGAGAGGCGGACCAGATGGAGGAGAGCATCGCCCGGCCGGTCCCGGAGGAGAGCGAGATGCACCCCTCTGAAGAGGAGTCCCCTCCTGTGGAGACGGAGGAGCAGTCTGTCTGGGAGGAGTCCGACCCGGAGACATCCGGGACGGAGATAGATCCCCCAAAAGTCCATCACCATGAGACGAGGGAGGAGGACCAGGAAGAGGAGATGGAGGATGAGATGGAAGAGGAAGATGCCGATACGGTCAGCCAGATCATCCGCAACACATCCGACGAATGGAGCATCTTAGCGCCGGGCGACATCAAGACCCCAGAGGAGATGGGCCAGATGACCGCGCCCCAGAGGGAGCATGCGGACGGCAAAGCGGGAGCTTGGAGAGAGCCGGTATACGCTTCCGAGTTCATGAGCAGCGCCGAACGCCGTTTCCTGCAGAAGGGTCCGGGGGCGTTTTCCAGTAATGCTTCCGAGGGAGTGAAAAAGGAGATCCTCTGGTTCGGTCCCGGATTCGCATTCCTGAACGAGAGCACCAGAGATCTTTTTACACAGCTATTTGAAGGAAATGATCGATAAGGATAGAGAGGACAGATCCCCCTGCCAGGCGTTTGCCTGGCAGGGGGATCTGATCTTTTGCTTTGACATCCCCCGAAACTATGCTATACTAAAGTCTTGTAGGAAGGAGGATGACCATGATCAGATTGGAACGGACCAGTGTCATGAATCTGGAAAATGCCATGCGGGGGGCCAGGAACCCCATGAACAGCTGGAGCCGGATGGACAGCTGCTATGATGAGGACGGTCGATACATCCTGGGCCCTCATGACCTGGATCTAGCAAAGCGTCTGTGCCGTGCCGGGAGCGACCACCGGAAATTTTTGCGCCAGGTGTTCGTATCCGTAGATGTGACCGCACCCCTCTATTGGTGGAAGGAGTATGACACCTATAAGGTGGGAACGGTGGCCAATTCCACCAGCACCATGCACAAGATCCACAGCAAGCCTTTTTCCAGGGAGGATTTCAGCACGGACCATATGACGGGATCGACCCTTGCCTTTATGGACCAGATAGTCGAGAAGCTGGA
>CAJUSS010000134.1 GCA_910588895.1 uncultured Lachnospiraceae bacterium
GGTTAGGGGAGAAGAAACGGATCGTGATCAAGATCGGATCCTCCTCCCTTACCTCTGTCGTTCATTTCCTTCCATACTCGCTCTATCCTCCTATGCCATTTTCCGGCATCCGTTCTTTTAAGACCTCCATCCTCCCAGGATAGAGACTGCCGCTGACATGCTATACCTAGGAAACGGGCTCATACCGTCTGGCAATCTCCTCTGCCACCTTCATCCCATCCATGGCTGCCGATGTGATCCCGCCTGCATAGCCTGCCCCTTCCCCGCAGGGGAAAAGACCTTTTATCCGGCTTTCCAGGTGCTCATCCCTGCAGATCCGCACCGGCGAGGAGGTACGGCTCTCGACCCCGGCTAAGATCCCGTCCGGCCGGTCAAAGCCCCGGATGATCTGCCCGGATCGCCTGATCCCCTCTAAAAGTCCGGCGGTGACCGGAGCCGGGAGGATCTGTCTAAGATCTGCAAAGGCTGTCTCCCCCTTAAACTGGGGCCGCACCTGGCCAAACCCGGAGGAGATCCTGCCCTCTTTAAAGTCCCCGTAGAGCTGGACCGGGATCTTCCCGCCGCCAGCCTGATAGGCCAGCTCCTCCAGCCTTCTCTGGAAGGCGATGCCCGCCAGCGGCCCCTCCTTGCCGCCTGCCGCGCCAAAGTCCTCTGGCGTCACGGTCACGATCAGGGCGCTGTTGGCATTTTCCCCGTCGCGGGCATGGTAGCTCATCCCGTTCACCGCCAGACGGCCCTCCTCGGAGGAGGCATTGACCACATAGCCGCCGGGACACATACAGAAGGAATAGACCCCTCTCCCGTCGGCGCACCGGTGGGTCAGCTTGTAGCTGGCCGGGCCTAATAGCCTGGCGGCCTGCCCATCGCCTTTATATTGAGCCTCATCCACCATAGCCTGGGGATGCTGGATGCGCAGGCCTACCGCAAAGGCCTTGGCCTCCATGGGGACCTGCCGTTCATGAAGGCGGGCAAAAGTGTCCCGCGCGCTGTGGCCGATCGCCAGGACCACCGCCTCCGCAGGGACAAGCTCCGTCCCATTGACAATCAGGCCTGTGAGCCTGCCCGGCCCCGCCTCAAGGCCTGTCGGCCCGGCAGTCTCCACCTGGAGGTCGGTCACCAGGCTGTGGAACCGGACCTGCCCTCCAAGGCGGCAGATCTCCTCCCTCATGGCCACCACCACCTTGGCCAGCACGTCGGTGCCGATATGGGGCTTGTTCACATAGCGGATCGCCGGGTCGGCCCCAAATTCCACAAAAAGCTCCAGCACCTTCCGGTTCCTTCCCACCGGGTCCTTCACCAGCGTGTTCAGCTTCCCGTCGGAAAAGGTCCCTGCCCCGCCTTCGCCGAACTGTACATTGCAGTCCGGATCCAGCGTTTTGCTCTCCCAGAACGCCTGCACCTTTTGGGTCCGCTCCTCCACCGGGCCGCCCCGCTCTAAGACCAGGGGACGATAGCCGTGCCGGGCCAGCATGAGCCCGCAGAACAGGCCGGCCGGGCCGCTCCCCACGATCACCGGCGGATGGATGAGACCGCCTCTTTTGGGCTGCAAAAGAGCGCTCCTCTTTGGAGCGCCCGCCCCCGAAACATCCATCGCAAAAGGGCCTGATCCCGGAAAATGATAGGGCTTCTCCACATAGATGGAAGCATCCGCATTTTTCGAGCGGGCTACCACCTGCTCTTCCCGGTCGGTCTCCACGTCCAGCACATAGCTGAAGGCGGTCTCCCCCCGCCTCCTGGCATCCACCGACTGTTTGACGATGTGTACCGCTTTGACCCGCTCGTCGGGTATGCGCAAAAGCTTTGCCACCCGGATCTTCAGATCCGCCTCCGTGTGGTCTAAGGGCAGCTTCACCTGTGTGATCCGTATCATGGCCTGCCGCCTCCTTTCGCCTTCCTGTTTTCCGGGACTTGTCTTGCATGCCTGTGGGGACTCGCACCGTCGATCCGCCTTTCTCCACAGCCGCCCTTACCTGCCTGCTCTGTATACGGGCCTGTCCTCTGCCCCTCGCCCGGCTGCCTCACCTGCGGGCCTGTCCACTGGGCCGCCTGGCTCCCGGCCACTTTGCCTGAGCTCCAGGCCCACTGTAGGTTGTAGCCGCCGCAGATCCCGTCCACATCTAAAAGCTCGCCCGCCAGATACAGCTCCGGGACCAGCTTGGAACCCATGGTCCTTGGATCCACCTCCGCTGTGTCCACACCGCCGCTGCAGACCTGGGCATTGGCAAAGGGGTTGACCGAGCTGACCAGCGCCTCATACTTCTTTAAGCCCTTTAAGAGCAGCTCCCTCTGCCGGCGGGATACCTCCCCTGCCGGCTCGTCCGGCCGGATCTGGGCCTGCTTTAACAGGACCAGCGCCAGCTTCTTGTTCACTACACCGGTAAGGATATCCTCCCCCATCCGGTCGCCAAAGTCTAAAAAACGCTGCCGCAAGAACAGCCTGGTCTCTTCCATATCCATAAAGGGGAGAAAGTCGATCTTCATCCGCACCTTCTTTTTTTCGTCCAATGCCCTGGCCGCCAGATGGCTCAGCTGAAAGACCGGGATGCCGGAGATCCCGTAATCCGTAAGCTGCAGCTCGCCTTTATCCTCCCCCGCCTTCTCGCCTTCTATATATAAGGCCAGCCGGACATCGGCCCGGATCCCGGCCAGCTGCCGGTAATGGTTCCCCTGGCAGCGGAGCTGGACCAGCGCCGGGAGCGGTTTGATCACCCTGTGCCCCAGCGCCTTGGCCAGCGCATAGCCGCTGCCGTCCGATCCGGAGGAGGGCGCTGCCTTTGAACCGCAGGCCAGGATCAAACTGTCGCCCTGGATGAGCCCCTGGTCCGTGGTGATAAAAAATACGGTCCTGCCCTTCTTTCGCTCATAGCGGATCTTCTGGGGCGCGCAGCCTGTGCAGATCTCCACGCCCAGACGGCTGCATTCCAGCCGGAGGGTATCTAAGATGGCAGAGGCCTGATCCGATACAGGATAATAGTAAGTCTCCATCCTGATCTTGCAGAGCACGCCCATAGAGGCGAACCAGCGCAGCGTATCCTTCCAGCCAAACTGTCCGATCACCTTCATAGGGAACTCCGGGTCCTGACAATGGTAGCAGGTGCCATCCAGCCTGGAGTTGGTCAGATTGCACCGGCCGTTCCCGGTGGAGAGGAGCTTCTTTCCCACCCGGTCCATATGTTCGATCACCGTCGCCTCCGCGCCGGATCTGGCCGCCCAGATCGCCGCCGTCAGACCGGAAGCCCCTCCGCCGATAATGACTACTTGCTTTTTCATCGTTTATGCCATCCGTTCCTTTCACACTTCTCCATCGTGTCGGTTCTATAATGAAATGTAAGCTGTATCAAAGTATAGGGGATAAACGCGAAAAAGTCAACCGACCATACTCAGGCTGCTTCCGGGGCCGCCGTTAAGATCACCCGCACCCGGTCGCCCTCCTTAACCTTCTCCTTTTCCTTTAAGATGATCTGGTCCTCCTGGAAGAGGATCCCCTCTACGGCTACCTCCTCCTTCCCCCAGCAGATCGGGGTCAGCTCCACACGTTCGGCTATGATCTCACGTCCTAAGATGCCCTCCTTTTCCCGTGCCACCAGGCAGAAGTAACCGCCGGAGTCGTTTCGCAGGGCTTTTATGGGGATGACCTGGCTGCAGACGGCGGACTCTCTGGTGCATCCGTAGTCGGCCACGGTCCCCACAGGCAGCGTCCCATCCTCCAGGTCCGCCAGGAAGCTGCCCTTGCCCTCCTCACCGATCATGTCCACCAGGCGGATCTGGCACTCCGTCTGGCCGGATCTTCCCGGAAGGTCTATGGTCACCTTATCGCCGGGATAGAGGATATGGGTCTGACCGGCATTTTCTCCTTCTATCGTAAAGGTCCCGCAAAAGGTAAGGCGGCCTACCCCGATCTCCACCAGCTCCTCTCCGCTGGTCTTTTTTCCCGGGGTCAGTTCCTGGACGATGACCGTGCCTTTCGCCGCGGCACGGACGATCCCGCCGCAGCGGATCAGCTCCTCGATCTTCTGCAGCTGCGCTAAGGCCTCGTCCAGATCCATGACCAGCTCTTCCTGTGCCAGCTGGGACAGGCGCTCCTTTTGTTCTGCGTCCAAGCGTGCGGCCTGGTCTGTCCGTGTGCCATTGGACCAGGAAAGCCGGGCCTTTTCCAGCTCCAGGGCCAGATCCTCCACCTCCTTACGTTTCTCTTCCAAACGGGCATCCTCCTGCTCCAGAGCTGCCTCATAGCTCTCTTTCAGAGCCAGCTGAGCCGTGGTCCTCCCGGCCAGGATCTTATCCTCGCTCTCCTCGGAGACATCCAGCCCGGCGATCGCTGTGTCCAGCTGCAGATCCCACTGTTCCCGGATCGCGCGCGCATCCTCCCTGGCCCGGGCCAAACGGCGGAGAGCCTTCTCGACCGCCTCTTCATCGGCCCCTTCCGCCTCCAGCCGCTCCACCTCTTCCTCGGCATCCTCTACTACACGCTCTCCTTCCCGGATCGCCTCCTCACGGCTGTTCTCCGTTCCGTCCAGGGTCATCTGGCCTGCAGCCAGCTCCTGCTCCACTGTGCGCAGCAGCTCTTCCCGGGTCAGTTCTTCCTTATACATGTAAGCCTCCTCCAGCTCCCGTTTCTTTTCCTCACAGGCAAGATAAGCCGCCTCATACTCCTTTTGTCCCTTTTCCAGTGCCTGGGCCGCAAAGGCCACCTCCTGGGCCGCTAACTCCCCCTGGGTCAGCTTTGCCTGCTCCTTCGCCGCCTCCCCCTGCAAAAGGAGCTGCTCTCTGGCAAGAGCCAGCCTGGCCTTCTCCAGAGCCTGTTGCCGCGCCTCCCGCTCCATGCGCAGGCTCTCTGCATCGTAGCAGAACAGCTCATCTCCCGGCTCCACCTGGCTCCCCCGCACCGCTGTTACCGACTGGATGCGGATCTGCGGCTCCACCTGACAGAAAACGGTCTCGGTAGCCTTCACCTGCCCGCTCCCCTCTGTGACCATCCGCACCGCCTTTAAACGGGGACAGACCACATGGACCTTGGGCACGGTCATGGTGTCGTAGATCCTGGAGGCCAAAGTAAGACCGGCCATCAAAACAAAAAAGCCGATCAGCAGCTCACGGTATACCTTGCGCCGTTCCATCCCGTCCCTTCTCTCTTTTCTGTACAAATCCATTTTTTTCATCGACCTTTTCCATCTATGCTCCTTTGGCGGACACCTTTCTTTGTCCTGTATCTGCATCTTTTGACCGCCACACGCCTACTCCTTGATCCCGTCCAAAAAGATCCCCTGCTCCAGCTCCTCCTGGCCGTTCAGGAAAAAAAGGACCGGAGGCAGCATGGCGATCACACAGGCGGCGAAGGCGGCCGCTCCCTGCTCTCCGCGGATCCTAGAAAGGTATAGGGACAAAGGCCACAGGGAGGGTTCCTTTAGGTAGGCCAGCGGACGCTCCATGTTGTTCCAGCTCTCAAAAAAACCCAGCATCCAGGCGGTCACGATCCCCGGCTTCCCCACCGGGATCCCCACCTTTATGAGGAGGCTCAGCTCTCCGGCCCCATCCAGCCTTGCCGCCTCCAGCATCGCCTGGGGGATCGCCTCAAAGAAACGGCTCATGATAAAGACCGGAAATGCCGACCAGATCCCCGGCAGGATCACCGCCAGATGGGTGTCCAAGATCTTCAGCCGGTCCAGCACCAGATACGCGGACACCTCTGTCACCTGAAAAGGCAGGAGCATCAGGAGGATATACACATCAAACAGCTTTTTCTTTCCCGGAAAAGTATATCGGGCGAAAGCCCAGGCCCCGAAGATCCCCACCGCCATCTGCCCCATCACCAGTGCCCCCACCTGCAGGCAGGAATTCCAGAACATCACAAAAAATCCTCTGGAGCGCAAAAGGATCTGTATGTAGCCCTCCAGGGTCAGATAGACCGGGAGCAGGGAGGCATGCACAGCTTTGGCCCCCATCCCAAGAGGATGGGCATACCGGTACAGCAGCTCATCTTTTGGCATAAAGGAGGCCGATACCAGAAGGAGGACCGGGATCCAGATGAAGAGGGAGAGCGCGGTCAGGACGGACCTGCATGTCAGACCTATGAGCGTTCTTTTTATCCTCTCCATCTTATGGACCTCCTTTTGGCCCATCCGCTCATCCCCAGATGGCCTCTGTCTCTGGGCTTGCCGGGGCCGGCGCTCCGGGACCAGTCTGCACATCTTAAGACGGCCCCGTATCCTGCCGCCCCTGCCATCAGCATCATAAACGCGGCCCCACACATCTTCTGCACATCCATCTCCACGAACCAGTGGTTGAACAGATGCTGGAACAAATAGATGCTCTCATGGGGATAGGATCCGGATAAAAGAAAAGCCTCCCGGAACACCTGGAAAGAACTCGCCAGCGAGAGCATGAGGACCAGTCCGGCAGTACCTTTTAAGCAGGGCATCGTGATGTAGCAAAACTGTTCCCGGCGGCCTGCCCCGTCGATCTTTGCCGCCTCGTAGAGCTGATCTGGTATGGCTCTGAGGCCGGACAGCCACAGGAGCATATCGTAGCCTGCGTTCTTCCACAGATAGGTAGCCACCAGGACCCCGAAGGCCCAGGGGCCGTCCGTCCAGTCCCGCTCCCAGACCCTTCCGGTCAGCCAGCCCAAAAGCTGGTCCAGCACCCCCTCTCTGCAGAGAAAGATCTGCCAGACCAGCACCATGCTTGCCGCAGGAAGGGACAAGGGGAGGACCAGCGCCCGGACGGATCCGGACACCGTTTTCAGCTCCCACACCAAAAGCGCCATGAGCAGGGACAGGCACAGGAGGAGAGGGAGGCAGATCAGCTCATAGCGGATCGTATTGTAAAGGGCCAGTTGGAACGCCTGGTTTCCCAGCAGCTTCCAAAAAACAGACAGCCCCACAAAGCGCTTTCCCATGGCGTCACAGAAGCTCCGCCTGGCTACATCAAAGAGAGGGATCCCATAAAAGATCAGGGTGCCGGTCAGGCTGGGAGCAAGGAACAAGATCCCCTGTCTGGCCCGTTTTGCCGCGATCGGCTCTTTCCTGCCCTCAGTCCTGCTCCGCCCGGTACAGCCGCAGCTTGCCCTCGATCTTTTCCACCGCAGTCTCCACATCTTCCTTTCCCTCCAGATATCCCTTTGCTCCGTCCACGATCATCTCCATCACCCTCTGATCCAACTCTGCCGGCTCTGTCAGGCTTTTCGTAAGCTCCACCAGCCTGGTCCGCTTTTCCTCGTTTGGCCACTCTGCGATGAGCATGTAGCCGTCCGCCATCCCGGTCCCGATGGTCACATTTTTGACCATCCCCTTCCAGGCCTCAAGCGCTTCGGTCTGGACCGGGAAGCCTTCATTATCCCGCTCATAAAACTCCACCTGCTGCACCTGGGTGGAAAACAGGGTGCGGACAAAGGCCTCTGCCGCCTCCTTCTGGCTGCTGGCCCCATTGATCCCCACGACCGCCGCCGGAAGATAGACCCCATCCGCCGTGACAAACTCCATACCCGGATGCTTATCCAGCGCCGCCTGGGCAAGGGCCGCTCCGGCGATCGAATCCAGCACGGATACCTGGCCGGCCGCATAGCCCCGGTCGAGATCGATCACATTTCCGCTGCCGCCCCTTTTCATCAGCTCATTGCTCAAGCTCACCGGATCCATCATGATATCCTGGCGGGAAAATTCCCACTCTGCTCCTGTCTGCCCCCCCAAGACCTTTACCGTCTCCAGATAGGATCTTAAGCTCTCCTCCTCTGGCAGGCCATCCTGCCCGTCAAAGATCTCCCGGTAACGTATGAGCGCCAGCATCCACAGCAGGTTCTCGTAGGTGGATCTGGCTACCAGCGGCATCTCCTCCCGGCTCCCATAAGCCTTGATCTTTTCCAGAGACCGAAGCGCCTCCACCGCCTTCTCCTCCCCAAAAAGGACCGGAAAGGCGATCCTTGAGGGCATGGCATAGACTGCCCCATCCGCCTCGGTAAAGTCATCGGCCACGGCCGTCAGCAGGGGCGTCTCCTGCCCGATCGCCCCGAAGAGTTCCTGCATATCCATCAGAACGCCCTTCTCCTTAAAGCTGTCCCGCGGCAGACCGTCCAGGATCAGCACATCCGCCCCTTTTCCATTTAGCAGCTCTGTGTTCAGACTGCGGAGCATATCCTCTGTGAGCGTCTGCCCGTCTCCATTGCCGGCCCCGCTCTCTGCGGCTCCGGTCCGGTACTCCACCAGGATATCCGGGTGCTGCTGCTGGAACAGGGCTGCCGCCTGCTGGACCGAGGAAAAGTTTTCCAGCGAATAGACCGTCAATGTGACCGGAGGGACCGCCAACAGCTCCGGATCGTAAACGTAATGGTACATCTGGATCTCATCCTGCCAGACCTTTGAAAAAAGACCGTAAAAATCGCCCTGCTCCCCTGCGATCCATCCTATTAAGGATAAGTCCTGATACCGCATGGTGGTCAGCCTCCCGTCGATCAGCCGTTCCCAAAGGGTCCCTCCCCGGTTGATATGGGAGCATCCGTTGGCATCGGTGATGTAGATGCCCCCCTCCCCATCCGCTTCCAGGCAGCCTAAGCTGTCCCCATCCAGGATGATATCCTCATAAACGATCCTCTCCGTCAGCCTCCCGTCTGCCAGACTGTAACGGACGATGTCCCCTTCATAAAAGGTGACATACTCCTCCTCATCAAACAGGATCGACCGGGCATCGCTGCTGTGGGAAAAATCCTGATCAAACTGAAAGAGCTCCTCCCCCTCCGGCGTATACACATAGGCCTTTTTATAGGTTGACAGGAGGATCTGCCCTTTGCCGTTCACTGCGATCTTATCCGGGATGATACCGTCCGCTCCATCCCGATCCGGGCAGAGGACATCCTCTAAAAGCTCCACCGCAGTTCCATCCTCACCCACCTGAAAAAGATGAGCGTTCAGCTCCCCATCGATCCCGCAGAGATAATAGTGCCCATCTGCACCGTAACAGACATGGCTCAGATCGATCCCGGCCTTTTGGATGACTTTGTCGCCCCACTGATCCAACTCCTCCACCCAGCCCCCTTCTCCGTTCAACGGATAGGTATAATGGCGGAAACCGTCAAACTCCCCATCCTCGCCCACCGAAATGAGCACCAGCTCCAGGATGCCATCCGGGCCTTTAAAAAGCTCGCACACGACCCCCTTCATCTCCTCTGGAATGGGGATCGCCACCTCCCGGTAACGGCCCTTCGGCACCGCAGCCGGGTCCTGTCCGCTCCCCCCTGCGCCCTCTGTTTTGCTCACGCCGCCCCCTGCGCCCGCCTGCTCTGACGCTCCCGTCCCACATCCGGTCAGGAGAACGGATGCCAACAAAGCTGTGCACAGGAGGACCGCCGGGCGCAGCCGTCCTCTTATGCCCCCTGTTCCCTTCCTCCTGGACCCGTCTCCTCTTTTTGCGGATAATAAAAACATCATCGCCTTGTAACCTCCCTCTATCTATCCTTTTTTACTCCTTTTCACGTTCTGAGCATACCACATATTTCTCTAAAAGAACTGGAGATCTCCTCCTATCTTTTTAGAAAATTTAGAGATTTCTGTGGTAAAATAAAAACGTCCATGACCGCCTAAGGATATAG
>CAJUSS010000135.1 GCA_910588895.1 uncultured Lachnospiraceae bacterium
ATGCCATCTGTGCCCACCTTTCTTTGCACTGCTTCGGCTCACGTTCTGCCCATCGGCTAGCTGCTCTCTTGACTCACCACGATCTACCCCCGCACAGCTTTATCCTTTACCATATGGGTATCGTTCACCTTCCTGCTGGCCCCGTCAAAGGCTTCTCTGAGTTCCGAAAGGATATGGCGGATACGCCCGATCTCATCCATCCGTCTCTCTCTGCCAGCCCGTACCAGGCCAAGATCGTAGATCAGGTAATCGTAGATCCGCCTAAGGTCCCAACTGATCGGATACTGCATATCCAGGATATCGATCAGATACCGCACGATCCTGGTCACACGCCTTAAGCAATCCTCATAATCATCATAATCTTTATCTTTCAGCGCATGCTCCGCTCTTGTCAGACGTTTGATCATCTCGTCGAACAAGAGGAGCAGCAGCTCCGGGCCTGACATGGAATAAATACTTTTTTCTTTATACTGACTGTATCCGTTCATCTGATCCCTTCCTAACTATAATGTAATGAAATCTGCCATCCGGTTGCATGCTCCTGTAAAAGCGGCAAAGGATATCCTGCTCTTTCATCTTTTTTTGCCCGCTGCCCCTTGGCATGCAGGTCTTGCAATGTCAAGGCAGCAGCGGGGATCTTATCGATCGGTCTTTTTAAACTAAATGGTGTTCCCTGATATCCTCTCAGGATCAGCCGGTCAGCTGAGACAGATAACTGGACTGACTGTTGAACTTATTGATCAAGGTCTCCATGGTAGTGAACTGATTGATGTAGCGCTGCTCTTCCGTGGATAACTGGTCTTTTAAGCTGTCGATCGTCTGCTGCATCTGCTTTAACTGCTCATAGATCTGGTTCTTGATCAGTGTGGTCGGTTTCTTCTCCGAACCGGCGATATCGATCAGGGATCCGTAAGACTTTCCGTTATTATCCGATGCATACCGGGTCGCATAGGGTGACAGAGTATCGTAGATGGTATCGATCATCCCCTTGGACACATCTCCGCCGCCAGTAAAGATATTGGAAACCAGGTCCGGATCGCTCTCCATAGCGGAACGGAAGGTAGCCTCGTCAAAGACAAGGGTCCCGCCGTCAGTGTAATCCTCGGAATAGGTGATCCCGATCTTCTTTAAGTCCTCGTAGCTGGCCCCATTGTTCATCATCTTGACAAAGATACTCTGTACATCGGTACTCAGATCACGGACCGTGGAATCGCCATATAAAAGGCCTTCCTTTGCTTTCTTCTCCCAGTTCTCGATGGAGGTTTCATCCATCTCATCCCTTTGCTCATCGGTCAGCGGCTCATAATCACTGTCCGGACGGGTGGTGATCTGCTTATTGATCTCGGTGACCAAGGCATTGAAATCTTCGATAAAGCTCTTGACCTTCTCTGTCACGCCGTCTACGTCGGCTTTTGCGCTGAAGGTGACCGCACTGGAAGAATTCGCGTTCCAGACCTTTGCTACGCTGCCGTCATCATTCAGCACTACATTCTCCGCACCGTATTTAGACTGGAGATCAGCTACTGACTTCCCGTCAAGATCGTCCCCCTCGATCCATTCACCGCCGAACACACCGGACACGGTAACGTTCAAGCCCTCCAGATCAAAGGTGTTGGAGGCGCGGTTTAATGTAACGGTAGTACCATTGCCATAGCTGACATCGATGATCGCATTCTGACCCTCTGTGAAGCCTGCGCCCTCTTGATGATTTCCGGCAGCATCCTTCTCTCCAAAAAGATCCTTCGCCAGATCGGAATCCAGGGTGATCTGTCTCCCGGCCCCTGTCTCAGAGGATACCAGCATGAACCGGCCTGTGGACTCCACATACGTAGCTTTCACACCCACATCTTTGTTGGCGTTGATCTTCGATAAGATATCGCTGATCGTACTCTTCCCGGTCAAGCCTTCGATCTTCACGCCATTGATCGTGAGGTCTAACGGATCGTCCGCACCATAGCTCCCTCCGAACGCTGCCTGGTTCAAGGTACCGTTCAAGTTCACCTTGGTGGAAGCGCCGTTCTGGAGACCTAAGTTCCGCAGCATATCATTGTTATTGGAGGTGATGGAAGCGGTAGAATCATCCTTCGTCTTAAAGGTCAGGCCATCTGCGCTGACCTCTGCTGTGACAGCATTCTTGCCGAAGGCCTGGTCCAGACGTTTCTGGAGATTGTTCTTCAGATACTCCATCTGCAGATCGCTCCCATTTGCCTTCAGCTCATCCAGTTTAGCCTGACCGATCTGCCCTTTGAGCGCTTCCTCCAGCTTCGCCGGATCCTTCATGATCTCTTTTTCCGCATCCGTGATCATGGTGATATCCTTCTGGCTGCCGTCGTATTTAAAGGTGAGCTTTTTCCCGGTCATATAATCCAGAGCGGTCGACTCTGAGACCGCACTCTGCGCAAATGTCTCGCCTGTCTCAAGTGAGCTTAAGTTATCTGCAGACAGACCGATCCCTTTCCCCTTTGCAGCATCATCCACCTGTGGAGCCTTATAGCCTAAAGCATCCAGAGCGGAGGAAAGGTGATCGATCTTGACACCGCTTTTTTCAAGCTCTTCATCCGCCTTGAGCGTGATCCTCTTGGCTGTTGTGTCATATTCAAAGCTGAGATGCCCGGAGATCGCCACATCACCTGCTTTAAGATCGGCCTGGTCCAAAGCTTCTGTCAGCTGTTTTGCGATCTCCGCCATCTTATCTTCGTCCAAGGTCCCATCTGCCTTGGTGGGGCAGTAATCGATCGTCTTTGTGGTGGTGGTGCCGTCTGCATTTTTTACAGTATAGCTGCTGGGTAATGTAAAGGTCGCTGTGTTCACATAGCCTACAAACTTACCATCCTGAAAGGATTCGGTACCAAAGGTGAGCTTCGTGCCTTCCAGCTTCGAGGAATAGAAGGGCTGATCTAGATCCTTCAATCCGGTCTGCAGTCCGGCAGCGCTCACATGCTTGCCCGACTGCTGCGCGGAAGAGGTAGCCAGCTGCTTCACCCCAGTGATCGCCACATTATCCACAAACTGTGACGTCCCTGTGGCCTTGACAAACTGGGTGGACTCCTCTTTCCCATGTAAGGTGATCACATTCTTCGCGAATGTATAGGAATCCTTCAAGCTGCTGCTGGAGGAATAGCTGGCATACTTATCCTGCCAGTCGATGATCTTATCGCTCAAGCTCCGATACGCCTCCTGCTTCCACTGGAGCTTGGTATATTGTTTCTTCTGGTTCGCGATCTTAGTCCTGGTGCCTAAGGTCATCTGCTCTACGAGGGAATCACGGTCGATGCCGGACACCATACCGCCGAAGCCTCTTAAGGATGTATTGCCCAGACTGCTGGTCGAGCTGGACACCGAAGATGATGATAAACTTGCCAATGTCTTTATCTCCTTTCTTTCAACATACGGGCTGTGGTCCGCACATGTATCAGCTTAGGGGCCGCCTGTCGCAGCTCCTTCTGCCACCGGCCCTTATCTGTCAGGATCGTATACCATACGCCTTTTATCTGCTCCGTCCGATCCAGCCGGTCCGTCTTCCTGATAAATGGACAAAACTGCAGGAGAACGATACAAAACAGTACACGGTGATATACAGCTCCTACGCACGCACGGGCCGCAGC
The DNA here is from genome assembly GCA_910588895.1 of uncultured Lachnospiraceae bacterium. Lineage (GTDB taxonomy): Bacteria > Bacillota > Clostridia > Lachnospirales > Lachnospiraceae > Caccovicinus. The sequence continues at coordinate 3,606 of CAJUSS010000135.1, forward strand.
CCATACTGTAAATACCTTGAAAAAAATCATTTTTTAATCTATACTTATTTATCGACATATTATATAATAAAGATAATATCTGAAAAAATCATTTTTACTTTTTTGCATTGGAGGTACAGCTTTGTCTACTATAATCACAGTTTCAAACCAGAAGGGCGGAGTGGGCAAGACCACTACAGCCGCGGCATTGGCCTCCGGGATCGCCCTGGCAGGCAGGAAGGTCTTAGGGATCGACTTGGATCCCCAGGGGAACTTAGGCTTCTGTCTCGGCTCGGGCAATGACCACCGCTATACGGTGCTGGATGTGCTGAAGGGTACGGTCCCTGCACAGGAAGCGCTTTTTAAGAGTGACTACGGCGACCTGCTGATCTCAGACATTTCCTTAAGCAGCAGCGGCCTGGAAAAGGTCCAGACCAGCCGGGAATATATCTTAAAGAACGCGATCGCTCCCATCCTCGATCAGTATGACTATGTGGTCATCGACACTCCGCCCGCCTTGAACCTGTTGACGGTCAATGCATATTCTGTCTCCGATTTCCTGATCATCCCCATGGCTTCCGATATCCTGAGCCTGGTGGGGCTGGCCCAGCTAAAGGAGACGATCGAATCGGTGCAGGAGAGAGTGAACCCTGACTTAAAGGTCCTGGGGATCTTGCTGAACCGCTTTAACGCCCGGACCCTCTTGTCCCGGGATGTGCTGGAGATGGCCCAGCAGCTGGCCAGTCAGATCAACACAAAGGTATTCCAGACGAAGATCCGCTCCGGGGTCGCGGTGGCCGAGGCCCCAGCCCATGGCGAGAGCATTTTTTCATATAATTCCCGCTCGGCAGCGGTGAAGGATTATCTGGCATTTCTTGATGAGATCGCGCTGGATATCCATTTAAAGGAGGAAACACAAAATGGCTAAAAAAACCAACAAGACTTCACATGTCATGGATCTCTTGACCAATGGCGCGTCTCCCGAGGTGGAGGCCCCGGCAAACGGGAACGCCGCAGCGCCTTCTGCAGAAGCCGCCCAGGAGAAAGCGGGAGATGCACAGGCACAAGCGCACACCACGGCAGCTCCGAAGGTCACAGTCGTGGACGAGGGCAGCTTGAACGACCGTTTATCGCAGGAGATCTTGAGCAATCTTTCCAAGGAATTGAAAGAAGATACAGAGAGCGAAAACAAGCAGGCATCTGCCAGCGGGACCGGCACAGGGTCCACGGTCGAAAATGGCGGCGCTGGAGCGGCTGAAAATAGCAGTGCTGAAAACGGAGGCGCGAAAGCGGCCGACGGAAACGGGCAGGACGCCGCGCCTGCTCCCCAGACAGATGGGATGAGCCCGCCGGTGAGCCCGGTAGGGCAGACCCATCACGCGATCATCCCCAAGAGCCAGATGAGCAGCAATCTGCAGACCGGAGAGTACCGCTTCGTCAACGTGATGGAGCAGCTGATGCTCCGTCAGGACGTAGCCAGCTTCCAGGAGCAGTATGATGTCTGCAAGTGCAAGCGGTGTACGGCGGATGTCTACGCCCTGGCCCTGACCGGGCTTCCTTCCAAATATGTGGTCACACGGAAGGATTCCCTGTCCCCGATCCTCAGCTACTACGAGAGCAAGTATAAGATCTTCATGCTGACAGAGCTGATCAAGGCCTGCAATAAGGTACGGGAGAGTCCGCGGCATAAATTATAAGCGTAATGGAGCGACCGCACAAAACCTGTCATCCTAAGGTTTTATGCGGTCGCTCTTTTCGCTCTGTGTTTTCTTTGCCTCTCTACGTCCCTCGCGGTCTCCTACCACATCATCTTCCACTCTTCTTCCGTCAGCAGGACATCCACCTGGGCCGCCAGGTTTTCGTCGCTGACTGGCAGGTAGCCGGTCACAGGAGCGTTCCCTCTGCGCGTCCTCGCCTGGGCGATGTACTGCTCCCAGACATCCCGGTCCTCCTCGTCACCGTTTACACGGTAGGATGCACCGCCCCAGTCATCTAAGTCCATGGTGAAGCTCCAGACGTTCTCAAATACAGTGGAATCATACTCCATCTGGAACAGGCGCAGATCGCCGTTTGGATCGGCGATCTCCAGCCAGACACCGCCGCCATCCAGATCCCTGTACAATGTACTGTGCTCTGCTGTATCTGCAGTGTCAAATTCAGCGGCAAGCTGGAATTTCTCTTCCTCAGGGCTCCAGACCGCCACTTCCACCAGACAGCCGCCCAGGGACCAGGAGGACGCCCCCTGGAGCCCCGCAGCGCCTACAGCCGGATATCCGCTGCCTGCGGACCCAAAGAAGCCGCCAGCGGCCTCCACAGGGCCTTCCATGACCACCAGATCGCGGTAGCCGTCCTGATTCAAGTCCATCATCGCAAAATATGGCTGGGTCTGCACGCCGCCGGTCGTACCGGCGGCTCCTCCTGCCGCGCCGGACTTGCCGGACTTCTTCTTGTTCTTTCCGGCCGCTTTCACTGCCTTGGATGCCTCTGCCTTTGCCGCCTTCCGGTATTTGTCGTAGGCGTCTACCTGTGCGCCGTCATGGCCTACATAGCGGCCGTCCGGGGCAAAGATATTAAAACACATGGCGCCATCCTCGCCCATATAGTACTTTTTGCCGCTCTCCTTGTCGGCCACCCACCCGGTCTTCATGTAGCCCTTGGTGTCCAGATAATAGGTCTTTCCGCCCACCTCGATCCATTCATCCTCGACCGGCTGATCCCAGGCATTGTAGTACATCCAATACTTTCCATCTTCTGATCTATCCCAGCCTTCCGCAGCCTGCGCCGGAAAAGACGCTATGGCGGCGGCCGCCGCAAGAGCAAATATAGCTCCGATGATCTCTTTTTTCATAGTCCTGCTCACTCGTCCAATCTTTTGACCTTCTCGTGGAACCGCTCCAGGAGCCTGTCGATCACATGGACCAGATTGCCGATCTCCGGCTTGGTCAGCTGTTCGTCGGCGCCCAGTGACTCGCCCTTGATCCGCATCTGCTCATTGATGAGCGATGAGAAGATGACCACCGGGAGATGCTTGAGCCTTGGATCGTCCTTGACCAGCTTGGTCAGACGGTGGCCGTCCATCTCCGGCATCTCGATATCAGTGACGATCAGGTTCACCTTATCGTAAAGATCGGAATCATTGTGGATGGAGTGTAAGTAGTCCCAAGCCTCCTGACCGTTGTTGAAATTCATGATGTTCGTGAACCCGGCTCTTTCCAGAGCGTCGTTGATCATCTTCTGTAAGAGGATGGAATCCTCGGCGATGACCAGCGGATCGTTACAGAGTGACCGGTCGCCCATCTGCTCTACCTCAGACATCTGGATGCTGGTCTCCGGTGCGATCTCCGCCACGATCGCCTCGAAATCAAGGATCGTGACCAGCTCACCGGCGCACTGTGCGATACCGGTGGCAACGCCCTCTTCCCCGTGGGTCAGGGTCTTATCCGGCTTCTGGATGTCCTTCCAGGAGATACGGCTGATGCCCTCGATGCTCTGGACACGGAAAGCGACCGTCATCTTATTAAAATTGGTAACGATGAACAGGTCTCTAGATCCATGCTCCAGATAGTCATTGGTCAGATAATAGCCCAGATCGATGACCGTGATCAGAGTATCTCTGGGTTTGAATATCCCCTCTACTGCCGGATGAGCATGTGGCATGGCTTTGACCTTTGCGGCCATCATGATCTCCTTGACTTTCGCTACGTTGATCCCATAGAATTCTCCCTGGATCGTGAACTTCATGATCTCGATCTCATTTGTTCCCGATTCAAGGAGGATCCCCTCTTTCTCTTTATCCACTTTCATGCTCTCTCCTCTCCCAATCTCTTCGCGGCGATCGTCCAGGTCCCTGAACGTTCCCCTCGCGGTCTATCTGCAGCATATGGCCTGCCTATATGCGCAGCAACTTTATCGCTGCTGCTCACAGCAATGCCGTTTGGCATGATGCCTATCCGCTTTATCGGCCCCATATCCCCCCACGATACGCACTTCGCAGTCTCCCAGTGCCAGCTCCTACAGATGTTTTTCTGGTTTCCCTACCGTACGGATCACGACGTCGCCATTGGCCACGTTGATCAGCATCGTCCTCGCATAAGCACCGCCTGTATCCTCGGCCGAGATGCGCAGTCTCTCTTCCATCAAGATCTTCTTTACCATAGCCGCGTTCCGCTGGCCGATGTTCCCGAAATCCGAACTCCCCTTCATCTCGAACATCTTGGCGCCGCCTGCTATCTTTACGATGGTCCGACTCTTTACCATACCGAAAGCGGTAAGCTTCCGGATCGTCTCCTTTATGCCGGTATCCGCATACTTAAAGACCTTCGGGTCCTTCGGGTCCGTCCTCGTGGGGAGCATGATATGCAAAAGAGCGCCCAGCTTGATAGCAGGATCGTAAAACGTGATCCCGATGCATGAGCCAAGGGCATAGGTGATGACCTCACTGTCGCCCCTGGCAAATTTCATATCGCCGATACCTACCTTTAAAGATGCATTTGCCATTATGAAACACCTAGTTTCTCTAAGATACTGTTAAGGGACCCTATATCAGGGAGCATCAACAGCCCGTCGGACAGCTTCTCACCATCCATGATAAACTCCGCATTGATATACATCAATTTATCGGTCACATAACCATATTCCGCTATAGGGACGGTCAATATGCCGCCCAGCATGTTCACGGTGGAGCTGGGTACGGACAGATCGATCTCCACTCCCACCAGCTGCGTAAAGGCGTTCACATAGGAACAGATGATGATGTTCCCGATCTCCTCCAGCGCGGAATAGGCCATCTCATCCATATCCTCAAAGGAGGCGTAGCGCTGTTCGATCAGCTTGCCCAGGATGGCATTGGCTAAGTCCAGCTTAAAGATGAACAGCATCAGGCCGCTCACTTCATTGGACATCTGGACCAGGGTGGCTGCCACCAGCTCCTCGATCTCACCCATACGGGATACGGCCTCGTCAAAGCCTAAGATGCTCACGTTCGGGATGCTGATGCGGACTTCTTTCTGGAGGAGCTTGGAGAGTGCGGTGGCCGCATGGCTGGTGCCGATGCTGCTGATCTCCTTCATCACATCCAGTTCCTGGAGGTTCATGTCTTCATAACTCGTCAATTTTTTGCCCATCTCATATCCTCACATTCTATCATGTGGTACTGGGGGAGATCTTTCCAGAGCCTCACTTAAGACCCGGAACGCTCAAGGTCCGGATCATCTGAGCATCTGGATCATCAGCCCCGCAGACCGTTTATGGTGCTCTCGATCTCATCTGCCGTGACCACCATCTTCAATGCATAGGAATAAGCACGCTGGCATTCGATCATCCGGACCAGCTCCTGGCCCAGATCCGTGCCAGAGGCCTCCAGCGCACCGGAAACGATGCTGCCGTTCTCGATCAGGATCGGCTGCATATCCTCAGGTGCTTCAAACTCATTATCACCTACGCTCAAGAGGCGGCTGGGATTCGAAAAGGTATAGAGACTGAGCTTTGGCGCGTCCTCATCCTCATCCTCCTCGTCCTCCTCTTCCACTTCCTCCGGCTCGTAATCCTCCTGCATCATCTCGATGATCCGCTCGATATCCGGCGTATCTGCCTTTAAGGGCTCTCCGTTTTGATCCAAGACCAGCTTTCCCCCATCGGTCAGCAGGTAAAAGCCTTCTTCATCCCCGATCTCCCCGCGATGGAAACGACCGCTCCTGGTATAGGAGATCTGCCCGGTGGCCACGTCCCGTACCATAAAGAAAGCATTGTTCTCCGAGACGGCAAAATCAAGGGGCTGGCCCGTGGAGTGGAAGGCGTCTACATCGTAATTGCTGTAGGTCCTCTGCATCCGCACGCCATTCCCGGACTGGAGCTCGGTCACCGCGGTCTCCGAATCGTTCAGATTGAACTGGATCAGATCGGTGAAGGCGGCTGTCTTCGGCTTAAAGCCATAATTGTTCACATTGGCGATATTGT
>CAJUSS010000136.1 GCA_910588895.1 uncultured Lachnospiraceae bacterium
CATCCGAGTCGATCTTGAGCATGCAGCCCTCCTGGACCGTGGGACGGATCACGCAGATCCCGCCGCAGTTATTGATCCCTCCTGTGGGGATCTTTCTGGGCGGCTGGTCTGGGATCTGAGGATGTCTCCCCTTTTCCAGCACAAGGAGGATATCCGGCTCCAGAGCCTTGCGGATCTTGTCCTCCTCTTTCGGGATAAGGCGGACGAGGCCGTCTCCTCTGTCCCCGTCTTCTAAAAATGCCAGATCCTCCTCTGCCAGGACCTGCAGCAAACGCTCCAGCCAGCGCTCCAGGCCTTTAAAGGCGGTGTGGCCCTTTACGCTGTCTCGCACCGCCTTGGCCGTATCCAGGACATAGTACTGGATGAAGTCCTCCCGGGCCTGCAAAAGCGCCCCCCAGTCCTCCTCCCCCAGGATGAGCCCCTCCCCAGATCCCGCCTCCTTTTCTCTTTTCGTCTGCTCTGCGCCCCCCGCGCCCTCTGGCATGCGGTCCGCTCCCCCGCCAAAGCAGTGGCAGAGAGCTGCCGTCATGTACGCAAGAAAACGGAGCAGCTCCCCCAGATAGTCCGGCGGGTTCCCCTCCATGCGCACGGGCACATAGCCCCATCTATGATAGGTCTGGATGACCGCAAGGGTGGTCCTATCCAGCAGCACCTGCTCGTCCTTGCAGGCAGAAGCCCAGGGCCAGATCTTCCTGTCCCCGTCGGTCCCTCGAAAGAGGTGGTCGTATTCCAGTTCCCACTCCCGGGGAGGATGCTCCTTCCAGTCTGTAAAACCTTTGCAGACCGCTATGCCGCGGCCGCGGTCCGCGAAAAACTGTGCGTAGGTCTGGTAGATGGAGAGAAGGGTCCACTCTCTTCTTCTGTCATATCCCATATCTTCTATCGCCTCTTTCTGGTATCTCTTATGGATCGCGCGGCAAGCATCTGCCGTATCTCCTCCATACGGGACAGATCGCCTATAAGGACCGCGCCGGTAAGCTGCCCATCCTGATAAAAATACTTTTCGTATCGTATATCCTCTCCGTCATGGTGATCGACCAAAAATCGGCCGCTCTCTGAAACGCGGCCCTCCAGCGTCTGCCCGTCCGGTCCTCCCCTTCCTTGCTGCCCGCTCTTTGGCGCTCTATGGGTGCCTTCACCTGTCTGCACATCCCCCATGACGGACAGGCTGATCCCCATCCCGTTGAAAAGGAGCGGATACGGCGCATAGGATAGACGTTCTCTTTTTTCTCTTGGAACAGCGGCATTGTACCCGGCCAGCCTTCCCGATGCCAAGGCAAAGCCCCACAGCCCGGTGATCGCCCCCCGCCACTGGATGCAGTCTCCGGCCCCGTAGATGTCTGGCCGGCGGGTCTGCATAAAGTCATCTACCAAAACGCCTTTGTCACAGGCGATCTTGGCCTCCTTTGCAAGCTCTACATGGGCCCGGGTCCCGCAGCACACCACCACCAGATCAGCCGCAAGATGCCTTCCGTCTGCCAGCGATACGCCGGTGACCGCACCTTCTTTGGTAAGGCTCTCCACCTGGACGTTCGTGTATACCGAGATCCCCTTCTTTTCTATGTGGCCGGCCAGCATGTGGGCGGACTCCCCATCTAAGAGCCTTCCCATCAGCCAAGGCCCGCCTTCCAGGATGGTCACCTGGACGCCCATCTGCAGCATCTCCCAGGCGATCTCCAGACCGATCGATCCTCCTCCGATCACCACCGCTTTTTCCGACAGGAGCAGACGCTTTTTCAGCCTTCGGATATCCTCCATGGTCCGGATGGTGAAGATGCCTTTCCTCGCGGTCCACTCCCCGGCCAAACGGTCCGCCTGCGCAGCTTTGGACGGGACGCACACAGCCGGCAGGTCTCTCCTGCAGAAGGGCGGGAGCACATTTTCTGCTCCCAGGGCATAGATACAGGCGTCATAGCCGATCGTATGGCCATCCGAAAGGCGGACCTGCTTCTCGTCCGCCTCTATCCTGGCGATCTGCCGACCCAGGAGCTGCCGGATATGTGCTTCTTTATACCAGCTATCCTCCACGATCTGGATATCTTCCCTTTTTAGATCTTTCAGACAGGTCTTGCTGAGCAGAGGCCGCCGGTAGGCGGGATATCGTTCCCCGGAAACGATCCAGATCTCATCCTCCTCCCCCAGCCTTCGGATCTCCCGGGCGGCTGAGAACCCCGCGATCCCATTTCCCAGTATGACAAAACGCCTTTTCATCCCAGGTCCTCCCCTTTCTTCCGGATGCGCAGTGCAGGCTTTGTGACCGCCGGATCCGGGAGGAAGGGCAGCCGGGGTTCTCCGTAGCGCCTCCTGGCGGCAGCCTGTCCCACTCCGGCCTCCGCTCTTTTGGTCCCTATCTCCTTTAGCGCCTGGTCCTCTGTTCCGTCCATCTCCTCCACCTCCTCAAAGGTGAGGCAATGGGTAGGACAGGCATCCACGCAGGCCGGAGCCTTCCCCGCACGCCGGAGATCTATGCAGGAATCACATTTCCTGGCGACGCCCAGCTTATGGCTCAGGCTTACCGCGCCATAAGGACAGGCCCAGGTACAGGCGCCGCAGCCGATGCACAGACCATCCGCCTGCCTTACGCTCCCGTCCTCCATATGGACCATAGCGCCCACAGGACAGGCCTTGACACAGGCGGCCTCCCGGCAATGGCTGCAGGCTCCGGAATAATGGGCGAAGATCTCTCTGCCCCCTTCCTCATACCGGAGCGTCTCCACCCGTCGGAAGAACAGCCCGGCCTCCAAGTCATTTTTATCCTTGCAGGCCATCTGGCAGGCATTGCAGCCCATACAGCGGGTCTGGTCATATAAAAAACGGAAGATCTGTGCCACAGCTCCTTTTCCTCCTCCTGCTGTCTCTCTCAGCCCTCTGCGACCCTCCCGGCGCACACCGCCCAGGATGGCTCTACCGGATCTCAAAGCTATCCCCTACCCGGCACAAAAGCGAGGTGAGCCGGAGCTTATCCAGCCGGCTCCCCTTCTCCTGCGCCCTTCGGATCACGTCATAGGTGGAACTGACCGAGATATATTCCTCGTAGATCTTATCGGTGTCCTCGCCAAATATCCTCTCCTGGAAGGCGGTAGACAATACATCCCACATAGGCCGATGATCGGCCAGCTGGGACTTATAACAGGTCACCGCGGCCGCCTCCCCTCTCACGATCTTTAGGGTCTCGCTGTAGGAGACCTCCTCGAACGCGTTCTGGGCGCAGAGCTCCGGCAGGAAGGCACAGCATTCCTGGGCCAGGGTCACATCCCCGATCTCCTGGGCAAGCCTTGTGCTCAAGGAGTCGTACAGCTCCTGGGTATCCGCCTCGTGGAACATGACCGCCGCCTTTAAGACGGCCTCCCGGAAGCGCTCCTGGCCCTCCGGCCCGCTATAGGGATAAGGCAGGAGGGTCTCCTCCTTCTGGCAGATCAAGATGAACTGTTTATGGGAGGCGAACTGCCCCACATCCCAATCCTTGACCAGCTCCGCTACCTTGGCGCTCAGCACATCGCTCTTCACATCATCGATCCGGCATTCCCCGGTGACCTGTCCAATTCCCTTTGCCCCGTAGATCTTCACGAAACAGAAGGTCTGGTTCCCCAGCCGCTCCATGATATCTTCCTTTAACGCTTCCCAGTAGATATCCGGGGCTGTGCGCGGGGACTGGCCCATGCCTACGATATTGCTCAGATAGACCTCGAACTTGTGCGGCTTTCCTGCAAACTCCGTTTCGATCAGGCGGGGACTGTCCTTGTCCACCATAGCGCCGATCCCGTCCATTATGGAGAACAAAAACGAGGACACGGCCATCCCAAAGGCCTGTTTCAGGTCGTTCCCCATCCCGGCGGAGCACTCATAGACCGTCCTGCCCCACTCCGGGAAATACAGATAAAAATGCAGGACCACGCTCTGGTGGGACACCTGCCCCACCTTGGGACTGACCGCCACCTTCCATTCCGGGATCATCACGCATCCCTGCTCCTCCTGGACCAGATCCTCCACCTCAAAATTCCCGTGGAGTGCGTAGAGGAGATAGGTCGAAAGGAAGGGGGCCAGCTTTTCATACTCCCTCTCCTCCTCTGGTATATCCAGGACCACATCGATGATCCTCCTCTGTTCCCCGGCTCTGCAGAGCGCCTCTGCCCGGCTTATGTACTCAGCTTTCATCCTGTCCATCCTCCTTGACCAGGTCCCGCCCGGTCTTTTTCGTACCTGGATCCTATTTCCCGTTCAGATCCATGCCCTTTCGGGCCATAGTTCCATTATATCGGGTTTGACGGCTTTGTGCAACCAGGAGCAGGGAAAAATGGCTGTGGAGTGACCTATCTTGCGTCTGCACCTATACAACGACCGGCGTGGGTGTGGATGGCAACCTGTGTTCTATCCTTCTATGCCTTATCATAGATTTATGGTGATCACGCATCTTTGGAGTCGCCATGAACCAGGCTTTATCCTCCCTGTCCCCCAAAAAACGCGCTTTCCTCACCGGGACCCTGCTCCTTACAGGGACCGGGTTCTTATGCCGGATCCTTGGCTTTTTCTACCGTATCTTTATGTCCAGGACCATCGGGGCAGAAGGGCTTGGCATCTACAGCATGATCCATCCGGTCTTCGGGATCTGCTTTGCCGTATGCGCCGGGTCGATCCAGACCGCGCTGTCCCAGCATGTGGCGGCGGATCAGAAAAGGGGGCGCTCCGTCTTCCTCACCGGCCTTTCGCTGTCCCTTGCCCTCTCTCTAGGTCTGGCAGCGGGGATATGGAAAGGCTCTGACTTTATCGCCAGCTACCTCCTTCTGGAACCCCGCTGTGCGCCCTATCTCCTGATCATCGCCCTGTCGGTCCCCTTTGCGGCCCTCCATGCCTGTATCAACGGATATTACTATGGCATGCAGCGCTCCAGTGTACCTGCCTTTTCTCAGGTGGCCGAGCAGCTCGTCCGCATGGGAGCCGTCTTTTTGATCGTGCAGGCCATGACCATCCAGGGCCGCCCGGTCACCGTCTCCCTGGCGGTCTACGGCCATCTGATCGGAGAGGCCGCTTCCGCCGCCTTTACCCTCCTCTGCCTGCTGCTCTGGCCGCCTGCAGGGACCAGGGGAAGGGCCGGCACGCCAAAGGCGGGCACATTTTCCGACATGCTCCCGCTCCTGGCCCTGGCTCTCCCTCTCATGGGGAACCGGCTGATCCTCAATCTCTTAGCCAGCGCTGAGGCGATCTGGATCCCCAACCGGCTGATCATGTATGGCTTGAGCGACCGGGATGCCTTCTCGGTCTACGGCGTGCTGACCGGGATGGCCATGCCTTTTATCCTGTTCCCCTCCGCCATCACCAATTCCATCGCGGTCCTTCTCCTGCCCACGGTAGCCCAGGCACAGGCAGAAAAAAAGACCGGGCAGATCTCCGCGTCGATCTCCATGGCCCTGCGCTACAGCCTGTACATGGGGATCTTATGCACCGGGGTCTTCTGCCTTTATGGGCGGGAACTGGGCACCAGCGTGTTCCACGACCCTTCCGCCGGAGCGTACATACGGGTCTTGGGCTGGCTCTGCCCCTTTATGTATCTGGCCACCACATTGGGCAGCATATTGAACGGCTTAGGGAAGACCTCCTCCACCTTCCTCCAGAACGTCTGCGCCCTGGCCCTCCGCCTGGTCTTCGTCCTGCTGGGCATCCCCAGGCTGGGGATGAAGGCCTATCTATGGGGGATCTTGGTCAGCGAGATCTTCCTGGCGATGTGGCATCTGATCACCCTGTACAGATGCGTCCCCTTTGTCTGGGACGGGCTGGAGATGATCGGAAAGCCGGTGCTGCTCATCACCTTTTCCGGCATCACAGACCAAAAGCTGTGGCAGCTCCTCATGCCTTTTTTGCGGCCTCTATCTCTGGAGCCTGGCCGCTCCCTGTCCTTTATCGGGATCGCGCTCAAGATCTGCAGCCTATGCGGGATCTATGGCCTCTGTCTGCTCTTGTGGCATATCCTTGCGCGGGGCAGGCAGGTGCAAAAAAGAACAGATCTATATTGACAGAAAACTCCAGGCGTGCTATACTATGTACGCAGCGATAAAATAGCCCAAACGATCATCCCATGCGAAAGGAGGCAGGAAAAGAAGACAGGAGCCAGGAGGTGAGCGCTATGTAAGACCAGATATGTGGATGGATCTGGACTTTTGACAGTCCAGCAGAGAAACGAACGGTCGTGGTGCATAGGAAATGGGTCTGTAAGGATGATCGTAGATGACATGCTCGGACTTATGAATAAGAGAGCATACATGGTCCTGAACGACAGAGGGACCATACCATCTCCGGCAGCACGCCGTTCGATGACGATCGATCAAAACGTTATCGAGGGAGAAAAAATGCGTGTATACGGTTTACAAGATGCGGGACAGAAAACGGCAGGATATGCCGTCCGTCTCCGCTCCAAGAACAGCCTGAAAAGCGCTTTCGGGCAGAGCGGGATAAACGAACAGGGATCCTCTGCTCCGACAGGCGGCTATCATGGCACTTTGAAGATGGGTTATCTGTACAGTGGGTTCAGCCCGGTCTCAGGACAGGAGCTCCACATGAAGTATGATCTTAGTTCTACAGATGAAGACCCGGTCATGTATGTGGAAGGAACGGACATCCACGGAAAAAGCTTTACCACAAAGATCCATTTAAATGATGTGGACGCGTCCCACGCCACACCTGCGGAGCTGACTGCCTTACGCGTCCATCTGGCGCAGCAAGGCGATGAACGTGTCAAAGCCAGCAGCGGGATACCCCTGATGGCCCTTGGCAGCCACCAGGATGTGGACACACCTATGGATCTTAAACAGTACTATGAGGACTGGGCTTCCAGCCTGGCCAATGCGGGGTATAGGCAAAATGCCGGTATCTATATGAGTGAATTGGAACGGTATCTTTTCTATCACCGCACGAAGGGAGGGGCATCGCCGGCCGCGGAGGATACCTCTCCTACAGCAGCAAGAACAGCCGGATCTCTGGCTGAAGAGGATCTTGCGTATCTCTCCTCTAACTGGGATCCAAAGGCCATGTCACAAGATGACTATGATCGGTTTTTAGACTTTCTCCAAAGTAAAGGGATCCTCTCGGAGGAGGACAAAAAATACTTAGACTATGGCGGCGAAACGCGTGCAAGCCTTGAACCGCAGTCCTGGTATACGCCATATGGACCTCCGGTCCACGATCATGCAGATGGGGATCTATCCGCTTTTGTGCGCTATCAGAGTTCCCTTATCTATGAGCCAGAAACTGCCGAGACAAGACGCCAGGCGGCGCTGTACAAGAAGGTCGCTTCGATCATGGAAAAGATGGCATAAGGATAAGAAAACTGCTGCCGCTTGGTGAAAACCTCGCGGCAGCTTTTTTAGGTCTTCAAACGGGATATCTTTCTCCCTTCTTTCCCTGCACCTTTAGCCGATCCATCCCTTACTCCTTTAGCCGCCCCTTTCGTCGCAGCAAAGCTCAGATCCAGCAGGCTTTTGACCGTTTCCGCCGGCGCGCTGCCGTCCAGACGGATACTGATCCACTGCTCCTTGTTCATATGGTAGGCCGGATGGAAACCCTCCTGGGCGCGCAGGGAACCGATGAGCACGGGGTCGCATTTCACGTTCAATATATCCACCTGGCCGTCACCAGGCAGGCCCAGCTTATCCCGTCCCACCTCCATGATAAGGCCATACCATTTCTTGTTCTCTTTATGCCGCAGCACCGCGTTCTGATCCGCCCATGGGTGATCCGGCACGGTGCCGTAGCGCTGTTTTACATGATCAAATACCTGTTGTCTGTCCATATCTCTTATACCTTTCTGGTGTCTCTTGCTCTGCCGCACCCAAAATAATGGGACTCCCATTTCCTTATCCACCGGTCAGCAACGTCCCTTACCGAGGATCGACGAAGGATGTTTCTGCAAAAAGTCCCCGAGACCGCCTGGACTGTACAGTCCCTGGATCAAGTTATCCTCATGACAGTCCAGCGTTCTGCTGCCGTCTTGCTCCGACCGATCCTTTTCAGTCAGTATAGCATCTGAAAAAAAGAAAGACAAGCCCGCGATCTGTACAGATCCTATAAATTTTTCTCCCACAGGTGTTTACAAACCGTTAAGAAATAGTATACAATGAGATTAAAGGAGCACGATCTTAAACAATATCCAATAAAAAGGAGGCGCATATCCGATCAACCATTTATAGATCCTGGTTATCAACAGCTTCTGCGTTTTCTTATATTTCGATCATGATAGAATGGGGGCATAAATAATGAGATACAGAAAAGGCTTTACGATGACCGTGATACTACTGACCGCCGTGCTCTTTGGCGGCTGCTCAACTGACACCGCGAAAACGGAGACCCTGGATTTCCAGGCCCAGATGGAATGGAAAGCTCCGGATCCGGCTGTCACCCCGCGGCCAAAGATCCTTTTCGTGGGAAACAGCTATACCTTCTATAACAATTTCACCACGATGTTCGTCAACATCATCGATGCCCAGGACCACAAGAGCGATGTGTACGAACTGTCGCAAACCTACTATTCCTTAAAACAGTTTGCCGACCCAGAGGATACGACCGGGGCCAAGCTGGACAAAGTGCTGTCTGAGCAAAAGTGGGACTTTGTGATCCTCCAGGAAAATATGAACATGGCGCTCTCCTCCGAGGCGGAAAAGGAGATGTACCCATATGCCCGCATCCTGGATGAAAAGGTCAGGGCCGCAGGCGCCCAGACCACCTTTTTGATGACCTGGGCACCCAAGAACGGGCTCACCAGCGGGCTGAAAAAGCAGGGCCGGGAGGAGATCCAGTCCCAGCTGGCCGATAGCTATATGACCATCGCCGACGAGCTTGACAGCCTGCTGATCCCTGTAGGGATAGGCTTTATGCGCTGTGCCGATGAATATCCCGATATCGATCTGTGGGATGCGGATGGGGTGCATCCTTCTGTAGCCGGCACCTATCTGGCTGCATGCACCGCCTATGCGCTGGTCTTCCAGGAATCTCCGGAAAACTGCTCCTACTTAGGAAAGCTGGACCAGGAGCTTGCATCAAAGCTGCAAAAGGTTGCCGCCGATATGATCTTAAATTGATCCGAGAGGAGACACGTTTCGATCGTGCCGGACAAAGCGGCAGGTCAGACACCGATACACGGTGAGCCGACCTGCCGCTCTCTCTTTCTTAACACCGCTCCAGTCCGGCTATACGCACTGTACGCCTTCCAGTCTGGGGCCATACGCACCTTCGCCTCCCCAGCCTCACCGCACGCGCTCATACTGCCATAGTCTCGCCTAACAGACGACTGCGGTCAT
>CAJUSS010000137.1 GCA_910588895.1 uncultured Lachnospiraceae bacterium
GCCAGCTGGAAATCATATTCTCCGACCGTGCTGCCGGCTAATCCCTGGCTGTAGAATGTCCCGGCAGACGAGCCGGCATTCACGCCTGCGGCGTGCATACCACCTCGCACGCCGGGATCCCAAGCGGCCAAGGGATTCGGCCCGCCGCCTATGCACTTTTTATCACACCTCTTCTTGACTTTGTCGAATTTCGCTTACACAATATTTTACACCAAGCCCAATTTTCCTTTCTGCCACGCAACCCAAACGGCAAGGCGCATAGGACATCGAAAAGACGGTGCAACCTTTGTAATCGGGGCTATACCGCCTAATCTGAAATTACTTCCCTCTAACCGCAAACATTTGATTTTACTGGTTTTCTTTACCCAAAGTTTTCATCGTCGGGAACAGCAAAACATCCCGTATCGCCGCCGAGTCCGTCATCAGCATCACCATCCGGTCGATCCCAAATCCGATCCCGCCGGTAGGGGGCATCCCCACCATCAAGGCGTTTATGAAGTCCTCATCGGTATGGTTAGCCTCCTCGTCACCCTGGGCAAACATCTCCTCCTGGGCGGCGAACCGCTCACGCTGATCGATGGGATCGTTCAGCTCGGAATAGGCGTTGGCCAGCTCCCAGCCGTTCATGAAGAACTCAAAACGTTCCACATACTCGGGATCCTCCGGCTTCTTTTTCGTCAGCGGGGAGATCTCGACGGGGTGATCCATCACAAAGATGGGCTGGATCAGATGCTCCTCCACGAAATCCTCGAAGAAACGGTTTAAGATGTCGCCCTTCTGGTGCCGCTCCTCGAACTCCACATGGTGCTCCTTAGCCGCTGCCCGGGCTTCCTCTAAGGTGTGGATCTCTTTAAAATCCACGCCTGCGTACTTCTTCACGGCATCCACCATGGTGATCCGCTCAAAAGGCTTTCCAAGGTCCATCTCCGTCCCCTGATAGGTGATCGTGGTGGTGCCTAAGACCTCCTTGGCCACATAGCGGTACAGAGCCTCTGTAAGATCCATCATGCCGTGGTAATCGGTATAGGCCTGATACAGCTCCATCAGGGTAAATTCCGGGTTATGTCTTGTATCCACGCCTTCATTGCGGAACACCCGCCCGATCTCATAGACCCGCTCCAAGCCGCCTACGATCAGACGCTTTAAGTATAATTCCAGAGAGATCCTAAGCTTCTCATCCTCATCTAAGGCATTAAAATGGGTCACAAAGGGACGGGCCGCAGCGCCGCCTGCATTGCTCACCAGCATGGGGGTCTCCACCTCCATAAAGCCCTGTCCGTCCAGATACCGACGGATCGCACCGATGATCTGGGACCGCTTGATGAAGGTATCCTTTACCTCCGGGTTCATGATCAGGTCCACATAGCGCTGACGATAGCGCATGTCGGTGTCGGTCAGGCCGTGGAACTTCTCCGGGAGCACCTGGAGGCTCTTGGTCAGCAGGGTCAGGCTGGAGGCATGGATGGAGATCTCTCCGGTCTTTGTGGTAAAGACCGTGCCCTTAACGCCTACGATATCGCCGATATCCATCTTCTTAAAGTCCTTATAGGGATCCTCGCCGATGCTGTCCCGGGCCACATAGACCTGGATGCTGCCTTCCTTATCCTGTACATTGCAGAAGGAGGCCTTGCCCATCACCCGCTTGAACATCATGCGGCCTGCGATGGATACTTCCTTCCCCTCAAAATGATCGTAATCTTCCTTTACTTCCACACTGTGGACAGTCACATCATACTTTGTGATCTGAAACGGGTCCTTTCCCGCCGCCTGCAGTTCAGCCAGCTTTTCCCGGCGCACCTGGAGCACATGGTTCAAGTCCTCTGTCTGAGGCTTTCTCTGTTCTTTCCTTTGATTCTGGTCCTCTCCTGCCACTTTCTCATCCCTTCCTCTATCCGTGCTCTGCCGGCAGATGCACGGATGCGCTCTATCTCATCCTGTTATCTTCCTATCCATATGGCCTCCAGAGGCGATATATCCTTGCGGACCCTTCGCGCCACAAAACAGCGCGCTTTCAGGCTGCATGCAGATGACCCATATACGATGCACAGCCAGACCACAGGCAGACTCTATGCACGATACCCACTGCCGGCCCAGCGCTCTGCCCCGGACAAGCACCTAAGCTCGCCCTCTGGCCCAGCTTGCTCTCTGGCCTCAGCTCACCCGCTGGATATCCAGCACCTTGTACTGGACCACACCCACCTGGGTCTCCACATCCACCACGTCGCCGACCCGTCTGCCCAGAAGTGCATGGCCTACGGGGGACTCGTTGGAGATGCGCCCCTGGAGGCTGTTCGCCTCAGTGGATCCCACGATCTTAAAATCCATCTCCTCCGCAAATTCCAGATCGTAGACCTTGACCTTACAGCCGATGCTGATCTTATCCAGATCCACCTCGTCCTCTACCACGACCTCGGCATTCTTTAGCAGCTTTTCCAGCTCTTCGATCCTAAGCTCGATATCTCTCTGTTCGTCCTTAGCAGCATCATACTCGGCATTCTCAGATAAGTCACCCTGTTCTCTTGCTTCCTTGATCTTCTGCGCTACCTCCTGCCGTTTAAATACCTTCAGGTTGTGCAGCTCATCTTCATACTGTTTCAAACCAGCATAAGTCAAAATGTTCTTCTTCTCTGCCATCGTCACTGATACCTTCCTTATAAAAAATACTAGATGATGCCGCTGTATATGCGGCTCGCCACTGGCGTTCAAGGTATTATAGCCTAAAGTCCTCTGATCGTCAACCGATTTTCCAAAAGTCTCTCCAGCTCCTCCAAGGTCTCCATCTGGCTGATCTCGCCTCGGAGCGCGGAGGAATGTGGAAAGCCTGCTGTGTACCAAGCTACATGCTTGCGCATCTGGCACATGGCCGTTCTCTCGCCTTTATGCTCTGTCAAAAGCTTGCCGTGGCGGAAGATCTCTGCCTTGATCTCCTCCAGCGCAGGGGCAGGGAGCAACTCGCCTGTCCTCATGTAGTGGAGTATCCTGGAAAAGATCCAGGGGTTTCCTCTGGCCCCTCTGGCGATCATGATCCCGTCGCAGCCGGTCTCCTCCACGATCCGCTCTGCATCCTGGGGCGTGCAGACATCCCCGTTCCCGATCACCGGGATCTTCACCGCCTCCTTCACCTGGCGGATGATCTCCCAATCTGCCTTTCCGGCATAGTACTGCTCCCTGGTCCGGCCGTGGACCGCCACCGCCGCCACACCGCAGCTCTCCGCGATCTTGGCGATCTCCACCGCATTAACATGGGAGGCATCAAAGCCCTTTCGGATCTTCACCGTCACCGGCTTCTTTATCTGCTTTACCATGGAGGAGAGGATCGCCTCCACCTTCTTCGGTTCCCGCATCAGGGCCGATCCCTCCCCATTGTTCACGATCTTAGGGACGGGGCAGCCCATATTTAAGTCGATACAGGCGCATGGCCCCTCCGCCACCTGAGCTCCGATCCCCCCTAAGATATCCGGATCCGACCCAAAAAGCTGGACGGCCACCGGCCCTTCCTCCGGGCGCATCTCCATCAGGATCTCTGTCTTCTTATTTTTATAGAGGATCGCCTTGGCGCTGACCATCTCCGTCACCATCATGCCGCAGCCCTGCTCCTTGCACAGAAGGCGGTAAGGCAGGTCCGTCACCCCGGCCATAGGGCCGAGGACCAGGCCGTTCTCCAGGGTCAGATCCCCGATCTGAAGCTTCCTGTCTCCTTTCACTGTACGCCTCCTCTGCCTTCCCCCGGCTGCAGGCGCTGGACCTGCCTGGCCTTTAGCTCAGCTTCCTGTATCGCTGCGCTTTCCGCTCCGACCGCATACACCTCAGCTCCGGCTTCATACACTCCCCCTCCGGCCGCATGCACCTCAGCTCCGGCCTCGTGCGCTTCCCTTTCGGCTTCCTGTGTCTCCTCTCCCAGCACACTGTCCAGTCCCAGGAAGAATACCTGATAGAACACCTCCAGACCTCTAAGGAGCTCCCTCTTCTCCCGCTGGTACTGCCGGATCTTCAGGCCGCTGCCGATCTCGTCAAAAAGGTAATCCCCCTCGTCCACCTGCACCTTAAAGTCCAGTTCTCCCTCCGAGGTGAACTCCAGGGTCAGTACGCCGCCCACATCCTCTGTGAACAGCACACACATGATCTGCAGCTCCCGCTTCACCTCCTCCGGGAGGCGGTCAAACGCTCGGTTGAAGTAATACTTCTGCTCATAGGAGTTCGCTCCGCAGAGCACGATATTTTCCTGGCCGTCAAGCTCTCGCTGCCCGCCGGCTTCTTTTTTTGCCATGCTGTCTTCCCTCACACATCCATCCCCCGTCTCATCATTGCCTTTCCGATCCATCCCGCAGATACCCTATCTTAGATCTCAGGGTCTTCTCCAGACAACATACAAGGCGTCGTAGATCTTACGACGCCTTTTTCATCCTTACTCGAAAGCCCGCCCTGCGGCTAAGCGATCCTAAAACTGCCCTATCCCTGAAGATCACCGCACCAGCATCTTAAAGATCTCGTACTGATCCTCCGGTATATCCTTCTTCATAGCCAGCGCCTCCTGGATATCCACATCCTTATACTCGCCGTTCCTGTATGCGACCACCCGGTTGCTCTTTCCCTGTGCCAGGAGCATGGCGGCCTTCGCGCCCATGATGGAAGCGTACACACGGTCCTTACAGGTGGGTGTGCCGCCGCGCTGCATGTGGCCTAAGATCGTGGCTCTGGTCTCGATCCCGGTGGCCGCCTCGATACGCCTTGCCATGGAGACCGAGTGGCCGATGCCTTCCGCATTGATGATGATGTTATGTCTTTTTCCCCGCTTCCGGTTCTCGATGATCCGGTTGATCAGGGACTGCTCATCGCCGTCATAGCGCTCCGGCAGGAGCACATCCTCCGCGCCGTTGGCGAAACCGCACCACAGCGCGATGTAGCCTGCATTCCGTCCCATGACCTCGATGATCGAGCAGCGCTCATGGGAAGTAGAGGTATCGCGGACCTTATCGATCGCTTCCATAGCTGTATTGACCGCCGTGTCAAATCCGATCGTATAGTCTGTACATGCGATGTCCAGATCGATCGTGCCCGGCACGCCGATGGTGTTGATCCCCAGCGCTGCAAGCTTACCCGCGCCTCTAAAGGAACCGTCGCCGCCGATCACCACGATCCCGTCGATCCCGTTCCTCCTGCAGATCTCCGCACCAAGCTCCTGCCCTTCCGCAGTGGTGAACTCTGTACATCTGGCCGTGTAAAGGATGGTACCTCCTCTGTGCATGATATCGGACACACTGGTCGTATCCATATCCACGATCTCCTCCTGGAGCAGACCTGCATATCCACGCATGATGCCCTTCACCTTTAAGCCCTCATGGATCGCCGCCCTGACCACTGCGCGGATCGCCGCGTTCATCCCCGGCGCATCGCCGCCGCTGGTCAATACTCCGATCGTCTTAACTTCCTTTGCCATAACCTTGCCCTCCTGATGTGATGAGATCTATATCGGGATATCCATCTCCCGTTCAGGCCCGCGGCCTTGCCTGCGCTCTACCCTTTAAACCTCAGGCTCCGGACACGGATGCCAGCTTCTCTGTCTCAGCCGGCCGAGATGGTCTCGTTTGTTCTAAGATGTATACATGAATATATTACCCCATTTTCCTCCTCTTTTCAATCCTTTTTTCTACCAGCCTGATATTTTTTTCACCAAACATCTCGGTCAATCTGCCTAACAGCTCCTCATCTGCGCACACGTTCCAATTTGCCGGCAGGACCTTCTTTGCCTTTTCCTTTTTCAGATAGACGATCACGCTGGCCTGGCCTTCCTTTTCCCGCAGGACATCCAGAAAAGCCTGCTCCTTCGCCCGATAAGCCCCAAGGTCCTCGAACTGGACCCACAGCTCTCTGGGTACATCTTTAAAGGGCACCACCAGGTCGCAGATCAGCTTTCCCACCGGATCGTCCCCGATGGAGACCTTGCCCTGGATGAACAGCTTCTCATCCTCCACGAAAAGGCTCTTGTAGCTCTCGTAGGTCTTGGGGAACACCAGCACCTCCACAGAGCCGTACATGTCCTCCAGGGTGAGGAATGCCATCATCTGGCCTGTCCTGGTGGCTTTCACGGATCTCCCCGCCACCACGCCGCCGATGGTCACGGTGGAGCCGTCCGCCACCTTGGCCTTATCGGTCTCCTCATCCACCACAAGATCCGCAGCCGTGGCCGTGATGTTCTTCTTCCACAGCTCCATATAGGCATCCAGCGGATGCCCGCTGATATAGACGCCCAGGATCTCCTTTTCAAAGGCCAGCAGCTCTTCCTTGGGATACTCCGCCACATCAGGCAGGGTGATCCGGAAATCATCCTTGGCCGCCTCGTCCACAAAGTCGAACAGGCTCATCTGCCCGGCCATGGAATTTTTCTGCTCTTTATTCTTCTTATCCAAAAGCTCCGGGGCCACCATCACCTTCTGCCGCCGGTTCCCGGGCATGGAATCCAAGGCCCCCGACTTGATGAAGTTCTCCAGGGTCTTCCGGTTCACCTCCTTATTGGACATCCGCTCTACAAAATCCTCCATGGAGACGAACAGTCCATGAGCCTCCCGCTCTGCCACGATCGTATCCACCACCGAACGCCCTACGCTGCGGATCGCCGACAGGCCATAGCGGATCGCGCCGCCGGAGACGGAAAACCCGCCTTCTCCCTCATTGATGTCCGGCGGCAGGATGGAGATCCCCATCTGGCGGCAGGTCATGATATATTCGGCTGTCTTGTCCCCATTGTCCATCACCGAAGTCATCAGCGCCGCCATGAACTCCAGCGGATAGTAATATTTCAAAAAGGCAGTCTGGTAAGCCACTATCGCATAGCAGACCGCATGAGATTTATTGAAGGCGTATTTTGCAAAATCGGTCATCTCATCATAGATATGGTCCGCAGTCTTCTGGTCGATCCCGTTGGCGATACAGCCCTTCACCTCTTCCTCAGGGTTCCCGTAGACGAAATTATGCCGTTCCTTTTCCATCACAGAGGCTTTCTTCTTCGACATAGCCCGCCGCACCAGGTCGCTCCGCCCCATGGTATAACCGGCCAGATCCCGCACGATCTGCATGACCTGCTCCTGATAGACGATACAGCCGTAGGTTGGCTTTAAGATCGGCTCCAGCTGGGGACAGTCGTAGGTGATCGGACCTGCGCTGTTCTTCCCTTTTAGATACTTGGGGATAAAATCCATAGGACCAGGACGGTACAAGGCGATCCCGGCGATGATATCCTCCAGATTCCCGGGTTTTAGCTCCTTCATAAAGCTCTTCATGCCGCTGCTCTCCAACTGGAACACGCCCTCTGTCTTGCCTGTGCCGATCGAATCCAGCACCTGCGCGTCCGCTTGATCGATGTGGTCCAAATCCAGCTTGATGCCCCGGCCCTTTTCCACCTGACGGACCGCGTTATGGATCACGGTCAAGGTCCTTAAGCCTAAGAAGTCCATCTTCAAAAGGCCCAGCTCCTCCAAGGTGGTCATGGTGAACTGGGTGGTGATCGTGCCGTCCGCCGCCCGGCTCAAGGGGACATACTCATCCACCGAGGTCCGACTGATCACCACCCCGGCCGCATGCATGGAAGTATGCCTAGGCAGGCCCTCCAGACGCTTCGCCATATCGATCAGATACTTCACCTGATCGTCGCTCTGGTAGGCGTTCCGAAGATCCGGGCTCTCCTTCAGCGCCCGCTCCAGGGTCATCCCAAGATCGTTTGGGACCATCTTTGCAATGGCGTCACACTGGGCATAAGGGTAGTCTAAGACGCGGCCCACATCCCGGATCACCCCCTTAGCCGCCAGGGTACCGAAGGTGACGATCTGGACCACCTGGTCCTTCCCATACTTGTCCACCACATAGTCGATCACCTCCTGCCGCCGTTCGTAGCAGAAGTCGATATCGATATCCGGCATGGACACCCGTTCCGGGTTTAAGAACCGTTCAAAGAGCAGGTCGTAGCGGATCGGATCCACGTCCGTGATCTCCAGACAGTAGGACACGATGCTCCCTGCCGCCGACCCACGCCCGGGCCCTACCGGGATCCCTTTTGACTTTGCAAAATGGATAAAATCCCACACGATCAGAAAGTAGTCCACATAGCCCATATTCTGGATCACCGCCAGCTCATGGTCCAGGCGGGCCCAGAGCCCGTCGCCCTTTTGGGATCCGGGATAGCGCGCCTCCATCCCTTCCCCGCACAGCTTATTGAGATAGCTCCAGGAGGTCTCCCCCTCCGGCACCTCAAAACGGGGCAGCTTGGTCACGCCGAACTCGATCGTCACCTGGCACCGCTCGGCGATCTTGGCCGTATTGTCTAAAGCCTCCTGGGCATAGGGGAACAGCTCTTGCATCTCCTTTTCGGATTTCAGATAGTACTGCCCTCCCTCATAACGCATCCGGTTCTCGTCCGCCACCTTCTTTCCTGTCTGGATGCAGAGCAGGATATCGTGGGCGTTGGCATCCTCTGCATAGATATAATGGGTATCATTGGTGGCCACCAGGTCGATCCCCGTCTCCCGGCTCATCCGGAGCAGGCCCTGATCCACCGTCCGCTGGGCCGGTATCCCGTGGTCTTGGAGTTCTAAAAAGAAGTTCCCCTTCCCAAAGATCCGTTCATAGCGGAGAGCCGCCTCCTTAGCCTCCTCATAAAAGCCCCGCTCCAGATACCGCTGGACCTCGCCGGCCAGGCAGGCGCTGAGGGCGATGATCCCCTCGTGATACTCTGCAAGCAGCTCAAGATCCACTCTGGGCTTATAGTAAAAGCCATCCACAAAGCCCTTGGACACGATCTTCATCAGATGCTGGTAGCCCTTATCGTTCTCCGCAAGCAGTACCAGATGGTAGTATCGGTCCTCGCCGCTGACCGTCTCCCGGTCAAACCGCGATCCCGGCGCCACATACACCTCACAGCCGATGATCGGCTTGATCCCTGCCTCCAGAGCCGCCCGGTAAAAATCGATCACCCCATACATCACCCCGTGATCTGTGATCGCCAGACTGTCCATCCCCAGCTCCTTGGCCCGGGCGACCAGCTCTTTGATCTTGCTGGAACCATCCAGCAGGCTATATTCCGTATGGACATGCAAATGGGTAAATGCCATCCCTTTCTCCTCCTCGCTCACGATGCGCAGCGCGCTCGGATCCGCTTCGCTCACGATGCGCAGCGCGC
>CAJUSS010000138.1 GCA_910588895.1 uncultured Lachnospiraceae bacterium
CGTTCCGTTTGCTGTCATGTTCCGCTGTATAGCGGTAGTTGGGGTGCTGCTTCATCCTTGGCAATGTTGTTCAGTTTTTTTAGGATCTCCCTTATCTCCTCTTCCTGAAAGCTAGCCTGATGCTCATCCTCTAAAGGGAACAGCCCCTCCGACAAATGCCCCATGACCTCTGTGATATTTTTCATGAAATTCTTGTCTGGTTATATCGATCTGCTTTCTCATCCGTACCTTTATCCTCCTGCCCTTTTTATCATCATACATCTGATCGGAGATAAGATCCAGTAAAAATGAGGATATGGCCTCCTATGCTCTTCTCTAAGATCAAAGACAGCAAAAACGCCAGACCGATCGTTCCACGGTCTGACGCTCTCATTTTTCTTTCCCTTCCTGTCCTTCTCCGGCCCTATCCCTCCGGATCTTCTCTGCCCGCGCCCGCGCGGACACGCGTTCACGGTATGAGCGCTCTCTCCTCCTCCCGGATGACCCGTTCCAGCGAAAAACGGCCATCCTCATAGGTATAGACAAAGATGCAGCAGTTCCCAAAGCCCTTTGCAAGCTCTTCCATGGGATCTTGGATCCCCCGGAGGAAATTAAAGCAGGCGCCGCCATGGGACACGGCAAGGACACAGCGGTGGTCCTCCTGCTCCATGATCCTGGTCAGTGTCTCCGTCATCCTGTCCCGGACCGTATCCGAGGACTCGCCGCCGAACTGCAGGTAATAGGTGACACATTCCTCCGGAGTGGCGCAGTTGAGCCTTTCGCTCTCTCCCTCCAGCTCACCATAGAACATCTCTTTTAGTCCCTTTGACCGGGTGTAGGGCATATCGGTCACCAGCTCCAGCGTATCGCTGCAGCGCTCGCTAGTGGAACAGTAGGCGTGGTCGAACTGGATCTTCTTTGCGTTCAGATACCTTCTCACGCTCCTGGCCTGCTCCTTTCCACTTTGGGTCAAGGGTGAGTCGCACCAGCCCTGGATCTTTTTTTGCACATTGAACATGGTCTCTCCATGCCGCATCAGATATAAAGTCTTTTTCATCATTTCGTCCTCTTCATCCTTTTCTATCCCGGCAGGTCCCCCTGCACGGACCGCTCCGAAGCTCCGCCCCAAAAGCGCGGGTGTAAAAAGTGACCGCTACAGCGCCTTCAGCGGATACGCCTCTCCCGGATACAGGACGACCACACGCTCCGGGTTGACGATCTGGCTGCGGAATTTTTCGGGATCTCCATTGAACTCCTTCCACTCCGGGGCGTCCACACTGCCCCAGTGCCAGAGGAGCAGCGGCGTATCCGGGTAAGCCGCCGCCAGCCTGACCGCCCCAGCCAGACCGATATGCCAGCGGCTGTCCGAGAAATCCAACAGGATGGCGTCTGGTGTGGGCATGTGGAGCTGTTCCTCCAAAAGCCGGCTGTCCCCTACTGCCCAGATGCTCCCATCCGGCGTATCCAGCCAGAAGCCGCAGTAGTCCTCCCTGGCAAATGTGCGGGTATGGTGCTTGGGCGACTCATTCTGCCAGTTATGCCACGCCGGGGTCAGTGTGATCTGGACCTCTCCCACCTGAAAATACTCCCCTATCCCATGGCCGATCCCAGGGACCTTGATCTCCTCCTGCATCAGCCTTGCCACATAGGCAGGCGCATGAAAGCCGGAAGTGACCAAAGCCAGCTCCCTGCAGGTCTTCCGACTGTAATGGTCATTATCACAATGCGTGATCAAGATCCCGTCCACACGGGGTACCTCCCGCTCCGTCAGCGGCATATGGATCAGCAGCGGCATATCAAAACCGCTGAGCACCGGATCGATCAAAAGGACCGTGCCGCGGCTGTTGATCATCGCTCCGGCATTGCCCAGCCAATAGATATCCGTCCCTTCGCCCTTCTCAAAGGCCTCTTCCCCCATAGATATCGTCCGCCCAGGGACTGCCTGCCCCTTTTCATTCCATCTCACCTTCATCGTCCACATCTCCCCTTTGTCCATCTTTTCCATCAAGCCGGCTGCGTTTTGTTCCCCTTGCCTTTCAGATCACCTGCATCGTCCTCCATTTCCCCTGCTCATACCGGATCGTAAATGCGGCGGCCCGCACGATCCAGTCACAGACCATGGCCACCGCGATCCCGATCACGCCCATGCCCATCCAGATCCCCAAAAGATAGGACAGCAGGAGCCGCACAAAGACCGTAGAGGCTATGGATACCACCATCGTCGACCGGATATCGCCTGCCGCCCGAAGGCCATTGGGCAGCGCCCCGCCAAAGGGCCAGGCCAGCGCATTGAAGATATTATGGATCAGGACCAGCTGTATGACCAGACGCCGGATCTCCTCTGAAAGGGGATACAGCTCCATCAGCAGAGGGGTCAGGGCAAAGATCAGGATATTCCAGAGCAGCGCCGCCAGCAATGTGATCTTCGTCAGCTTTTTAAGATAATGATCCGCATCCTCCACGTTGCCCGCGCCCATACATTGCCCGATGACCGTGATATAGACCGGCCCCATCGTGACCACCATGAGGGCGGACAGGGACCAGATGCTCTGGGCGATGCCATTGGCCGCGATCTGTGCCGTGCCGAACATCGCGGTGATGCTGGATAGAGCCACCTTGATCAGCTGGAACACACCGTTCTCGATGCTGCTGGGGACCGCTATGGACAGGATCTTGCGCACAGTCTGGCCGTTCCACCAAAAGATATCCTGGATGCGGTAATACACCTCGTTCCTTTTATCCAAACAGAAGACCGTGACCGCCACAGCGGAAAAAGCCCTTGCGAAAAAGGACGGCCAGGCCACCCCTGCGACTCCGGCATGGAGGACGAAGATCCCGATCCCATTGCCCGCCACATTGATCACATTGGCCGCCACAGAGATCTTCAAGGTGACCTCGGTCCGGCTGATGCTCCGGCAGAGGGCGGCCCCGGTATTGTAGATGCCCAAGGGGATAAAGGAGAAGGCCATGATCCGCTGATAGGTCACGCAGGCCGCCATCACCTCCTCCTCCACCTTCCCGAACAGCAGTCCTAAGATCGGCCGGTCCCAGAGCAGGAGCAGGGCCGTGGAAAGCGCCGACAAAAGCGTGGCGACCATAAGGAGCTGGCCTGCTGTGCGCTGTGCATGCTCCTTATCCTTTTTCCCCATATACTGGCTGACGATGACCGCTCCGCCGGAGGCCAGGGCTGTGAACACATAAAGGAAAAAGGTGACGAACATATTGACAAGAGACACGCCGGAAACGGCTGCATCCCCCGCAAAGCTGACCATGAACGTATCCGCGATCCCCACCAGCATCAGCAAGAGCTGTTCCAGAAAAAGCGGGACGATCAGCTGCTTTAAGTCCTGGTCTGAAAACATATGTGTACCTGCCTCCATCCTCTCTTCCTCCCTTTCCTCGGTCCTCCATCTGTCCCTTTTTGATCCCTCACCGCCGGTCTCTTGATGCCGTTCCCTTCACCAAGCTTTTCATAGATCTCCAGCGCCTCTGCCGGGATCTGGAACCGTTTTTTCATATCGTCTGCTGTCATGTCTCACTCCTTGCGCCAGGCCCCTTGATGCTTTAGATCTGCCGAAGGGGCATCTGTCCTCCCCCTGGCTGCTTCTTTTAGATATCCGATAAACTGGCTGATCGCCGGAGAGGTGATATGGTTTTTCTTCCATACCACCACCGATCCGGTCTCCAGTTTAGGCGAGAGAGGGACGAACAGGGTATTTTCATAGGCCCCCTCCAATCGGAAGCAGAGGGCGGCCCCGCCAAGATCCTCGATCATGACCGCCGCGTTATAGAGCAGGTTATAGGTCCCCAGGATCGTCAGCCGATCGAACACATCGCCGAACCAGTTCGCCAGCTCCTCCTGGACGATCTCCCGCCTGCTGATGAACAGCGGCACACCGATCAGATCTGCAGGGCAGACGCTCTCCTTTTTAGCCAGCGGCGAGTCCTTTGGGACCACCACGCCCCACTGCTCCTTTCTGGGGATCCGCACAAAGCCGTAACGGCTGATCTCTACAGGCTCAGTCAAAAGGCCCATATCCAGCAGCCCCTTCTCGAGCCGGTCCTTGATATCATCTGCCATGGCGCTGTATAAAGTAAAGGTCACCTTGGGATACCTGCGGTGGAATGCCGCAGCCGTCTCTCCTAAAAAATGCACGCTCCTGGTCTCTCCGCTCCCGATCGCGATCTCCCCGGTCAGCTCCCCTTCCTCCCGGTCAAACTCTTTTTTTGTCTTTTCGGCCAGCTCCACCAGCTCCTGGGCCCTGCGCTTTAAAAGGAGGCCGTCCTCCGTCAGAGCGATGCTGTGCCTGCCCCGCTCAAACAGACGCACGCCCAGCTCCTCTTCCAGCTGCATCAGCTGCCTAGAAAGGGTAGGCTGGGTGATGTGCAGGATCTGGGCCGCCTTTGTGATGTTCTCTTCCCTCGCCACCATCAGATAATATTCCAGTACACGAAGCTCCATCCTTTTCCCGCCTCTTTTCTGCTCTCTGCCGCTCTTCTGTCCTTCCCGCCGTGCTTCTATCTATCCTGCCGCTCTTTGGCTCCCTCCATCCGCTCCTCGGCTATCTGGCCCGGCCACATAAGCCTCACCCTGCCGCCTTTTCGATGCAGGCCAGCGCGTTCAGGCTCCTGGGGTAGCCGATGTAGGGAAGGCATTGTGAGACTACGCGGATCAAAAAGCCTTTGTCATTCCCCAGGTTCATGTTCCCTTTTGCGTGGGAGGTGAGCTGGGGCTCGCAGCCGCCCTGTGCCGTCAGAAAGCAGAAGGTGATCATCTCCCGCTGCGCCAGTGTGAGCCCTGTCCGGGTATAATAGTCCCCAAAACAGTTTGCCGCCAGCCACCGGTTGATATGGCCTGCCTTCCAGGCTTCCCGCATATGATCGCCGAAGATCCTTGCCTGGGCCTCGGCCCCCTTTTCCAGACGATCCTCCATGGTGGTGACAGCCTGATCCTTTAGGGGGAGCTCTACGCCGCGCCCTCTCAGGACCCTGTTGACGACCGCCAGGAAGGGCCACATCCTCCCCATCCCCAGATAGTCTGTGGACTGATAAACCATCTCCTTTACGGCTGTGGGAGACAGCCCGGCATCCAGTGCCTTGGGAAGGGTCTCCTCAAAGACCTCTGTCCCCTGGCAGCCCACAAGAGCAGCCAATATGGCCAGATAGCGGGTCTCCTCCTCCAGCTCCTGCCCGGGCTCCTTTACCACCTCTTCAAAGGCAAAATGGGCGGCCCGCTCCATAAATCCCGGGTCTGTTTTCTGATAGTCCATTGTATGACCTCCTTCTTTCCTCTTTTCTCCCGATCCTCCATAGAGGCCGGATCTCCTTTGACTTGTTCATGAGACTATCATAGATCAGACAGTCTGGCCCGTCAAATACCTGTGCTGCATGCTTTATCATGCCTTTAAAGCATTTCTTATTCCATCATCTTTCCATCCTGTATACCAGATCGATCTCCCTGCGGAGGGCGCGGTGTATGCCCTGCCCATTCTCAGCAAGGGCAGCTTTTCCAAAAGACAACAAAGGGACTGCCGCGATCCTGCCACAGTCCCTTTTTGTTGTTATCCTCCACACCTGATCGTTCTGCCTTTATCCGATCAAACACTGCTTCCCTCGAAAAGCCAGACCATAGGTGCGGATGTTCTCCGGCGCGATGCCGTCAGCTCCACCGCCTTTGCGGCTCCTTCGATGTGACAGAGCTTTATCGCGCCCACCACATCGTCCCGCCTGGCAAAGTCCTTTAAGGCCCGCCCCAGATACTGCTCGCTCTGGTCAGCGCAGCCCTCTTACCCGAACACCGTCTGATAGATACTGACAAACCCGCTCAAGGACACCGCCGCTACCATCACCGGCGTCACGGACCGGATCAGGAACAGCCACACCCGTGCCAGCGGAAAGGGTACGCCATGCTGGCAGATCTCTTCGATCAGCATAGCCGGATCCCATTTCCAGCCGATATAGTAGCACATGAAGATGCCGCCAAAGGGCAGGAAGAGATTGTCCGTCAGCATACAGACAAAGTCAAAGATCCCATAGTTAAGGATGGACACCCCTGCCAACGGTCCGAAGGATAAGGAGCTGAAGATCCCCACAAGGAAGATCGCCAGAGCTAACAGGATGACCGCCTTTTTCCTCTCCCAGTGCCAGCTGCCCATGACAAAGGAAACGGATACCTCTAAAAGGGCCACCGCGCTGGTCACCGCCGCGAAAAAGACCAGCAGGAAGAACAGGGCGGCAAAAAAGGCTCCGCCCGCCATAGCGCCAAACACCTCCGGCAGCGTGACAAAGATCAATCCGGGGCCGGAAGCGGGCTCCAGCCCGCAGGCAAACACCGCCGGGAAGATCGCGATACCGGCCAGCACAGCCATGCAGGTATCCAGCAGAGCGATCTGGATGCAGCCCTTGGGGATGCTCACATCCTTTTGCAGGTAGCTCCCATAGGTGATGGTGATCCCCATGCACAGGCTTAGGGAATAAAAGACCTGTCCCAGGGCCCCATTGACCGAGTGGAGGCTGAAGTCATCCAGCCTGGGCGAAAAGATAAAAGCCAGTCCGGCCGCCGCCCCGGGCAGGGTGATCCCCCGGACGATGATGAGCAGGAGGATGATGAACAGCATGGGCATCATAGACCGGCTGGCCTTCTCGATCCCGCTGACACCGAAATAGCAGATCAGAGCCGTGATCAGCATGAACAGAAAGAACCAGAACAGCGGCTCTGTAGGGTGGCCGATGAACGCATTGAAATCCCTTGGCGCCTGAGCCGTGAGGGCATAGCTGACAAAATACCGGATGATCCACCCACCGATCACCGCATAATAGGAAAGGATAAAGAAGGCGGCAGCCACCCCCAGATAGCCCACGATCCGCGCGTGGGGGTGGATCGTATCGTAGGCCAGGACAGGCCCATGCCCGGTCTTCCGCCCCAGAGACATCTCCGCGATCATCACCGGGATCCCCAGGATGCAGATAAAGAACAGATAGGCCACCAGGAAGGGGAAGCCCCCATTCTTCCCCATCAGATACGGAAATTTCCACAGATTGCCCAGGCCGATGGCCGCTCCGGCGGTGGCCAGGATAAATCCCAGCTTGCTGGCCCATTTGTTGCTCGGTCTCATTTTCATCCTCCTCGATCGTTTTTGTACCTTTTCTGTCTCGTCGCCGCTGGTCATCCGGCACACAGAGCGCTTGTACAGACGCCTATATGTATTGTGTCTATCATACAAAAAGATCCGGGAAAAGTAAACCCTATATCGCATCTTCCACAAATGGATCCGTCAGCCCATAAAAGCGGCCAGCCTCCCCTTCCGGACCGTGAGCCCGTACTCCCGGCGGATCTTCCGCACCTCATAGAGTCCGATCGTCAGTGACAAGATCCCGATGGACAGATTGCTGACCCCCATGACGATCCCCACGCTCTCGCTCCCTAAGGCCGTAAAGCGCTGCAGAGCCCACAAAAGAGGGATCCGGAACACGAACACACGGCAGAAATTGACGAACAGGGTGAGCTTAGTCTTGCCAAAGCCATATAAAAGGCCCTGTACGGCGGCATTGACCCCTAAGGGCACCGCGCCCAGCGCTTCAAAACAGTAGATCTGCCGGATCATCTCTGCAAACTCAGCCTCATCGCCGGCAAAGAAATGGGCGATCTGCGTCAGGAACAGCAGCACCAGGCTCACGATAGCGGCTCCCAGCCCCACGTTCACCGCCAGCATCCACCAAAAGGCAGCCAAGGCCCGTTCCGGCTTTCCTCCTCCCAGGTTCTGGCTGATCACCGCCGCCCCGCCTTCCTGGATCCCGTCCTGGGGCGTGGTGGTGATCCCGCCGATATTGTTGGAGATCCCCAGCGCGCCTACGGTCAAGGCACCATAGACCGTGCTCATGGAATTGACCACCACCTTTCCCATGGAAAACGCGATCTTCTCCACCATCACCGGAAGGGCTAAAAGGACCATGGGCTCCACTACCGTCCGTTCCACCGAGACCGCGCGCAGTGAGAATCCAAAGGCGCTGCCCTTGCGGTTCAGATCGATCATCCCTGCCGCAAACAGCAGGCCCTGAGAAAGGATCGTGGCGACGGCGATCATATCGATCCCCCCGCCGCAGCCGTAGACGAACCAGGCGGTCAGACTCAGCTTTGCCAGGATGACCCCTATGTTCAGGTACAAGATCTTGGAGGAATCCCCCTTTGCCCGGGCGATCGCCATATAGATATGGTTAAAAAAGGTGATGACCAGCCCGAAAAGATCCAGGATGAAATATACGCTCCCCTCCGCGATGAACTCCTCCGGCGTTTTCATCATCCGCAAAAAAGGCACCGCTCCAGGCACTAAGAGCAGCAGCAAAAGACCTCCTAAGCCTGCACACAGGGCGAACAGCGTGCTGATCCGCCGCTTCACCAGCTCCATATCCCCTGCGCCATATGCCTCGCTGACCTTGATGCTGGCCCCCACTGCCAGTCCGCTCCCCAGCGCGGATAACGCCAGGTCGATCTGGGAAAGATAAGACACCGCAGATACCGCCAACGGACTGATATGGGCCGCCATCATGGCATCTAAGATCTTAAAGACCTGGTTCAGGCTATGGTACAGCGCCAGCGGCGCGCAGACTGTAAAGATCACCTTTCCCATGGGCCCGTTTAATGCGAACCGGCGGAACGCCTCTTCCTTTTTCGACAATGTTGCATCCATACACATATCCCATCCTTCCTGTGGACCGGTCCATCCCCGGCCCTTCTTTGGCCCTCTGCGCATGCCCGGCCGCATACCGGTCCAAAACTGTCATCAGTATAGCACAGACAGCCGGTGATCGATACGGGATATATGCGTTTTTACCCCTCCTACTACTGATTTTTTGTGCATTTATGTCGTCTCTACTCCCCCTGCAGATGCAGAGCGCCCGACAGGGACACATCCTTCCGGAACTGGCTGGGGGATACGCCCTGTGCCTTTTTAAAGACATCCCCAAAATAATTCCCATCGGAAAAACCGCAGGTGAGGGCGATCTCCG
>CAJUSS010000139.1 GCA_910588895.1 uncultured Lachnospiraceae bacterium
AGCAGGCCAGACAGGGAGATTCCAGCATTGTGTTCGTAAACACAGCCCACTGAGCACCTTCTGCCCGCCTGATCAGACAAAAAGTCCTGACAGGACAGGAGAACAGCCGTGGCATCTGCTGCAGGGACCGGGATATGGATCGAGATTTCCCATGATCTGACGATATACCAAACGATATGCATATGAACGGATCCGCCAGCCATTATAGAGTATGGAGGCCTTATAGGGGCATCATGACGGCTGCTGCGTTTGAGTGTTTTTTGGCATGGATCCTGGATAGAAGATGAACGGGATAACGAGATGGGCAGGTAGTGCATCGATACTGGAGAGGAGGCCGGATCGTGGACGGATCACAATGGGAGCAGGTCGAGCTGGCGCAGCTTAAGGTGGACAGGCGGCATTTTTCCAGGGTGGCGCTGGGATTCCTCATCTATGATATAGTGGGGATCGGGCTGCAGCTCTGCGGGGTGCAGGCCCTCCGGCTCACCGGCTGGGACTACGGCCCTTATCGGACGACCCTCAACTGGCTGTTTAACCTTATGTTCATGTATATTCTGGCCCTGCCTGCGGCGGCCTGCTATTTTAAGACGGTCCCCAAGTTCGGGGAGGTCCGGCATGAGCGATGGGAATTTACAGCCTGGCTGGTGGTGGTCCTTATCGGGCTTGCTATGGGATATTTTGGAAATATCGTGGGGTCTTTGGTGTCCGGTTTCACCGGAGGGATCTCGGCGGATTATGAGGGACTGATGGACATGATCTTTGAAGGGAACATGTTCCTGACCTTTTTAAACGTGGTGATCGGTGCGCCGATCGTGGAGGAGCTCCTGCTCCGGAAATTTTTGATCGACAGGACGATCGGATATGGGGAAAAGCTGTCGGTCCTTTTATCGGGCACACTTTTTGGTCTGATGCACGGGAATTTCCAGCAGTTCTTTTATGCGTTCGCGCTGGGCGCTCTTTTTGCCTACATCTACTGCAAGACCGGGAAGATCAAAAATACGATCCTCTTCCACATGTGGATCAATTTCAGCGGCAGCATCCTGGTGCCCGGTCTGCTCCGGCCGGTCGTGGCGGCTATGGACGGGGGTGGGACAGAGGAGGAGATGTTCCAGGCTGCGGTGGGGCTGCTCTTTGTCGCTGCGGGCCTTGCCCTGCTCAGCTATATGCTGCTCCAGCTGGTCGCTGCGGTGGCAGGACTGATCTTGTTCTTTGTCTTTAAGCGGTATATCTGCTTTTATCCTGGGATACGGCAGCTGCCCAGGGGGAAACGGCTTTTGACCGTGCTGGTGAACCCTGGGATGCTGGCCTTTGTGGGGCTTTGTATATGGGGATTTTTTTGACTTGACAGGACAAGGGTCTTATGCTAAATTAACAGATAGTTTAAATGCGAAGACGAGGAAGAGTAGGGTCCAAGGAGGAGCAGAGAGCTGCCGGGCGGTGCGAGGCAGTTCCGAGAGGGGCTTGAACTGGCCTTCGAGCAGCACGCCGAAAACGGTCCGGCAGAGCAGCTACCGTGCTTTTTGCAGGATGCTCTGGGGATCTGCAGAGTAAGCGCCGCCGGTCATCCGCCGTTACAGGGAATGAGGGCACACGGAAAAAGATCTCGTGTGAACCAGAGTGGTACCGCGCAAAGTGGGATCCGCCCGCCCGGGAGGACTATAGCAGGAACGGGCATGGCCGGATATGGATAGGAGCCTTGCGTCTCTGGCTGGATCAGGCAGCGGAGACGGAGGGCTTTTTGAGTCTCGGCACGACCGCCCCGCCGTGCTGCGGCAGTCTTCACAACAGGAGCCAAGGCGATAGCACGGGCGCGTTCGACATCATCGTAGGAGGAATGGAAAATGGCTGTACAGTACAACCACACCGCCATCGAGAAGAAATGGCGGGAGAACTGGGAGAAGTCTCCCATCAATGTAAATGACGGAAAGAAAGAGAAATACTATTGTCTGGATATGTTCCCCTATCCGTCCGGCAGCGGTCTCCATGTAGGCCATTGGAGAGGCTATGTGATCTCCGATGTGTGGAGCCGTTACCAGCTGCTAAAGGGCAGATATGTGATCCATCCCATGGGCTGGGATGCCTTCGGCCTTCCGGCAGAGAACTACGCGATCAAGATGGGGATCCATCCGGCGATCTCCACGGCCCAGAACGTGGCCAATATCAAGAAGCAGATCGGACAGATCGCCGCGATCTACGACTGGGATATGGAGGTGAACACCACCGATCCCGGCTTCTATAAATGGACCCAGTGGATCTTCGTCCAGATGTTCAAGAAGGGCTTAGCCTACGAGAAGGAATTCCCGATCAACTGGTGCCCCTCCTGTAAGACCGGCCTGGCGAACGAAGAGGTGGTCAACGGCTGCTGTGAACGCTGCGGCACTGCGGTCACCAAGAAGAACCTGCGCCAGTGGATGTTAAAGATCACCGCCTATGCGGAGCGCCTGTTAAATGACTTGGATAAGCTGGATTGGCCGGAGAAGGTCAAGAAGATGCAGACCGACTGGATCGGAAGGAGCTACGGCGCAGAGGTGGAGTTTCCTGTTGAGGGAAGCGGCGAGAAGATCACCGTCTACACCACCAGACCGGACACCCTCCACGGCGCCACTTTCATGGTGCTGGCTCCGGAGCATAAGCTGGCCAAGGAGCTGGCTACCGACGAGACCAGGGAGGCGGTGGAGAAGTACATCTTCGACTCCTCCATGCGTTCCAATGTAGACCGTATGCAGGCCAAGGACAAGACCGGCGTGTTCACCGGCAGCTACGCCGTGAACCCATTGAACGGTGCCAAGATCCCGATCTGGCTGTCCGACTATGTACTGGTGGACTACGGTACCGGCGCGATCATGTGCGTTCCCGCCCATGACGACCGTGACTTTGAATTTGCGAAGAAATTCGATATCCCGATCATCCAGGTCATCGCAAAGGACGGCAAGGAGATCTGCGATATGAAAGAGGCCTACACCGAGGCCAGCGGCACCATGATCAATTCCGGTGAGTGGAACGGCATGGAGTCTGCGGTATTAAAGAAGGAAGCCCCCGCGATCATCGAGAAGATGGGCATCGGGCGCAAGACAGTGAACTACAAGCTCCGGGATTGGGTGTTCTCCCGTCAGCGTTACTGGGGAGAGCCGATCCCGATCATCCATTGCCCCAAGTGCGGCTGTGTGCCGGTGCCTGAGGACCAGCTGCCCTTAGAGCTGCCGGATGTGGAGAGCTATCAGCCCACAGGCACAGGCGAATCCCCGCTGGCGGACATCAAGGAATGGGTGGAATGCACCTGCCCGGTCTGCGGCGCTCCCTCCAAGCGGGAGACCAACACCATGCCCCAGTGGGCAGGATCCTCCTGGTATTTCCTGCGCTATGTGGACAGCAAGAACGACAAGGAGCTGGTCTCCAGGGAGAAAGCGGACCGATATCTGCCGGTGGATATGTACATCGGCGGCGTAGAGCATGCGGTGCTCCATCTGCTGTACTCCCGCTTTTACACCAAGTTCCTGTGCGACATCGGCGTGATCGACTTTGACGAGCCCTTTAAGAAGCTGTTCAATCAGGGCATGATCACCGGAAAGAACGGCATCAAGATGAGCAAGTCCAAGGGCAATGTGGTCTCCCCCGACGATCTGGTGCGGGATTACGGCTGTGATTCCCTTCGCCTCTACGAACTGTTCGTGGGACCGCCGGAGCTGGATGCGGAGTGGGACGACCGGGGCATCGAGGGCGTATCCCGTTTCCTGAACCGCTTCTGGAACCTGGTCATGGGCAGCAAGGATAAGGATGTGAAGGCCACCAAGGAGATGGAGAAGCTGCGCCATAAGCTGGTCTTTGACATCGAGCAGCGTTTTGAACAGTTTAATCTAAATACCGTTATCTCCGGCTTCATGGAGTACAATAACAAGCTGATCGAGCTCTCCAAGAAGGAGGGCGGCATCGATAAGGAGACCTTAAGGACCTTCGTGATCTTGCTGGCTCCATTTGCGCCCCATATCGGCGAGGAGCTGTGGCAGCAGCTTGGCGGTACGGACAGCGTATTCCACTCCACATGGCCGGAGTACGACGAGGAGGCTATGAAGGACGATCAGGTAGAGATCGCCGTCCAGGTCAACGGAAAGACCAGGGCTGTGGTCAGCCTGCCCGCAGATGTATCAAAAGAGGACGCGATCGCTGCAGGGAAAGAAGCTGTGGCGGATAAGCTGACCGGGACGATCGTGAAAGAGATCTATGTGCCGGGACGGATCATCAATATCGTACAGAAATGAGCAGAGAAAAAATAGAAAAGGCGATCGGATACCATATATATGGATAAAGGAGCCGCAGCATCAAAGGAGTTTTTGATGCTGCGGCTTTTTATATCTTAGGATCTGGGTCATTTTTGACCGCTCCCAAGCCCTCTTGCTCTTTTTTCAAAGACTCCGATCCTAAACGTATCAACTCTACCGTCGCTTCTGAACGTGTCTGATAACGTTGTTCAAATCGGAAATCCTCGATCTTTTGAAAAAGCTCATTATCAACCGATACAGTATATCGTGGCCTGTCTGTAGCCATTCTCATCACCTCACTTGTGATCATACATCAGTGAACCAGAGGCCAAGGAGGTGAGGATATGGCGACTGATCTTAGAAGGTTCACGATCTCTGTCACGCCAAGTATGGAGATGGCATTGGATGCAGCGAAAAAAGAGCGCTATCACAAAGGGACACAAAATGACATGATCAGATAAGGGAGGTGTGGATCTGACCTGGTGTGGTATAAAAAAAGCTGACAGCCCATTCTCAAGGATCTCATGATAAAGACCAAGAGGATAAGGCGGTGTTCAAAGCGGCACGTAAATATGACCATGGATACAAAGTACATCGATATTATCGGAT
The DNA here is from genome assembly GCA_910588895.1 of uncultured Lachnospiraceae bacterium. Lineage (GTDB taxonomy): Bacteria > Bacillota > Clostridia > Lachnospirales > Lachnospiraceae > Caccovicinus. Next base: position 4,866 of record CAJUSS010000139.1, read on the forward strand.
TGAAAAAATATAAACTTTATGGTACTATGATCTGTACAAAAGTAAAATTGAAAGCAGGTGGAAAAATAGGAGCGTGGAAATTTGGATATGAGGACAAGCAGTATGGAAAACAGAGTGCTCACCCCAAAGGAGGAAGGGATCCTGCGGTCGATCGGCACAGCGTTCACCGCCCAGCCAGGGCAGCCGATCTATCTGAAGGGCGATCTGGCCGATCGGATCTATTATGTCTTAAAGGGCCGGGTGCGGGTATTTGAGAACCTGTATTCCGGGCGGGAGCTGACGCTGGATGTGGTGGAGGCCGGGCGGATCTTCGGTGAATCGGCATTTGTGATCGGCAATACCCGGCCTACCTGTGTCCAGGCGGTCAATGAGGCTTCGCTGCTCTCCTTCCGCCCGGGGGATGCGCTCCCCTATTTTAAGAGCATGCCTCAGCTGGCGCTCCATTTTCTCCAGCTCTGTTCCGGGACTATGGACCATCTGACGGCCAGGATGGAGGCCCAGTGCCTACTGGACCGATATGGAAAGGTGGCGGCGTATATCCTGGATGAGACGGCGTTTGATTCCGTGGAAAAGGGGACAGCGGGAGGAGTGCTCCCCTATACCCATGAGGAGCTGGCTATGTCCTTAGGCCTTAACCGGTCTACCGTGACCCAGGTCTTAAAGGGATTTGAGGAAAACAGATGGCTGGAGAGCGGGTATCGGTCGATCAAGGTCTTAGACCGGCAGGCGCTGACGGAAGTAGTGGAGCGGCAGAAGGACCGGTAAGGCAGGAAGGACCATGAGGCAGATAGACCTATGTGCGCTTAAAAGAAGGCGGGCCCATAGGAAGAGAGCCTAAAAGAAAAAGTCAGCCAGATATTTTGTAAGATCGTTGCATATGCAACGATCTTTTTCTGCACCCAGGATATAATTGAAAATTAGAAAAACAAATGTGGCGGCCCAGATACCCTGGATAGTCACAAACAAATACCTGCAGGATGGAGGACGAGATGAAAAGAGTAAAGATGTTGAGCTACATACTGGCCGGAAATATCCTTTTAGCGTTTGCTGTCTGTGCATTTGTGGTCCCCAACGGGTTCATGCTGGGCGGTTCTACAGGTATCGCCCTGGTGATCCGGTCCTGGATCCCGCTGTCGATCTCCACGATCACGGCGGCGGTCAATGTGACATTGTTCGCCTTAGGTTTTATCTTCCTGGGCAAAAATTTTGCCATGACCTCCCTGCTCTCCACCGTGATCTATCCGCTGGTGCTGGGGGTTTTTGAGCGGATGACCTTTGGCTCATGGTGTACAGAGGACACGCTTCTCTCTGCGGTTTTTGCCGGTGTGCTGATGGGATCCGGGATCGGACTGGTGATCCGGGCGGGAGGCTCTACAGGGGGCATGGACATCCCGCCCTGTATCCTGCAGAAGCTTAAAGGGATCCCGGTGGGGAGCTCCATGGTCTTGTTCGATATCGTGATCTTAGGCCTGCAGGTCTTTCGGGGAGGCTGGGACGGGATCCTCTATGGGATCGTGGTGATCGTCCTGACCTCAGCCATGGTCAACCGGATGGTCCTTTCCGGCGAGAGGAAGATCCAGATGATCATCATCTCGCCCCAGTATGAAAAGATCCGGGAGGCCATCTTAAATGAGCTGGACAGCGGCATGACCTTCCTGCACATCGAGACCGGTTTTCGCAGTGAGACCCAGAAGGCGGTGCTCAGCGTGGTACATGCCAAGCAGTATCCCAGCCTTCGGGACAAGGCCCTTGCGATCGATGAGGACGCCTTCATCGTGTCCGCCCCGGTGATGAACGTGAACGGGCGCGGATATACGCTGGCCAGGTGATCCTTTCGGCCCCATAAGGCTTTGGATCGGAGCAGACGGGATCTGTGGGGATGCGGAGCCTGAACAGGGCGCCCCCGCCGGGATGGTCGCGGGCGGTAAGGTCTCCGCCCTGTATGGCGGCCAGTTCCCTGGCGATGCAGAGCCCCAAGCCAAAGTGCTGCTTATCCTGGCGGGACGGGTCAGCCTGATAGAAGCGTTCGAATATCCGTTCCTTATCCCGGTCTGGGATCTGCGGACCCTCATTCCAGATGCAGATGGCCAAGGTCCTTGTATCCTGGGAGGGAGTCCGGCTCTCTGCCTGTATGCCGATCTGTCTGCCCGCCGGTGTATATGTAAGGGCATTGTCCAATAAGATGGACAGGATCTGGGTCAGGCGCTGGGGGTCGGCCTGGATCTGGGGGAGCGGATCTTCCGGAAGGTCTAAGCGGAGGCGGACCTTTTTTTGGCGGCATAAGGGCGCAAAGGCTTCGTAAGTCTCTAAGAGCAGGGTGTCGGCATCCACCGGCCGGATATCCAGGCTCCAGGCGCCTGCGTCGACAGAGGCTAAAAGGAGCATATCCTCGATCAGGCGGGACATGCGCACGCATTCCCGGTCGATGGCCTGACAGAGCTTTCGGGTGTCCCTTTGACCGATCGTAGGGCCGGGATCCTTTTTGGTATCCACATAGGGGGGATGGAGCCTCGCATCCATATCCGCACAAAGCGCCTCCGCGCTGGCCCGGATGACCGCAAGGGGGGAGCGGAGCTCGTGGGAGGCGGCGGCGATGAAGCGGGCCTGCTTTTCACGGGAGCTTTGGACCGGAGCCAGCAGGCGGCCTACGAACCGCCGGCTGATACAAAACAGCAGGCAGAGGGCGGCAGGCTCCAGGACGCATAAGAGCAGCAGAAGGGGCCCCAGCTGCTTAAGGATGGGGGTTTTTTGGCCCAGGATGCAGAGACCGCGCACGCCGTTCTTCGTGGAGAAGACGGCGCTTTTTCCGTAATAGCGGTCTCCGGCCGGCCCCACGATGGTAAAGCGGCTGCTCTGGTTGAGCTGGGAGGAGACCGGGGAGGAGGCCAGCCATATCCCCTCCTCCTGGGCTTTTTCTTTCCCCAGACCGATCAGGAGATCCCTGGACGAGGGCGGGGACCAAGCGCCCTGGAACCAGAGGGGGACACCGTTCTCCTCGATATGGAGGATGATCTTCTGCTCCGCTTCCAGTTTGGCCAGCCATCCGTCGGAGATGATCGTGTCGGACTGGAGGCGGGAGAGGAGAGAGAGATAGCTGGCATCGAACTGCTCCAGCTGCTGCCGCCATGCTTCCCTCCAAAAAAAGAGGAGGACGAAAAAAAGGCAGATGGTCAGGATCGTCCCGGTGGTAGCGGTATAGAGCCAGGCCAGACGCCTGCGCAATGTGGCGAGCATCTGGGCCTCCAAGATCTTTGTCTGAGAGCCAGGTAAGGCCGGGGAGCCGGATGGGGTCTGCCGGGCGCTCATGACCGGCCCTCCATCCGATAGCCCACACCGTGGAGCGTGGCCAGCTTTACAGAAGCCTCCAGAGCCTTTAGCCGCCGCCGGAGAAAATAGATGTAATTGTCCAGATTGCCTTCCTCCACATCCCCGTCGCTCCCCCACACATAGGACAGCAGCATAGCCCGGGGAAGGGTCTGTCCGGGATGCTTCATGAAGCAGGAGAGCAGAGCCGCTTCCCGTTTGGAGAGGGTGAGGGCCTTGTCCCTATATCGGAGCTCATGGGTGCTTGTGTCTAGGGAGAGGCCGTCAAAACTTAAGGAAGAGGGGTCTTGCAGCTTAGCCGGCCTTCTGGTGACCGCCCGGATCCGGGCCGTCAGCTCCTCGATGGCAAATGGCTTGATCAGATAATCGTCGGCTCCCGCATCCAGTCCGGCGATCCGGTCCGGGAGGCTGCCCAGGGCGGTGGCCAGGATCACCGGCGTGTGGATCTTCTTCCTTCGGATCAGCTCTAAAACAGTCAGACCGTCCAGTCCAGGCAGCATGCGGTCTAAGACCAGGCAGTCATAGACCTGGTCCTCCAGATACAGCAGGGCGTCCGCGCCGTTGTGGCATCGGTCGGTCCTGTAGCCCTCCTTTTCTAAAGAAAGAGCCATAGCCAGGCACAGGTCTTTATCATCTTCGATCAGCAATATCCGCATCGTTTTCCACCTCCATCTTGCAGCCATGCCTCTCTATATCCT
>CAJUSS010000140.1 GCA_910588895.1 uncultured Lachnospiraceae bacterium
AAGTGGATGAAGAGCAGATGGTTCCGCTATGGCTTTCTGATCTTCTTTTTGATCATGTTTTGCCAGATGCTGTGGAACACCTATCTGGTATCTTCCGGCGCCCATGATCTTAGGCAGGTGGTGACGCTGCTCTGGACCTTTAAGCTGCCTTGGCACTGGGCCTATCACAAAACGATCCTGCATCCTGGCGTGGCGCAGTTTTCGTTCGGGTTTTACAGCGTCATGCTGACCTCCACCGTGCTGGGCCTGATCACCATGGTCCTGTTCAAGCCGCGCAGCTGGTGTGTTTACTGCCCTATGGGCACCATGACGCAGCTGATCTGTAAGGCAAAGGATGGCAGAACGTGATCTTATCACAGAAGCCGGTCATATTTTGGGGTATACTAAGGGCATAGAACAAAAAACCATGATATTTAGGAAAGAAAAAGGAGGGCAAAACCATGTTTGCTGTGGATATCAACAAAGGAAATTTTAAAGAGGAAGTTATGGGTTCTGACCGGCCGGTCTTACTAGATCTCTGGGCACCCTGGTGCGGTCCCTGCCGCATGATGGCTCCCATCGTGGAGGAGATCGCGAAGGAACGCCCGGACATCAAGGTCGGCAAGATCAACGTGGATGAGCAGCCGGAGCTGGCCAGCCAGTTTGGCGTTATGAACATCCCTACCTTGGTGGTGATGAAGAACGGAAAGATCACAGACCAGGCGATGGGCACGAGAACGAAGGCTCAGGTCCTGGAAATGCTGTAGGAGGTGAGGAGATTGGGACAGAAGATCGTGATCGTAGGCGGGGTGGCCGGGGGAGCCACGGCGGCGGCGCGGATCCGCAGGTTAGATGAGCAGGCAGAGATCCTGGTCTTTGAACGGTCCGGATACATCTCTTATGCCAACTGTGGCCTGCCCTACTATATCGGGGACGTGATCGCCGATCCAGGGGCATTGACCCTGCAGACTCCGGAGAGCTTTTATTCCCGCTTTCGGGTGACCATGAAGGTGCACTGCCAGGTCACGGCCATCCACCCGGACAAAAAGACGGTCTCCGTAAAGGATCTAAAGACCGGGAAGGGATTTGAGGAGAGCTACGACAAGCTCATCCTGTCGCCTGGGGCCAAGCCCACCCAGCCAAAGGTCCCGGGAGCAGGGCTGGACTGCGTGTCCACCTTGCGGACCGTGGAGGACACGCTCCGCATCAAGGCGTACATCGACCAGCATCACCCCAGATCGGCTGTGCTGGCCGGAGGCGGCTTCATCGGCCTGGAGCTGGCGGAAAACCTGCAAAAGCTGGGCATGGAGGTCTCCATCGTCCAGCGGTCAAAGCAGCTGATGACCCCCTTCGATCCGGATATGGCCGCATTTATCCACAGCGAGATGCGAAAACACGGCGTCAAGCTGGTCCTGGGCCGCACAGTGGAGGGATTCGTGGAGAAGGATGAGGGGGTAGATGTGCTGTTAAAGGAGGATGCGGCCCTCCACGCCGACATGGTGGTCCTGGCCATCGGCGTCACCCCGGATACCGTTCTTGCGAAGGAGGCAGGGCTTAAGCTGGGGGTCAAGGGCAGTATCATAGTGAACGACCGGATGGAGACCTCCATCCCGGATATCTATGCCGTGGGGGATGCCGTACAGGTAGAGCACTATGTCACCGGGCAGGACGCTCTGATCTCCCTGGCAGGTCCGGCGAACAAACAGGGACGGATCGCGGCCGATAACATCTGTGGCGGGGACAGCCGCTATCCCGGCTCCCAGGGGAGCAGCATCATCAAGATCTTTGACATGACCGCCGCTGTCACCGGCCTCAGTGAGGTTGCTGCCAAGAAGGCGGGGCTCAAGGCGGATAAGGTGATCCTCTCGCCCATGGACCATGCCGGCTACTATCCCGGCGGAAAGCTGATGACCATGAAGGTGGTGTTCGAGAAGGAGACCTATCGTCTCCTGGGCGCGCAGATCATAGGGTACGAGGGCGTGGATAAACGGATCGATGTCCTGGCGACCGCCATCCATGCCAGGATGAGGGCCACCGAGCTGACGGAGCTGGACTTAGCCTATGCGCCGCCCTATTCCTCCGCCAAGGATCCGGTCAATATAGCCGGCTTCATGATCGACAACATCGAAAAAGGGATCCTGCGGCAATGGTCTCTGGAGGATGTGGACCGCCTCCCGCGGGACGGGAGCGTCACCCTGCTGGATACAAGGACGGCAGGAGAGTACAGCAGAGGGCATCTGGAGGGGGCTGTGAACATCCCCGTGGATGAGCTGCGCAAGCGGCTGGATGAGGTGGAACGGGACAGACCGGTCTATGTGATCTGCCAGAGCGGTCTGCGCAGCTACATCGCCTGCCGGATCCTGGCCGGATATGGCTATGAAGCGTACAACTTCGCCGGCGGCTACCGGTTCTATGACGCGGTGGTCAATGACCGCTGTCTGATCGTATCGGCTTCCCCCTGCGGGATGGAACGATGAGCGGTCTCATCCGTCGTTTAAGGCCTCCAGCTTGGCCCGGTGGGTGATCCAGATCACGCCCCGGGTCTGCCGGATCATGTCCTCGCGCTGGAAATAACGGAGCATCCGGGTCACCACCTCCCGATGGGTCCCCAGATGATGGGCGATGCTCTCATGGGTGATGTGGAGGCAGTCTGTATCCTCTATGGCAGCCTCCTCTAAAAGGAACGTGGCCACACGTTTGTCCATGCTCTTCCACATGACCTGCTCGATCAGCCACATGACCTCCGAAAACCGGGAGGCCATGATCTCATTGGTGTGATTGGCTAAAGGGGCGGACTGCTCCATGATCTGCTTGTAGACATCCGCAGGGATGATCCACAGGTCGGTGTCCTTTTCGGCGGTGATCGTCACATCAAACTGGATGGAATGCAGGATGCAGGAGGCAGAAAACAGACAGATATCCCGGTCGAACAGACGGTAGATGGTGACCTCCCGCCCTTCGGAGGAGAGGATGAACGCTCTTAGCTGGCCGGATCTTACGAGCAGCAGTCCGGTGCAGTCTGTGCGACCGTTGTGGAGCAGGGCCCCTTTTTTCACGGTGCGGCAGATCACACTGCCCAAGATCATTTCCTGCTGTGCGTGCGTCAGCTTGTCCCATATGGGAAGATAGCTTGAAAATTCCATTGTGTACGCTCCTTATCGTCGAGTTACACTTAGTATAAAGTCGTGGATGGCATATGTCAATCGGGTTGGGATGGCATATGCCATCTGTAGCATCCAAAGCCCCAAAAACGTTGTCTGATGGACACAAAAGCATTGACAGATCTTTGCCGCAAGATGATAATAACAAGAGACGGACCATCTTGTGGTCTATAAGATAACGAAAAGGAGAGGGACACATGATAAAAGCAGTGATCTTTGATATGGACGGATTGATGATCGACAGTGAGCGGGTCACATTTGACGGTTATAAGATCGAGTGCGGGAAGCTGGGGCTGGAGATGACGGAGGAGTTTTATAAGCAGACCCTGGGGCTTCCGCTGCCCAGCGTTTTCCAAAAATATCATAGCCGTTTTGGCCAGGATTTCCCGATGGAGAAGGTCTTAGAAAATGTACACCGATATATGGACCAGCTCTTCGAACAAGAAGGGGTGCCGGTGAAGGAAGGCGTGGACCAGCTGTTAAAGTATCTGAAGGCCAATGGCTACAGAACGGTCCTTGCCACCTCCAGCAACCGGGGCCGGGTGGACAAGATCTTAGGGCAGACCGGGCTGGCCGCCTATTTTGACGGTTCGATCTGCGGGGATGAGGTCGAGAGAGGAAAGCCAGATCCCGATGTGTTCTTAAAGGCCTGCAAGAAAGCCGGGGTGGAACCAGAGGAGGCCATCGTCCTGGAGGATTCGGAGGCGGGGATCTGGGCGGCCTATGCAGCCGGTATCCCGGTGATCTGCGTGCCGGATATGAAATATCCGGAGGAGGGCTTTAAGGAAAAGGCAAGTTGGATCGTTCCTTCGCTGACAGTGGTGCTGGAGATGTTCAAAAGCGGGGAGCTGGCCCGATCTGGAAAGTGAGCCGGGAAAGGAGCGCCGGCTGGCATGGAAAGCAGAAGGCCGGCGTACACAGCGGTAACGTCCAGAGATAAGGTATAGAGGACACGTACAGAGACGGAAGGAGGAGACCGGATGACCAAAGTATATCTCGTGCGCCACGCGCAGCCGGACTTTGACTGGGAGGATGACCGCACCAGGCCGTTGACTGCGGAGGGGATGTCGGACCGTCAGATCGTCCTGGAGGCCGCTGCTCCTCTGCACAAGGAGATCGTCATCGACGAACGTCTCCGGGAGCTGGAAAAGGGGGAGAACGGGAACACCCATGGGACGGCCCTTAGGCACCATATTGGATTTTTATGATCCCGCCTTTGGCTGTGAGGATTTCCGGCGCATCATCGACTGGATGCCGTATGTGGTAGAGCTGGACTTTAACGGGGAGACACTGTGTGCAAAGAAGGAGCTCTGCCATATTGAGAAAGAGTTTAAGGGGAAGAACAGAGCGGACCTGACTTAGTGTAGTGGCCCGTTCAAAGCATAGATAAGATAGCCTATCCCCTATCAGATCAAAGGAAGGACAGCTCATGGAGGAGAGAGATGTAAGAACGGTGATGGAGACCGAACGGCTGGTCTTAAGGAAGATGGATCCGCTTGACCTGCCGGACCTGCAGAAGATCTTACAGGACCCTGCGGTCATGTATGCCTACGAAGGGCCCTTTGACGAGGCGGAGACCCAGGCGTGGCTTAACAAGCAGCTGCGGCGTTATCAGGAGGACGGAGTTGGCCTATATGCGGTCATCTTAAAGACGGCAGGCGGGACAGGTCCGGGCCACATGATCGGCCAGTGCGGACTGACCATGCAGGAGATCCCAGAAAAGAGGGTGCTGGAGGTAGGATACCTGTTCCAGAAGGCATATTGGCATCAGGGCTATGCCACAGAGGCGGCGAGGGCATGCAGGGACTATGCGTTCACCGTATTGGGTGCGGAGGAGGTCTTTTCGATCATCCGGGATACCAATATCCCTTCCCAGAAGGTAGCTGTGCAGAACGGGATGGTGAAGACCGGGACATTTGTCAAGCATTACCGCGGTGTGGAGATGCCGCACTATATCTTCTCGGTCAAACGGGGGGGCGATCGTGATCCCGTTTCATGCTGACAGATCGCAGCTGTGCTCCTTTGGCGGCAGAGAGGAGAGAGGATGTGTGGCAGGAGGGAAGGGATATGGAACGATGCGCATGGTGTTTGGGCAATGAAAAGATGGTGCGGTATCACGATGAGGAATGGGGCGTTCCCCTGCATGATGACCAGAAGCAGTTTGAGTTCTTGATGCTGGAGGCGATGCAGTGCGGCTTGAGCTGGGATCTGATGATCCAGAAAAGAGAGATCTTTCGGGAATGCTTTGACGGGTTTGACTATGAGAAGGTGGCGGTCTATACAGAGGCGGATGTGGAGCGGATCATGGGGACGGAGGGGATGATACGGTCACAAAGAAAGATCCAGGCGGTCATCCATAACGCGCGGTGCTTTCTGAAGGTAAGGGAAGAGTACGGCACCTTCAGCGCTTATCTGTGGGGCTATACAAAGGGGAAGATCGTCCTGTACATGGGCCATCAAAAGGGAGCGGTCCCGGCTAAGAACGGGCTTTCCGATGCAGTGGCCAGGGACTTAAAGAAGAGAGGGTTCAAGTACCTGGGGCCTGTCACGGTATATGCCCACCTGCAGGCTTGCGGGATCATCAATGACCATACAGAGGCATGCTTCCGATATGAGGAAGTCATGGAAGGATGTCTTACACTCTCCTTTAGGTAAGTATATGGCTTTGAAGTAAGTATCGCACTTAAATGTGCGTACTTGTTTTTTTGCTCGTTCTTGGTATCATCTTAAATAACTGCAGCAGGAAAAGTCAACCCTGCGAGTAAAAGAGGATGGAGGACAGAGCTTATGAGCAAGAAGATCGTTGTGATCACAGGGAGTCCCAGGAAGAACGGGAATAGCTTTGCTATGACCGATGCTTTTATAAAGGCGGCAAAGGATAAAGGGCATACAGTCACCCGCTTTGATGCGGCTATGAAAAAGATCGGTGGATGCCATGCCTGTGAGACTTGTTTTTCGACAGGAAAAGCCTGTACATTTGATGATGATTTTAATACCATAGCGCCAGCCATCTTGGAGGCGGACGCTATCGTGTTCACCATGCCGGTCTACTGGTATTCGATCCCGGCACAGATCAAGGGCGTCATCGACAGGATCTTTTCATTGGTCGTCGGCGGTAAAGATATCGCGGGCAAGGAATGTGCGCTGATCGTCTGCTGTGAGGAAGAGGATATGTCCGTTATGGATGGGGTCCGCATCCCGATGGTGCGTATGTGCGCGCTGAACAAATGGAAGATGGTCGGTGAAGTCCTGATCCCCGGCGTCCTGAACACAGGGGATATCGAAAAGACCGATGGCTGCAGGCAGGCTGCTGCGCTGGCGGATAAGTTCTGAGCCGGAGGTGATCGTGGTGGGCAAGAAGATCGTTATATTGAACGGGAGTCCCAAAAGAAACGGGAATACATCTGCTCTGGTCAAAGCGTTTACAGAAGGTGCAGAGAGCGCGGGGCATACGGTCACAGAGTTTTTTCTTGACAGCATGGATATCCATGGGTGCAAGGGGTGTTTTGGCGGTCACAGCAGCGAGACATGTCCCTGTGTCCAGAAGGATGATATGTGCAAGATCTATCCGGCAGTAAAAGAATGTGAGGTGGTCGTACTGGCGTCGCCGCTGTACTATTGGAATATGAGCGGCCAGCTCCGAACGGCAGTCGACCGCCTGTTCGCGCTGGAAGAGGGGGACGGGAACCTGCTCAGAGGCCAAGGCAGAGCCTCCGCATTGCTGATGGCTGCGGAGGGATATGGCTTTGAAGATGTGGTCCTGTATCATGACCATCTGATGGAACACTTAAGATGGAAGAACCTGGGCCATGTCCTTGCCGGAGGGAATGAAAAGGCAGGGGATATCGAAGGAAAGCCGGAACTTCAAAAAGCCCGTGCATTAGGAAGCACGATCTGATGGATAACGCAGGAAAATGATCGCTCATGGAGAGCAGACAGCAGGAGTCAAAGTGATATCCTGCTGTTTTTTGTAGTATAAAGAGGTATAATGACCATGGATAGAGCAAAAAAGAAAGGATAGCAGGGGGCAAGAGGCCGCAGATCGAATCATTTTGCATGATCGATGCTTGTTCATATGAAAAAGACACGGCTTTTGTCTGCGAGTATATAGAACGAAACGGGATATTGATCGAAGATATGGCCGAATGGGATCATTGATGTTTGTACTTGACAAAGGGTATACTTTAGAGTAGGATAAAAAGTAAAACGATGTTGATCGAGGAGGATAGCAGAATTCCTAATTATGGGAAAATTGGAGAGAGGGATCTGGACTTTATTGTTTTATATATTTTGGATAAGTATCCTAATATCAATACAAGTGATCTGAAGGAACATATTTGGCATTATACTGAGCCGGATGGAGTTAATCTTCTTCCTTTGGTTGACAGAAATGATATGGTAATAGATCAGATAGTGAGAAATATCATCAGCCATAGAACTGATTCATCAAATAATATCATTAATCGAGGATTAGTTTCTTATAGTTCGGGGCGTTTGAACATCACTGCCGCTGGACGGTCAGCACTTGATACGTTTATAAAACAGAAAGCCTTATAGAATAGAATGAGCTCGTCATTTTTTGATAGACGAGCTTTTTTGATGATCATACCAAGCGGTTTCAGAGCAGTTTCCGTTTGGAAGCAAGGATGATGCTGGAGATCATGGAAAATAAAGTTACGAAGAAAGATAAAATGAAGAGAGAACTTGGGATCGCAAGATGTGGCTTAACCTGTTGTTGATGTCATGAAACCTTGCTTGAAATGGTTGTAACTCTGACGATTTTTATGGTAGAGTCCGATATTATGATCTCATTGGGAAAGCCTGATACGCTTATGTAGTGGCGGTCGTTGATCTTCGGATGGTCTGGAAGGGGATCCATGGAGGAGAAGATGTTTTTTACGATCATGCACCATTTAGATCAGGCCGGGTTTGAGAGCGATAACCCTTGGAAGTGGATGCAGGTAACACATGGAGTCACCTATGAGGATATTCCAAAGGCAGGCAGCCAAAATACTATGAGGATGGATACTGGTATAGGGTCAATAACGTTGGATATGAAGGTCTGGCCGAACGCCTTGCATCAATGCTCCTTAGCCACAAACCAAAGGTTGTATGAACTGTATACCGGAGAGAACCTTCAAAACAATATAAGGGCCATTGCAGATCCGAGAGACAGGATCAGATATGCGGTCGACCTTGTTTTTGATCGTACCGGTCTGGATCGCTTGGAGTATCTGTCACAGATCCTGACATTGGATATGCTGATCTTGAACACAGACCGTCACATTAATAAATTTTAGTATCATTGTAAATGCGGAAACTGGGATATGCAGCACAGCGCCGATCTTTGATAATGGGAATGCTCTCTTGAGCGACTGGGAAAGATCCCATAAGGATACACTAGAAGAAAATATCGAGCTGGTTTATGGACAACCATTTGCATCAAGCCTTGAGGTACAGGCGAGGTATGCGTGAATAGGCCTGTCTATCGATCATGATGGGCTGGAACGGGAGCTGGAAGATCGAGTATCAAGGAGATGGAATACTATGCAGGAATATATAAAGAACAGGGTACATGAATTGTACTGGAATGATGATATAAACTGCGCAAGGACAGCGATCATTTGTCTGAGTGGATTATTTGAAACCATGATCGAACCACAGGTTATCTGGTCTGCGGTTGGATTGCATGGTGCAGGCGGGTATAGGGCGCAATGTGGTT
>CAJUSS010000141.1 GCA_910588895.1 uncultured Lachnospiraceae bacterium
ACATTATATAGTTTTTGCTACACCCCATAAGAAACGAAATACCTTCTCCTGAAAAGGCTGGCTGCGAGGCCAGCCTTTTCACTGTTCAAAGCGGACGAAAAAGTGCCTGTGCGTTTTTTCATATTTCCCATTGTTGATCGGCGGAAGATGGTTTACAATTGGATAGGGGGATAGACCATGCCTTTTAAAGAGTGGACTATCGCGCAGTGAGGAGAATAGTGAGAAAGGCGAAGCAGATGAACACAGACGTATGTTATCTAAATAGAGAAGCCCTGTATTCTTCCGGAACGGAGGACTATCGTATCCCGGCGGAGCCGGATGTGGGGGAAGAGGTTGCGATCCGGTTCAGGACCTTAAAAGAGGATGCGGACCGGGTCCTCTATAGAGAGCGGGGGAAGGATGCCCCAGGTGAGATGGTGAAGATCGCACAGGATCAGTATTTCGATCTTTATGAATATAAGATCGTGGCCGGCACAGAGCAGATCCGTTATCATTTTGAGGTGGTCAAGGGGAATGGCTCCTGTAAGTACAACCGTTTGGGGACCGAGGGGCCCTTTACCCCGGAATCGGACTTCTGCATCACGCCGGGCTTCCACACGCCGGAGTGGGCCAAGGGCGCGATCATGTACCAGATCTATGTGGACCGTTTTTTTAACGGCGATCCCTCTAACGATGTGGAGACCGGCGAGTACATCTATATCGGGCATCCGGTGCAGAAGATCAAGGATTGGGACAAGCCTTTAGAGACCATGGATGTGGGATGCTTCTATGGCGGCGACTTAAAGGGCGTGTGGGACAAGCTGGACTACCTCCAGCGGCTGGGGGTGGAGGTCATCTACTTGAACCCGATCTTTGTATCGCCCTCTAACCATAAATATGACTGTCAGGATTATGAGTACATCGATCCCCATTATGGTGTGATCGTAAAGGACGGAGGGGAGGTACTGGGACCGGATGCAGGTACAGGGGGAGCTGGGGAGCAGCGAGAAGCGAACCGGGGCGCCACCAAGTATATCAGCCGGGTGACGGATCTGGCGAATCTGGAGGCCTCCAACGCCTTTTTTGCCCGTTTTGTGGAAGAGGTCCATCGGCGGGGGATGCGCGTGATCCTGGACGGTGTGTTCAATCACTGTGGTTCCTTCAACAAGTGGTTGGACCGGGAAGGGGTCTATGAGCAGGCGGATGGCTACGAGCCGGGCGCTTATGTGGCGGAGAAAAGTCCCTACCGCACGTTCTTCAAGTTTGAGCGGGAAGAGGGAACGGACTGGCCGTATAATGGCAGCTATGTGGGCTGGTGGGGGCATGACACCCTGCCTAAGCTGAATTATGAGGATTCGCCTAAGCTGCAGCGTTATATCCTGGATATCGCAAAAAAATGGGTCTCTGCGCCGTACAATGTGGACGGCTGGCGTTTGGATGTGGCGGCCGATCTTGGCCGCAGCGGCGAGTTCAACCATAGATTTTGGAAGGGATTCCGCAAGACGGTAAAGGCGGCAGCCCCAAAGGCGCTGATCCTGGCAGAGCATTATGGAGATGCCAGCAGGTGGATGCAGGGGGATGAGTGGGATTCGGTCATGAACTATGACGCGTTCATGGAACCGCTCACCTGGTTTTTGACGGGGATGGAAAAGCACAGCGACGCGTATAACGAGCGCCTGTATGGAGACGGGGATGGCTTTTTCCGCTCCATGTACTACCATATGAGCCGGATGCAGACGCCTTCTGTGCTGGTAGCCATGAACCAACTGTCCAATCACGACCATTCCCGCTTCCTCACCAGGACCAATCGCCAGGTGGGCCGTCTGGCCACGAAGGGAGCGGCTGCGGCATCGGAGGGGATCAGCTATGGCGTGTTTAGAGAGGCTGTGATGGTGCAGATGACCTGGCCGGGAGCCCCCACGATCTACTATGGGGATGAGGTCGGCGTATGCGGGTGGACGGACCCGGATAACAGGCGGACTTATCCATGGGGCAAGGAGGATCTGGAGCTTTTGGAGTTCTACCGTTATATGTGCGCCATCCATAAACAGGTGCCGGCTTTGCGGAAAGGCTGTCTGAAGCGGCTCCTGGCCGATCAGCATCTGATCGCTTACGGGCGCATGCACGGCAGGAGCAAAGCGGCGGTGGTGGTGAACGATCGGAACAGTGAGCGTGACATCGAGCTGCCGGTATGGCAGCTGGGGATAGATGACAAGGATCTTCTGGCGCGGGTGATGGTCACCACAGAAGACGGCTACAATGTGGGTAAGGTGGATGTGGACCATGTGGAGGGCTATGTCCGGATGCGGTTAGCGCCGGTCAGCAGCGTGCTGTTAGTTACCTATGGGCAAAAGGAAATGGAGGCAGAGGGCAGGTGATGGAGATAAAGGCAGACTTTCATACGCATACGACTTTCTGTGACGGGAAGGGTACGCCCAGGGAGATGGTGGAGGCAGCGTGCCGGAAGGGGTTTACGGACCTGGGGATCTCCGGACACAGCGACTATTCCTTCTGCGAACCTGGATTTGGGATGTCCGATCAGGTGCTGGAGCGCTATAAGGAGGAGCTTTACAGCCTGCGGGAGGAATATGCGGGCCGGATCCGCCTGTATATCGGGATTGAGCTGGACTGCCTGGGGCCTGTGCAGAAGGCGGAGTACGCGATCGGGTCCACCCATTGCCTGAAAAAGGATGGGGAGTATGTGTCGGTGGACGGTAAGGATGAAAAGGTGCTGGATGCAGTAGAACGGCTGTGGAAGGGCGATTGGTACGCCTTTGCCCAGGATTACTATGAGCTGGAAGCCACGGTTTATGACCGGACCGGCTGTGACTGGGTAGGCCATTTCGACCTGATCACCAAGATGAACGAGGGGTATCGGTATTTTGACGAGAGGGAGGACCGCTATCTGGAGCCGGCCCTGGCGGCCATGAAGCGGTTGGCCCGGACCGGCCTGCCCTTCGAGATCAATACGGGCGCGATCTCAAGGGGCTATCGGACCAGTCCGTACCCGTCAGAGATCCTGTTGCGGGAGCTTTGTGGGATGGGCGGGCAGATCATGATCAACTCTGACAGCCATGATGTCAGGACGATCGGAGCAGGCTTTGATCAGGCCCTGGCCCTGGCCCTGCGCTGCGGCTTCCGGCATATCCTTGTATTGAAGCCGGGAGGCGGGTTTGAGCGGGTGCAGATCGGATGAGCCCTCGATCGTTTACTGGCGGCGGCGCTCCTGGCGCAGGGTCCCTCCTGTGCAGCCGGGGCGGCGGCTAGCCTGCCGTTCCATAAAACAGATCGTGCTGTCTGCGGACCCGGTCGCGGATCTTTTCGAGGAAACGGTCCGGGCCCAGGACACGGATCACCGGGCCGAAGGAGAGGACCTGGATCAGCAGCTCGGTCTCGTCGCCAGGGGCGTGATAGATCGAGCAGATCCAGGTCTTTGTCTCCTCATCAAAGCGGGTATGCTTTTCGTGGTCGGCGAAGTGGAGCATGCACCGTTCTAAGGAATTGCGCTCTCCGCTGATCTGGATCACTACCGGACTGGCAGAGCGGGAGCGGGCGCCGGAGAGGGGGAGCGCCCTGGGGACCGGTCTTTTGGAGAGGTGGCAGGCTTTTATGCGGCGCAGGTTCAGTACGCTTTCGCGGCAGAAGGTCCGCCCGCTGTATCTTGCGCAGCATACGCGGAACTTATCCTCTCTGGAGGAATACACAAGCTGATAGGGGACAGCCTCAAAGGTCTGCGGCACGCCTTTGCGGTTTTCATAGGCCAAAAGCAGGGCCTTTTTTTCTTTTATGGCCTGGAGGATGAGCCGGAAATGCTCCTGATAGGCTGGCGCGTCGTAGTCGTCCCCGTCCAGGTATCGGTCAAAATAGTGGAAGTCCTCCTGGGTATAAAGGGGATCCTCCTTTGCCAGCCAGAGGGAGAGCTCCTCCATCTCCTCCGCCGTGAGGAAGAGATGGATCTTCGGGTCGGACAGGAGAGAGCGGAGCCAGGCGCGCTGGAGCCGGGTGAGGGGCAGGCGGCCGGGCAGGAGGGCATCCGGGTGCTTTAACAGGGAGGTATATCCAGATCCATTTCCTTCCGTCATCCGCTGCAGCAGGTGCCATCCGTCCTCCGTCAGCTTGGGGAGGATGGTCAGGCTGCTCTCCAGATAGCCATACTGCAGAGAAAGCTCGCGTATCCGCCGCGCATCGATCGGGGTCTGGGATGCCTCCAAAAGGATGTGGCGGACTGCCTGGTAGTAGCAGCTGTAGATCTTGTCGAAGACCCTGGCTCCGCTGACAGTCGCTTTTTGGCTGCTGCCATATGTCTGGCGGGCGATCGGTGCCTGGCGGTCAGCGGCCCTTGTCTGGCAGTCGCCGCTCTCTGCGAGCCTGTCAGCCGTCTGCGCCTGGCTGCCCTTTTCTGCCTGATCGTCCGCTGTTCTTGTCTGTCGGTTCTGTCCACTGACCGTCCTGTCCTCCTGGTACATCTGGTACATCTTTTCTAAGTCGTGGACCAGCTTCCCGATGGCAAAGCGGCTGGACCCCTGGATATCCAGGATCCGTCCGGTGAAGGTCTTCACCCAAGCCAGCATCTCATTGGTATCAAAAAATGTGCCGCTGTAGAGATACTCGTGGCTGCGGATCTTCAAGACCTCCCCGCCGCGGCCCTCCCGGTGCAGCCGTTCCAGGATGTAGGGCTCCTTTTCTTCATCCACATAGAGCTTTAAGCAGATCTCCTCAGTGCGGTGGCTGCCGTTAAAGGAGACGCCCCAGCACAGGGGCAGGTTCTGGGACAGCTGTCCCTGCCGCTTTTCATAGTCCGGGCAGGGATCTAAGAGGACCACGTCCGCGATGGAGTCCAGACGGAAATTGGAGAAACGCCGACGCTCCTCCAGGTAAAGGCACACATAGCGCCGCCCGGTCTGGGTGCTCACAAAGATCTTTAAGGGAACCCCGCTGACCGTGGAGGTGGAACCGCTGCGGCGGCTCTTATTTTCAAAAGCTACCTTCCGCTGCTTTCGCATGGCGAGAAGGAGGTCGGCCAGCACGCCGTCCTCTAAGGTATGTACGATGAAGAGATGCTTAGAGCGGAACCACTGGTTCTCCACATCATTGCAGGCTAAGATCGTGCTGCCCACAAAGCCGAAGGGGGCGGTTCCCTGAAAAAAGGCGGCTGCGCAGAGAAGATCGGCCCAGGTGGTCTCCCTCAAAGCCCGATCGGAGCTTTCCGCCAGAGCAGGCGATGGGGGGGCAGGATGTGGAAGCGGTAAAGGACCGGCCTTAAAAGGAACGGGCGGGATAAAAGCGCTGCAGACCGGTCCGGGCAGGAGGCGGTAGCACAAGCGCTTCCCCTGCTTTTTCGACTGCAGCAGCCCCAGCTCCTCATATTCCTTCAGCTTCAGACGGACGGTCTGGCTGTCTAAGGTCACGCCGTAGTCTGCCGCGATCTGGTCGCAGAGCTGTCCCGCGGTCAGCCCTTCTGCCTGCCCCCACAGAAGGTCCGGGAGGAAAAAGTGGAGCTGGATATCATTGTCCGTAAAGCTTTTCGACCGCCAGGCGGCGTAGAGCGGGTTCTGGGGGATCGTCCGGCTGTCCACACTGATGTAGACATGCTTTTCCTTCTGGGTGTATCCCCACTGGATATATCCGGCCAGCCAGCTCTCGATCCTGCGCCGCTCATTATCATAGGTCCGCCCGCTCTTTTCCTCAAAATCCCCGCGGCTCTTATAGCCATAGACAAAAAACTGGCGCATATGATCCCGTGTCCGCTCAAAATTTTTGATCAGCTCCTGAAATCCTGCCATCTCTCCACCCTCTTTTCGCTGTATCCGTCTCCCGGATCGTTTTTCATATCCCATTATGCAGGGCCGGGGAGGAAAAGTAAAGTGCTTTTCGACAGACCGCCAGCCTCGCAACTTTTTTTAGATGATTCCTCTCCAGATCTCAGCTATGCTATATCCATGAAAAAAGCCGGAGGAAACAAGGATCCTTCCACAGTGGCGAGGGGGCTTTGTGCGGCGGCGGACAGAAAGGAAGTGAGCGTATGTTTGTCTTATACGACAAAGAGGCGATGAAGGTCCCGATCAAAGTGTGGCTGAAAGATAAAGGTGATCTGGAGGAGAGCTGCTTAGAGCAGGCGCGCCATCTGGCAGACCTGCCCTTTCTCCACAAATGGGTCTGCCTGATGCCGGATACCCACACCGGAAAGGGGATGCCGATCGGAGGCGTGATCGCCGCGGAGGATGTGATCATCCCCAATGCGGTGGGGGTAGATATCGGCTGCGGCATGGCCTACACGGAGACTGGGATCCGGCTGGAGGAGATCCGGGATATCATGACAGGGAACGGCACGCTGATCCAGGCCATGATCGGGGATATCATGCGGAGCATCCCGGTGGGCTATGCCCACCATAAGCTGGCGATGCCCTGCTATACCTTAGATAAGGCCTTTGAGGAGATGGACCGGTACGAGGAGGATGGGGAGCTTTTAGGGCAGCTGGAGGCCGGATACTTTCAGATCGGGACTCTAGGCGGCGGGAACCATTTTATCGAGTTCCAGGAGGATGATGAGGGGTATCTGGCGGTGATGATCCATTCCGGGAGCCGTCATTTCGGGAAATGTGTTTGTGACTATTTCCACAACAAAGCCAGGGAGCTGGATCGGAAATGGTACAGCCAGGTGCCCGATGACTATCGCCTGGCTTTCCTGCCGGTGGATACGCCGGAGGGGCGGCAGTACTTGAACTGGATGGCCCTCTCCATGGACTTTGCCAGGGAGAACCGGGAAAAGATGATGCTGGTGGTAAAGGCGGTCATCGAGAAATGGATCGGAAAGCATACCCAGCTGACACCGGCGTTTTCCCATGATATCAACTGCCATCACAACTATGCGGCCCTTGAGACTCATTATGGCAAGGAGGTCTGGGTCCATCGGAAAGGGGCTGTCCGGGCCGGGAAGGGCGAGCTGGCCGTGATCCCCGGGGCTATGGGATCTTATAGCTATGTGGTCATGGGAAAGGGATGCCCGGAGAGCTTTTGCTCCTCCTCCCACGGAGCCGGGAGGCGGTACTCCCGAAAAGGGGCCATGGAAGCCTTCACCTGTGAGCAGGTGATCCGGGACCTGGCCGACCAGGGCGTGGTGCTGGGAAAAAAGAAGAAGGCCGATGTGGCGGAGGAGAGCCGTTTTGCCTATAAAGATATCCAGAGGGTCATGGCGGCCCAGACCGATCTGGTGATCCCGATCAAGCAGTTAAAGACCGTAGGAGTGGTAAAAGGATGACCCCCGCGCAGATCTATGCTATAATCCTTATAAACGAGGATAGGAGGAAGGGGATCAAAAGATGAAAAAAGTGCTCATATCATTGATGCTCGCGGTATCTGTCGCTCTTACGGTCACAGCATGCCGCGGCCCGATGGACTATTTTATGTCCAGGGCGGCTCAGGAAGCTGTGACTGCAGAGGAGGAGACGACCGCAGAGACGGCGGTGCCCTCAAAAGGAACAGAAGGAGAAGAGGAGGAGAAAGAAACAGAGACAGAGGAAGGAACAAAAACAGAAACGGAGACCGAAACAGAAACGGAGACCGAAACAGAAGCGGGAGCGAAAGGAGAAAAGCGCTTAGACTTAGGAGAGGCGAAGCTCCTTGAGTCTGCGTTGGTAAGCCTGGTGGTCATGGGAAGAGAACGTGATGATTACGATCATGATCTGACACGGGTAAAAGAGGTCTATGCAGGCCGCTCGGTGGGATCGTTCTTGTATCTTATCCACCTTGGCACGGACTCCGTCCAGCCGGATAAAGGGACCATGGAGGGAGAGTGGGACGGGTATTGGAGCCCTTACTTGGGGTTATACTCGGTCGGGTATGTACAGGATATCCTGTATTCTCTGACGGGGAGGAGAGAAGATATCCAGGAAGCGAGCAAAGATGGAGTGATCGGCGTCGACCTGATGGAAGGAGACGGTCATTATCTGGAGTGTAAAAACTGGAGGACAGAGCCTGCAGGGGATGGCACATGGAAGGTTTATGTCGAAGTCTACAATGATCTTGAAGAGATAAAAAATAAGTTGGCGGACCTTAGCTTTACAGTGGTCGAAAACCCGGAAAGTATATTTGACGGCTGGAGCATCACGGATGTGGAAGCGATACCGCCTGCCGACCACGAGCTGACCCTGGCCTATATCGACTATTATCGTTATCTGTGCGGGACGGATGGGGACCGTTTTCAGTGCCGGATGATCTATCTGGACGATGATGCGATACCAGAGTTATATGTTTCCTGTCCAGATCTGGCAAGCGGGAGCCGGTTGATCTGGCGCAGCCAGAGCGGAGTGAATGAGGAATGGATCGGCTTTGACTGCAGATATATGGAAAGAGGCGGCCTGCTCCATTATATGGAGGGCAGAGCTGGTTATCTTAGCGAGTCGGTCTGCCGGTTTGCCGGCGGAGAGCTGGAGACGATAGGGATAGGGGAGCAGGTGGACTATATCGCGATGGCAGAGTATCAGGGAGAAGATCCCGGGACAGAAAACCCGGATGTAAGATATCAGTGGAACGGAGAAGAAGTTTCAGAAGAAGACTATCAGCTCCGTCGGGATGCGCTTTTTGACAGCAGTAGGGCGATCTCCTTAGAGGATCCGTCTGATGCCGGGCTGATGACACGAGAAGCCATGTGCGACTGGCTTTTATCCGCGATCGGCCGATGAGGAAAAGAGAAGAGACAGCCTCAGCGTTTTATGTCTGCGGATGCAAAAAGATACGGAAATGTGGATCTGTCCACATTTCCGTATCTTTGCCATAAAATAAAGCGCGAGACGGGATTCGAACCCGCGGCCCCCACCTTGGCAAGGTGGTGCTCC
>CAJUSS010000142.1 GCA_910588895.1 uncultured Lachnospiraceae bacterium
CCGGGATCTGCAGATAAAAGCAAGCCAATGCCGTTACAAAAGCCGTCGAGGTATCGCCATGCACCAATACCACATCCGGCTGTTCTTTTTCCAATATCGCTTTGATCCGTTTCAATATCCCTCCGGTGATATCGAACAGTGTCTGCCCATCCTTCATGATCGCCAGGTCATGATCCGGGATGACATGGAACGCATTTAATACCTGTGTGAGCATCTGCTTATGTTGTCCGGTCACACATACAATGGTCTGGATCGTTCTGCGTTTTTTCAGCTCATTGACCAAAGGACACATCTTGATCGCCTCCGGACGAGTCCCGAAGACCAGCATCACCTTTTTCATCCCACATCCCATCCTATCTCGCTCGTATCATCAGATCGTTTTATCCAACTCATCTTATCAGACCGCTTTAACCAGACAATCTCATCGGATCACCTATCCTCGTTTCATCCTGCTCTATCTGCATGGATCTGGTCCAAGTGCTGGAACCGCTCTTTTACTACTGCATTTACAAATACAATATTCCCTACAAAATAACGTTTGAACAATCGCCGGGGCTCCTGCATGACCCTGAACAGCCATTCCAGGTTCATCCTCCGCATCCACATCGGCGCTCTAGGGATCTGTCCTGATAAGACATCAAAGCTGCCTCCAACTCCCATGAACACGCCGTCATTCCCATCATCCTGCAGATACTCCACCAAATATTCTTTTAAAGGCGATGTGATCCCCACAAAGATAAGATCTGGTGCTCTTTCTTTTAATTCTTTTGATATCGCAGGCCAATCCTTTTTCTGAAAATAACCATTATGTACACCCACGATCCTGCATCCGGGATATCGTACCCGCAGGACCTGCTCCGTCTTCTCAACAATATCTTGTTTTGCTCCTAAAAGATACAAACGATATCCCTTTTCTGCGCTTAAGGCGACCAAGTTCTGCATCAGATCGATACCGGCTATCCGTTCAGGCAATGGCTTTTTTAGGAACCGGCTGGCCATGACCACAGAAGCTCCGTCTGCATTGATCACACCACAGCTGTTAATGATCTGCTTTAATCGTTTGTTCCTGTTCGCTTCATTGATCTTGTCCGCATTCACTCCGATCAGATGCAATGGTATCTTTCTTTTTATATATCCCTCCACCAGACGGACTGTCTCTTTCATATCCAGAACATCGATCGTCGTATCCAGGATACGGATCCGCAGATTATCTCCTAAAATGACTTCCTGCCTAGCTTCTTTGTATACATCTGCTCCCATAGTTGTCTCCACTGCCCCGCCATTATCCTGATCATCACATCCGTACCACATCTTTAAGGCCTATATCTCCAATATTTTCATCCATACTTTTCTATTTGTTCTTTTGGCAAGGATGGTCTATTTAGCTGCACCTCTCCACCACCAATTCCCGAGCATACCTCTCCATACTGTTCTTTAGATCCTTCGGCGTATACGCCGTCTCGATCCCCGCCATCACCCGGTACTTGTCAAAGATATTGATCACCATCTTCATAGATAATGGTTTTCCCAGCTTGGACAGAAACATACAGTCCCGATACTCCTCTTCCCGTTCAAAGTGAGCATGCTCTTTAAGCCATCCGCTCATCCACTCCCGCAATGCCCTGGAATACAGGTAGACCGGCTCTGCCCTTCCACGCTTTCTGCGTATGGACAGCACACCGCTTTTTCGGTCATAGTCCAAAAGCTGGATCCGCAGCAGCTCGCTGACCTCGATCCCGTGGTAAAAGAGCAGTCCCAGCATGACCAGGTCCCGCAGACAGATGCGCCTGCGAAAATCACTTTCTAACTTTGCATATTCCCGCTGCAGCGCCTGGAAGATGGCGTCAATCTCTCCTTTAGATAACGCTTGAGACATTCCCTCCGCCGTTTTCTCCTGTCCATGTATGGTCTTTGGGCCAGGATCTGGCAGACGATGAGCCGGCGACAAAAGCGGATCTGCTAACAAAGTATCGGGCAGCAGAGAGGCTGGCCCCAAAGAAGCTGTGTCTGATCGCAAAGGGCCTGGTACTATCGATCTTGTTGACAAGGACTTCAAATAGAAAGATGGGCGCACAGAAGGACCGCCTGAAAGGATCCCACGTCCTGTAAGATACTCCAGGTAATACCCGATCACTCTTGATCTTCTGGCAATGGTAGATGGGCGGAGTCCCCTCTCAATCGCAAGATATTCCAGATACTCCCTTATCTCTTTGTCTTGAGACTGTATGGGTGTTCCTGCTGTCTCCATATCCTCCAGCCACCGATAAAAGTGCTCCAGATCCAGCCTGTACGCCTTTTCTGTCCGTTCGTCCAGCCCACGGCCGATCACCTGCTGATCGATGAAGCCTTGGATCAGTTCTTTCGTTTCCCAGTCAGAGACCATCTGCTATCCCTCCGCTTTCTATGACCACCCAGAATGACCGCCCAGGTCCTCTGAACGGTCTTCCTTCGTATACTTGCTCCTCACTTTTCCACAGCTCTTATGACCGTCAATACATCTTTTCTGCCCATCCGGACTACCGAGGATGATCGCTGTGACTGTCAAACCTGCTGCGCCGGCTGACGCAGTGACTGCTCCGTCACCTTCTGGGCGTACTGCACGCTCCTCGCGATGAGGAGCATGATATCCCGGTCCTTTTCGGAAAGCTTATCGAAGAGCGCCTGCATATCCGTTTTCCTGTCCGTCATAGCCAGGTTCCTCCTTTGTTACTTTTTATTGATTTTATGTCATAATAATATATCGATCATTGATGTTTGTCAACCGATTTATGATATTTTCCTTGACTTAGAGATCAGGCATTGATATCATAACGTTGGAGGTAAGATACATGAACGACCGTATCCGTGAATTGAGAAAAGCTCTGGGATTAAGCCAAAAGGAATTTGCCGGAAAGATCGGGCTGAAGCAGAATGCCATCAGCTACATGGAAAAGAGCGGCTCCACTGTCACTGAGCAGAACATCAAGGCGATCTGCTCTCAATTCTCCGTGGATGAGCATTGGCTCCGTACTGGCTGCGGAAAGATGTTTATCGAAAATGAGAAAAAGCGGAAAGAGTTTTTTGCGATCTTTGACGGATTGTCTCCGGCCCTCCAGGACTATCTGATCCGGACCGCTAAAGATCTGCTGGATACACAGTCCCAGATACAGACCGATGAAAAAGATCAAGGCCATCTTTTATCCCATTGATCTGATGATAAAAAAAGATCGGAGAGCTAGCCTTTTTTGACTAGTCTCTCCGATCCCTATCTCACAGATCTGCACATCTTTTTGCCTGTCCGTACCTAGATCCTCGCACGATCCAGGCCCTGTCTTTCCTTATCTTCTGCTGGATCTGGACCGCTATCTATTTTTGCGATATGGACGATCTGTTAAGATCACTTTTTATCAAGTTCCATCCACCCAATACACACACCGCATCCGATACACCACCCCGCCATGCCTGCTCAAAGGCACAAGCTCTCCATCCTCCACCAGCGGATCCATGCACAGATACTCTCCTCCATCACTCCCCACGATCAGCACCCAATGGGCAGCGCCATTTCCGCCCACCTTCACCTTCACGACCGGATATCTCCCCTCATCCAAAAGCGCCTCGATCTGTTTCCCATCCACAGAGCCCGCCACTAAGACGCTCACTTCCGGCATGATCTCCTCGATCTGCCCCCAGACGATATCTCCCTGTCCATTGTAGACCTGGCCATCGCTGAAGATCTGGTTCAACTCCCCGGCAGTCATGACCTTGTCCCTATCCGCTATAGCCTCACCCCTATCACCTGTGGCCGCCTGTGTGGACAATGCGGAAGCGATGCAGCTGGTCAGGCAGCCCGAGCCCCGCATCCGATAGGGGGATATCCCCAGCTTATCCTCCGCCCATCGTTCATCCTTCTGGCAATAGATCTGTACGCTCCCTACCGGATGCTCCCTCTCCGGCCAGATCGATACTCCCTCATCCGCTCCATGCCGCCTCCGCCAGAGCAGCCCTGCTAACACCACACACAGGAGCGCAGCGACCAGCAAGACCAGGACAGCTGATCGGATCACAGCTGATCTTGCCCAAACTTTCTTGCCCACACGTTCTTTCCCCATACCCTTTTCCTCTGTATCCATTTCCTCTGTATCCATATGTCCCTCTCTGCTGCTTTATCGTCCACAAGCTCTTGGACCGCCTGCAACACCAGCTTCTGCCTCCCTATAAGGTATCTCCATTTTAATGACCGCAGGATAAAAAGTCAATATGCACTGACACAGATATGCGCAGTGATCCTTCAGGGCACCTGATATCTTATAGTCCATGTGACTTTCAGATCGGCCTGGACCGATATTTATATTTTCCTTTGTAATGATCGGGTATACGAACGCTCCCTTTGAAGCAGGATATAACCCGAACAGCACAAGACAAGGGAGCCGCCTCTCCGGCAGCTCCCTTTCCTTATTTACCGCATGATGATATCGTCTCTCCCAGGTCCATTGGACACCATGGTGATCGGTACGCCGATCTCCTTCTCGATGAACTCGATATAGTTCCGGCAGTTCTTTGGAAGGTCCTCGTACTTTCTGATCTTGCGGATGTCGCACTTCCAGCCGGGAAGTGTGGTCAGCACCGGCTTTGCCTTCTCCAGCTTCACGGTGGTCGGGAAGTCCTTGGACACCTTCCCGTCGATCTCGTAGCCTACGCACACCGGGATCTCATCTAAGTATCCCAGCACATCCACCACGGTAAATGCCACCTCCGTAGCGCCCTGGATCCGGCAGCCATAACGGGAGGCCACCGCGTCGAACCAGCCCATCCTCCTGGGCCGCCCGGTGGTGGCGCCGAACTCTCCTCCGTCCCCGCCTCTCCTGCGCAGCTCATCGGCCTCGTCGCCAAAGATCTCGCTGACAAACGCCCCTGCGCCCACTGCGCTGGAATATGCCTTCACCACAGTGATGATGTCCTTGATCTCATAGGGCGGGATCCCCGCACCGATCGCTCCATAGGCAGCCAGCGTGGAGGAGGAGGTGACCATGGGGTAGATGCCATGATCTGGATCCTTTAAGGAACCTAACTGACCCTCTAAGAGGATCGTCTTTCCTTCCTTCAGCGCATCATGCAGATAGGAGGACACATCACATACATAGGGCTCCACCATGTCCCGATACTGGCGGCAGGTCTCCAAAAGCTCCGCTTCATCCAGCAGCGGCTTGTGATAGAGGTGCTCCAGCAGGATGTTCTTCGTCTCACACACGCGATGGACCTTCTCCTTGATCACCGCATCATCAAACAGCTCGCTCACCTGGATCCCGATCTTCGCATATTTATCCGAATAGAAAGGAGCGATGCCGGACTTGGTAGATCCAAAGGACTTCCCGGCCAGACGTGCCTCCTCATAGGTATCAAATAAGATATGATAGGGCATCAAGAGCTGGGCCCTGTCGGAGACAAGGACATGGGGCTTTGGCACTCCACGTTCCACCAGAGACTGGATCTCCTCCACCAGATACGGGATGTTCAATGCCACACCATTTCCGATCACACTGGTAGTATGATCATAAAAGACGCCCGATGGCAGCAAATGAAGAGCAAATTTGCCGTAGTCATTGATGATCGTATGACCGGCATTGCTACCTCCCTGGAATCGGATGATGATATCTGATCCCTTTGCCAGCATATCGGTTATCTTTCCCTTGCCTTCATCTCCCCAGTTTGCGCCAACGATCGCTCGAACCATTTACGTTTCCTCCTTCTGAACATGCAGCCGGATGATCTCCACCGTGCATCCCGATAAATTTTGCGGTTGCGGCCGCTTACCCTCACTTTATTACTGTACAACAAAAAACATCAGAAGTAAAGATAAATATATGCGGACAGCCTTTATAACCTGCTATCTGCCCTCTCCTATCACACCTTTATCTCCGCCTTCATCCCCAGCACATCTCTATGCTCTTCCAGGATCGGATCGATGACCTCGCTCAAAAATTCCTCCACCTGCTCCGGCGCACGTCCCACATACCGCCTTGGATCCATGGTCTTTTTCAGCTCCTCAAGACTTAAGTTAAAGGCCGGATCCGCCGCGATACGCTCCAGCAGATCGTTCTCGCCGCCTTCCACCTTCACGTTCCGCCCGGCTTCCATGGAAAGGGTACGGATCCTTTCGTGGAGCTCCTGCCGGTCGCCGCCAGCCTTTACCGCGTCCATCATGATATTTTCCGTGGCCATGAAGGGAAGCTCCGCCATCATATGCTTCTCGATCACCTTGGGATAGACCACCAGGCCGTCCACCACATTTAAGTAGAGATCCAGGATACCGTCGATCGCCAGGAAGCCTTCCGGCACGGAAAGCCGCTTATTCGCAGAATCATCCAGAGTGCGCTCGAACCACTGAGTGGAAGCCACCAGCATAGGGTTCATCACATCGGCCATCACATAATCGGCCAGGGAGGCGATCCGCTCGCTGCGCATGGGGTTCCGCTTGTAAGCCATGGCAGACGATCCGATCTGGTTTTTCTCAAAGGGCTCCTCCACCTCCTTTAAATGCTGGAGCAGGCGGATATCATTGGAAAATTTATGGGCACTCTGGGCGATCCCTGCAAGGACCGATAGGACCCTGCTGTCGATCTTCCTGGAATAGGTCTGTCCCGATACCGAAAAGCAGCCGTCAAACCCCATCTTCATCGCGATCATCTGGTCCGCCTTCCGACATTTCTCGTGATCGCCATCGAACAGCTCCAGAAAGCTGGCCTGGGTGCCCGTGGTCCCCTTGGATCCCAAAAGCTTCATCGTGCTGAGCACATAGTTTACATCATCCAGATCCAGCGTCAGCTCCATCAGCCACAAGGTGGCCCGCTTGCCTACCGTGGTGGGCTGGGCTGGCTGGAAATGGGTAAAGGCCAGAGTGGGCTGATCCTTATATTTCCGGGCAAATGCTGCCAGCTCTGCCATCACATTGATCAGCTTCTTCCGGACCAGACGGAGCGCTTCCGTCATGATGATCATATCCGTATTATCGCCCACATAGCAGGAGGTAGCCCCCAGGTGGATGATGCCTTTGGCCTTCGGACACTGGATGCCGTAGGCGTACACATGAGCCATCACATCATGGCGCACCTGGCGCTCCCTCTCCCTGGCCACGTCATAGTCGATCTCCTCAGCGTGGTCCTTCAGCTCCTGGATCTGCTCGTCGGTGATGGGCAGTCCCAGCTCTTTCTCCGTCTCCGCCAACGCGATCCACAGCTTCCGCCAGGTCTTGAATTTCTTGTCCGGTGAAAAGATATACTGCATCTCCCTGCTGGCATACCGCTCAGAAAGGGGACTTACATATCTGTCGTTCATGGATGACCTCCCTGCTCTCTCTTTCTCTGCTTTTTATCTCCAACTTTTTGCTCCCGATCGTCTGCAGCCCCGATCCGCAGATAACGCTCTGCCCCGAGATCAAGCTCCGCTCTCCCCAAATAAGATCGATCGGCCTCTGTCCACAGGCATACTCTCATCGCGTATACTCGCCCCGGATATCCTCTGTAGGCGGCGCCACCGGGTAATCTCCCGAAAAGCAAGCCCTGCAGACCGGCAGACCTTCCGCCAGCTGGGAGAGCCGCTCCATCCTTAGATACGCTAAGGAATCCGCGCCGATCCGCTCCCGGATCTCCTCTATGGTCCTTCCATGGGCCAGCAGCTGGTCCTCGGACGGGATATCGGTCCCAAAATAGCATGGATGGAGAAAGGGCGGCGCGCTGACGCGCACATGGACCTCTTTCGCCCCCGCTTCCCGGAGCATATGGATGATCAATGGGCTTGTGGTACCCCGAACGATGGAATCATCGATCATGATGACCCGCTTTCCGGCCACCGCCTCCTTTAAGACGTTCAGCTTGATCCGGACCGCCACTTCCCGGCTGCTCTGCTTCGGCTTGATGAACGTCCTCCCCACATAGGAATTCTTTACGAACGCGGTCCCATAGGGGATATTGGACTGCATGGCGTAGCCCAGGGCCGCCACATTGCCGGATTCCGGCACACCCACCACCAGATCCGCGTCCACCGGCGAATCCTCCGCTAAGGACCGGCCTGCGCACAGCCTGGAATGGTACACGCTCACACCGTCGATCACGCTGTCCGGCCGGGCAAAATAGATATATTCAAATACACATCTGGCCTGCTTTTTAGGATCTGGCAGGCACATGGACTTATCGGAGCGGATGCCCTCCTTCGTGATCGTCACGATCTCTCCCGGCTCCACATCCCGGACGAACTTTGCGCCGATCGTATCCAGCGCACATGTCTCGGAGACCAGGATATAGGCATCTTCCCGCTTCCCGATGCATAAGGGCTTGAACCCAAATGGATCCCTGGCCCCGATCAGCTTCCTGGGGCTCATGATCACCAGGGCATACGCGCCCTGCAGCTTTTTCATAGCGCTGGCCACCGCCTTCTCCACCGTATCCGTGCGGATCCTCTCCCTGGCGATGTGATAGGCGATCACCTCGGAATCGATGGTGGTCTGGAAGATCGCGCCGTTGTATTCCAGCTCACGCCGCAGCTGGGGCGCGTTCACCAGGTTCCCGTTATGGGCCAGGCCCAATGTACCCTTCACATAGTTCAGCACCAGCGGCTGGGCGTTCTCCCGTGTAGAGCTTCCTGCCGTGGAATAGCGCACATGCCCCACGCCGATGTTGCCGTGGAGTCCTTCCAGCGCATCAGAGGTAAAGACCTCGCTGAGATCGGAAAGCACACGTCTGAACTCCAGTCACATCGTCTCATCTCGTATGCCG
>CAJUSS010000143.1 GCA_910588895.1 uncultured Lachnospiraceae bacterium
CCCGGCCAGGCTGTAGAGATATCTTGCGGTCAAGAGGGCGGCTAGCCCTGCGAGATAAAGCGGCAGTTCGGTCATGGGTGCGGCCTCCTTTCGTATCGGTCTTTGTCATTTTGCTTTTCTGCGTTCCAGGATGCAGAGGGCAGGGATGAGGAGGGCAGCAAAAAGCAGCAGGATAGATCCCGGCTCGGAGCCTGTGGTGTAGCCGACCGTGCCCACAGCCAGGTTAGAGACCCGGGAGGGGAGGGGGAGAGGCTGGTCCACATCGGTGCTGTCCCCGGTGGTGTTTTGTATCGCCTCGGATACAGCGATAAAGGAGGTGTAGGGGGTCACCATGCTGTATGTTAAGCCGATGTCGGTGACTTCCTTCCGGATGGCTTCCGTCTCGCTGTCAAAAGATCCTAAGTCGGTCAGCTGGGCGACCCTGGTCCGGGCCCACAGATAGCCGATGGCGTTGCCGGTCTCTTTCTCGGCGGCGCCCTGGAGGGCCTGGGAGACGGGGATCTCCAGCTGATAGTCGCCGCTGCCGCTCTTTCCGCTGATCCGTATGGTCCCGGTGGGCTCGCCGCGCCATTTCCCTAAGAGGACCACCGGCTTTTTGGCGAACAGGGTGGGGATGGCGGAGGGCTCTACGTCGTATACGTCAAAGCCGTCAAAGTCCACCTGGATGTCGGTGAGGATCGGGGACTGGATGTAGGT
Organism: uncultured Lachnospiraceae bacterium; assembly: GCA_910588895.1. Lineage (GTDB taxonomy): Bacteria > Bacillota > Clostridia > Lachnospirales > Lachnospiraceae > Caccovicinus. Next base: position 697 of record CAJUSS010000143.1, read on the forward strand.
GCGGAAGCGGGAGGCCGCCTCTGCGGCATCCTCCTCATCGGTCACCACAAAGGCTTCTCCGGCCCCGGCGGTCCCGATCCCCTCGATCAGGTAGCGGTTCACGGAGGATCCGATCCCGAAGGAGAAGAAGCTGGTGTCGCCCAAGTGTCCGCGGATCAGGTCAAAGATCTCCTTTTCACCGGAGAGATAGCCGTCTGTGATGGTCACGATGCTCCGGGCCACGTCCCTATCCCGGGGGAGGGAGATGGCATCCTCAAGGGCGGGAGCCAGCAGGGTCCCGCCGCCGCCCTCCAGCCGGTCGATCAGGTCGCAGGCCAGCTGGACGTTGGCGCTGCTGGCAGGAAGGGAACGGTCGGCCAAGGGAACGGCGTCATCGGAGAAAAGGATCAGGTTAAAGCAGTCGGCTTCGGTCAGGTTCAGGACCAGATCGCGGATCAGGGCCTTGGCCGTGTCTAAGGGATAGCCGCCCATAGATCCGGATACATCCAGGACGAAGATATATTCTCTGGGCAGGATATCTCCATTCTGGACGCGCTCAGGGGGCTGCAGAGTCAACATAAAAAGATCCTCCTCCCCGCTGTCGTCTAACAGAAGGCCGCCGGTCATCTCTTCGCCGGTCAGCTTGTACTCCAAGATCAGGTCACGGTCGCCTGCATACACGGAAGGGTCGGCCAGCGCGATCTTGGCGATGGAGGGATCCTCCTGGGTCACACAGATCTCGTGGGAGGGACTGTGGATCTGGGATACAGGGACGCCTGCAGCCAGCTCGATGTCCACCGAGTAGGTGCCGGGGGGCGTGGTCCCCTGGGGGAGATAGGGGCTGGCCGCCCATTTTTCCGCCTTTGGATCGTATGCCTCCGAAGGACTGGGATAGCGGGGACCTGCGACCGTGGGGAACACGAACTGGTAGGTGCCGTCGACCGATCCGATCAGCTCTGTGTAGTGGAGCTGGATGCGGACCTCATCGCCCGGCAGGATATTGGCCACATCCATAGTGAACACATTTGGACGTTGTTCTTCTAAGAGGGAGGCGCTCTTTCCCTCGCTCTTGGCCTCCTCAAATTCCTCCTTGGCCTCTTCCTTTTCTTTGATCTTAGCGGTGATCATCTGGTCGGCGATCTGCATGGTCATCCCGTGGACGGATACCTTTGTGGAGACCGGGAAGACATAGCTGGCATTGATGGGACGTGTGCCTTCATTGGCGTAGGTCTGGGTGACGAAGGTCTCGGCGATGGTGCCGCTTATGTGGGTCTCCACAGAGGTATCCTTTAGAGGAAACCGGTCGATGGCGGGGTCGGCCCCTTCTATAAAAAAGTAAGGCGCCTGGGTCTGGGCCCCCTCGTCCGGGGAGCCTCCATAGGCGTGTTTCGGGGAAAGGGCAAAGAAAAGGACGGTCAATACTGCAAGGGGCCAGTTGTTTTTCTTCTTCATGTTTTGATCACCTCATTTATCTTTCTCGGCCTACAGCCCTTTGCAGTGCCAAAGATCTCCTGTATAATAGAAGGGCATAGCTTTCGCTGGCGCGTCCTGACAGTGAGCGGACCGAAAAGCTGTAGGGAATGTCTCATGGGATAAAGGATAGAACAGAGGAGCATCAAAAAAGCATCAAAAAAGCATCAGATCTGTATCATAGAAGATCTTTATGGATGGAGGAGGCCATGGGAACGGAGAGACCGATGGAAAGAAAAGTAAAAAAGAACAGCAGACCTGGGTGCGTCTGGCTGGTAGGGGCCGGGCCGGGAGATAAAGGCCTTTTAACGGTGCGGGGCGCACAGCTTTTGAGCAGCTGTGGCTGCATCATCTACGACCATCTGGCAGGGGCGGAGCTTTTAGCGTATGGCCGGGCAGACTGCGAGAAGATCTTTGTGGGGAAGGAGAAGGGCTGCCACTATAAAAGCCAGGAGGAGATCAATGCCCTGCTGATCCAAAAGGCCGGAGAGCATGAGGTGGTGGTCCGTTTAAAGGGCGGGGATCCCTTCGTGTTCGGCCGGGGCGGGGAGGAGGCCATGGCGTTGGCGGCTGCGGGCATCCCCTATGAGGTGGTGCCGGGGGTGACCTCCGCCATCGCCGTGCCGGCGGCTGCGGGGATCCCGGTGACCTTCCGTCAGATCAGCCAAAGCTTCCAGGTCGTCACCGGCGCTACGAAGGAGGATAAGGGCCTGCCGGAGGCATTTTACCGTTTAAAGGATCATCAGGGGACCGCAGTGTTTTTGATGGGGGTGAGCCAGCTGGGGGATATCTGTGAGGGACTGATCCGAATGGGCTGGGATGAGAAAACGCCGGCGGCTGTGATCCAGGCCGGCACTTTACCGGAGCAGAGGCGCGTGTCCGGAACGTTATCCGATCTGCCGGGAAAGGCACAGGGTGCAGGGATCGGCACTCCGGCTGTGATCGTGGCCGGGGAGACGGCGGGGATGGACCTGCGGTCAAAGGTCAAGTGGCCTCTGGAAGGGCTTCAGGTGGGGATAGCGGGAACGGACCATTTTACCGGACGGCTTAAAGGCCTCCTGGAGAGCCTGGGAGCCCGGGTGAAGGTGGTCTGCCGGCTGCAGGTGGTCCCATCAGAGGATCCGGCAGTGGAAGAAAGCTATGCCCATATCCAAGATCATACCTGGCTGGTCTTTACCAGCGCCAACGGTGTCCGGCTGTACCTGGACGGTCTTTTGGAGAAGGAGGGCAGGGATCTGCGCTGTCTGGGCCAGGTGAAGATCGCGGTCATGGGGAAGGGGACGGAGGAAGCGCTCTCTCGCTATCATCTGAAGGCGGATTTTGTCCCGCGTAAAGCGGATAGCCGGACCCTGGCCCTGGGGCTTAAAGAGAGGCTTGCGAAAGGAGATAAGGTGCTGCTGCCGCGGGCCAGGCAGGGGTCCAGAGAGCTGACGGATATCCTGGGTCAGGCCGGGATATCCTGCCTGGACCTGCCCCTCTATGATGTAAAGAGCAGTGGGGAGGGGCTGTCCGGGGAGGACGACCTGGCAGGAAAGGACGATCTTCTGGTCTTTGCCAGCGCGTCCGGTGTCCACGCATATTTTACGGAGGCACTTTCTGCCAAAAGGGTGGCCGCGGACGGGGTGCGGATCTGCTGTATCGGTGAGGCGACGGCTGGCGCATTGAGCCGCTATGGGGTGCGGGCGGACTGCATCGCGAAAGAAGCGAGCGCAGAGGGGATCGTAAACAAGCTTGTAGAAGAGCAAAAAACAGGTTGGACGATCTTTAATTGATCTTTTTTAAAAAATGTGTCACAAAATCGTTCCTCAAACGTATCATTGATAAAGTACAAAAGACAAAGCCGATCTTGCGCTTTGCGGATATGGAGATGACGATGAACCAGGGATTGATCAAAAAACTGTGTATGATCACAGAAGAAGAGAAAGTATGCTTAAAGAAAAAGGCAGAGACGGATCAGCCGCAGGCGATCGAGCTGGAAGCGGTGACCGTGGACAGTAAAAAGCTGCTGGAGGAGGGGAGGTTCATCCAGGTCCGCCCACATACCCGTTTTGTTCATTTTCCGGAGCACAGACAACCCTTTATCCGGGCCGTCTATATGTGCCATGGACAGACTACGCACCTGATCGGAGGGGATACGGTCCAGCTGAACAAGGGAGAGCTGCTGTTCATGCGCCCAAATGCGGAGTGGAGCTGTCTGCCGGCGGGAAAGTCGGACCTGGCGGTGGATATGATCATCCTGCCGGAATTCTTTGGGCGGTCCTTTAAGCTCCCCGGCGACGAGGAGAACCTGCTGCGGGATTTCCTTGTAAGTTGTCTTTTGGAGGACAGGCCTTACGGGGACCATCTCCATTTCAAAGTGGCAGAGGCAGCGCCGGTCCAGAACCTGATGGAGAACATCGTATGGACGATCTTTGATGACCAGCCCTGCCTGAGGAGCATGCTGCAGGCCACCACGGAGCTTTTGATCATGCAGCTGGCCTACCATATCGACAAGCTGGGGGAGAGTCCGCGGACCTTCCAGCGGGATCTGATCGTACAGGTCATGTGGTACATCGAACAAAATTACAAGGATGGCCAGCTGAGCAGGCTGGCGGCCTGGATGGGGTACGATCTGTACTGGCTGTCCAGGATGATCAAGAGGGTGACCGGGCAGAATTATAAAGATATCCTGCAGATCCGGCGGCTGCAGCAGACAGTCTATCTGCTCCTGAACACGAAGATGGCGGTGTCCGATATCAGCCTGGCGGTGGGCTATGACAATACCAGCTATTTCCACCGGATCTTCCGGGAATACTATGGGATGTCGCCAAAGGAATACCGGCGGGACCGGGAGCTGATGGACAGGCGCAGATGAGGATAGGACCGGATGCAGATGGGGAGAAGAGACTGGCAGAACAAAGGAGAGACGGGATGGAACAGATACAGGAAGCGGCAAAGATGAGGGAGAAGCTTGCCGGTGCCCAGCGTGTGCTCATAGGGATAGGCGGGGAATGGGGGATACAGGGCAGGCTGTCCGATGAGGAGAACAGGCCCATAAGAGAGGCCTATGAAGATCTATACCAGATGGTCAGGGAAAAGGACTATTTTGTGGTCACTACCCTGACGGATGGAGCCATTTATGATACCGGCTTTGATCAGGACCGCTTTGTAGCGCCCTGCGGCAATATCCACTGGCAGCAGTGCTCCAAGGCCTGCACAAAGGATATCTGGGAGGAGGGCGAGGTGTCGGACGGCCTCTGCCCACACTGCGGGGAGCCTCTTTGCGGGAACACGATCCAGGCGGAGACCTATATCGAGGAGGGGTACCTTCCCATGTGGAAACGATATCAGCTCTGGCTCACCACGACCTTGAACAAGGAGCTGGTGGTCTTAGAGCTGGGGGAGGGTTTTCGGACCCCTACGGTGATCCGCTGGCCCTTTGAGAAGACGGTTTTCTTTAATCAAAAAGCATGGATGTTCCGGGTAAATGGAGAGGTCTGCCAGATCCCCCGGGAGATCGCGGAGAGGGCTGTGGCGGTCAAGGAGGGCTCGGCGGCATTTATCCGCAGATACAGCCGGAAAAGGTGAGAAAAGTCCCATTATCGGGACTTTTTTATTGAAAATGGCAGGAAAGGACATTGTACAAAAAAGGATCCTGTGATAAAATGGAGCCTGGAAATAGCACTGGCGTTGGCGGCAGAGCAGCAGTTCGCGACGGCTGTCTCTTTAGCAGGCATAGGCAAAAGGAAAAGAGAGTACGAGTATGACAGGGATCATAGATTATGACGCAGGGAATCTGCGGAGTGTGGAGAAGGCGCTGGCTGCACTGGGGGAGGAGACCGCGATCAGCCGGGATAAGGATACACTTTTACGGGCAGACCGGGTGATCCTGCCGGGAGTGGGCGCTTTTGGCGACGCCATGGGGCGGCTGCGCCAGTACGGCCTGGTGGAGGTGATCCATCAGATCGTGGAGAAGGGAACGCCGTTCTTGGGGATCTGTTTGGGGCTGCAGCTTTTATTTGAACGCAGTGATGAGAGCGAGGGTGTCAGGGGCCTGGGGGTCCTGCCGGGGGAGATCTTGCGCCTGCCGGACGATCAGGGGTTCAAGATCCCGCACATGGGCTGGAATTCCCTGCAGATCGCGCCTGGCGCGAAGCTGTTTCAGGGGATCGGGGAAGGGGCTTATGTGTATTTCGTCCATTCCTATTACCTGAAAGCGGCGGATGAGAAGATCGTGGCAGCCTCCACGGAGTATGCCGCCCATATCCATGCGGCGGTGGAGCGGGGGAATGTCTTTGCCTGTCAGTTCCACCCGGAAAAGAGCAGTGCCGTAGGGATGCAGATCTTACGGAATTTTATCCGGATGGCATAGCATGATGCGGAGGCGGACGGTCATCCGGGAAAGTGTGCGCAGGCGGTCCAGGCCCGAATGGCAGGCGGCAGGCAGAACGACGACAAAGATAAGGATATAGGTCTGCGGGGCAAAGGAACGAGGGCCCGGCAGACAGCGAGGAGGAAGGATATATGTTCACCAAGAGGATCATCCCGTGTCTGGATGTGAAGAATGGCCGGGTCGTGAAGGGCGTGAACTTTGTTGATCTAAAAGATGCGGGGGATCCGGTGGAGATCGCGGCTGCCTATGACCAGGCGGGAGCGGATGAGCTGGTATTTTTGGATATCACCGCCACCTCGGATGCCAGGGAGACGGTGGTGGATATGGTGCGGCGGGTGGCTGAGAAGGTCTTTATCCCCTTTACCGTAGGCGGCGGCATCCGCACGGTGGAGGATTTCCGGAAGATCCTGCGGGAAGGGGCGGATAAGATCTCGGTCAATTCCTCTGCGATCGACGACCCAAAGCTGATCAGCCAGGCGGCAGATAAATTCGGACGCCAGTGTGTGGTGGTGGCGATCGATGCCAAGCGGCGGCCGGATGGGTCAGGCTGGGGGGTCTATAAGAGCGGCGGCCGGATCGATACCGGGCTGGACGCTGTGGAATGGGCCATAAAGGCGGACCGGCTGGGCGCGGGGGAGATCCTGCTGACCAGCATGGACTGTGACGGGACAAAGGCGGGCTATGATGATGAGCTGACCGCCACGATCGCGGAGAATGTATCCGTGCCGGTGATCGCCTCAGGAGGCGCGGGGCGGATGGAGCATTTTTATGATGCGCTGACCGTTGGAGGGGCGGATGCGGCGCTGGCGGCATCCCTGTTCCATTACAAGGAGCTGGAGATCATGGAGCTGAAGCGTTACCTGGCCGGACGGGGCTTGTCCATGCGGCTTTAAAGGCCGAGCGCAGGAGCTATGATCGGATAGCGTGCTCTGCGGTCTGTCCGCGGAGCTGTGAAACACAGGATAGCGGTCTCTGCGGTCTGCCTGCGGAGCCGTGAAGCACAGGATATGGGGCCCGGCGACTGTGCCGGAGGCTGGCGGCATAGGGAAATTTCAGCGCCGGATGATGAAGAGCGCTAGACGAGAAGACAGAACGATACGAAAGAAAGCGAGGTCTATCCATGGCAGCGATCGACAATGACTGGCTGGAGCCATTAAAAGAGGAGTTTAAAAAACCATATTACCGTCAGCTGTATGAGACGGTCAAGCAGGAATATTCCACCAGGAAGATCTTTCCGGCAGCGGATGATATCTTTAACGCATTTGCCTTTACCCCGCTGCATAAGGTGAAAGTAGTGATCCTGGGGCAGGATCCTTACCATGGGGACGGCCAGGCCCATGGCCTCTGTTTTTCCGTAAAGCCGGATGTGGAGCTCCCGCCGTCCCTGCAGAACATCTACCGGGAGCTGGCAGATGATCTGGGATGCTATATCCCCGATAACGGCTATCTGAAAAAATGGGCGGACCAGGGGATCCTTCTTTTAAATACCGTGCTCACGGTACGGGCTCATGCAGCCAATTCCCACCGGAACATCGGCTGGGAGGAGTTCACCGATGCGGCGATCCGTGCCCTGGACCAGGAAGACCGTCCGATCGTGTTCCTGCTGTGGGGGCGGCCGGCCCAGACAAAGAAGGCCATGCTGCATAATCCAAAGCATCTGATCTTGGAGGCGCCCCACCCCAGCCCGTTGTCCGCCAGCCGCGGATTTTTCGGATGCCGCCATTTCAGCAAGACCAATGCTTTCTTAAAGGATCATGGGCAAGATCCGATCGACTGGCAGATCGAGAACATCCGGCAGTCGTGAGCGGCGCAAGGCTGCGGCAGCGCAGGGGCGTGATGGACCAGTCTGCGGCAGCGAAGGATCGCGGCGGGCAAGCGGCTGTGACCGACAGGATGCGGCAGGTGCGCGGCGAGAGGAGAGAAGACAGATACCTGCATGGAGGAAGATATGAGTTTTATAGAGATCTTAAAGGTGATCGTACAGGGGATCGTGGAGGGGTTCACGGAATGGCTCCCGATCAGCAGCACCGGACATATGTTCCTGGTGGATGAGATCATCCATATGGACCAGCCGAAGGAATATCTGGATGTGTTCTTTGTGGTGATCCAGCTGGGAGCGATCCTGGCGGTGGTCCCACCACTTCCTGCATAATCTCCTCA
>CAJUSS010000144.1:0-3701 GCA_910588895.1 uncultured Lachnospiraceae bacterium
CGGAATAGTCTGAAAACCCAGCAAAATCAAGCATTTGAGAAGAAATACAGGATATATAAGGAGTTACAGAAAAATGATCAAAATACTTTTTATTTGCCACGGCAACATCTGCCGCAGCCCCATGGCTGAGTTCGTGATGAAGGACTTGGTCCAAAAAGCCGGCCTGTCCGATCAGTTCGTGATCGCCTCTGCCGCCACCAGCACCGAGGAGATCGGGAACCCGGTCCATAGGGGGACCAGGGAGAAGCTCCGTTCGGTGGGGATCAGCACGGCGGGCAAGACGGCCCGGCAGATGGAGCGGGCGGATTATCCGCTCTACGACCTGTTCATCGGCATGGATAACTGGAACATCAGCAATATGCGCCGGATACTGGCAGGCGATCCGGAGGGAAAGGTCCATAAGCTCTTAGGATTTGCCGGCCGGGACAGTGAGGTGGCGGATCCCTGGTATACCGGCGATTTTGACCGTACATATGAGGATGTGCTGGAGGGCTGCCAGGGACTTTTGCGCTACCTGACAGATCCGGACAGCGGTATCGTTCTGAAAAAGGCAAAAAAAGGAAATCTCGGCCGATAAATCAAAGAAGTTAAAATTGTGTGTAGAGACGAAAGATCTGCTTGAAAAAAAGCCTGGTTTGGGGTATGCTGTATAGGTGCTTTGACAATTTTCGACAACATACATAAAGCAGTACACTCTTGGGGACTTTGCTGCCTCCTCTTTGTGGCGAGAGGCCATCGTGCAAGATCTGGAAGGAACGCCCCATGGAGCGGGGGATAAAAGGCCTGCAGGAGTGTACGGATGAAAGAGAGGCAGGTTTCAAGTATGGATAAGGTGTGGAGATATCGATTGTTCAGCGGGCTGTCGGCGCTTTTGATCGCCGGAACAAGTCCCGCTTCTGTTTTTGCGGCACAGACAGATGTTGTGACGGTGATCCATCGTGACGGCGCTGAAGAGGGCGGCCCCGGTACCGGAGCGGCTAAGACATCGGAGAGCGCGCAGGCGCAGCCGGTGACGGCGACAGAGGAGGAGATCGATGCCTTCTTTGACGGCTCGGTATTTGTAGGGGACTCGGTGATGATGGGATTCCGCAATTATGCCGTGGGGCGGCGGAACACCTATCTGGGTCGGATGCAGTTTTTAGCATCCGGCAGTTTTTCTGTACATAATGCTCTGTGGCCGGTAGGCGGTAAGAGCGTACATCCGATCTTCCAGGGCCAGCAGCGGCCGGTCTGGGAATCTTTGGGGATGTTGCAGGCAAAGAAGGTGTTCATGTTCTTTGGTTTAAATGATATGAACATGGGGACGCTGCAGGATTCCTGTGCCTGCTATGCGCAGGTGATCGCCAATATCAAGGCGAACTGCCCGGATGCCCAGATCCACGTCATCAGCATGACCTACACCCTGCGCGGACAGGGCAAGGGAAACCTGCAGAATGACAATATCCGCATGTTCAATGAGATGTTAAAACAGATGGCGCTGGAGAACGGCTGGGGCTTTATGGATCTTGCCACTCCGTTATCGGATGCCAACGGCGACCTGGCTGCGGCATACTGCAGCGATAACTATGTCCATCAGACCACAGCGGCCTATGACGTTTGGTCCGTGGTGCTGCGCGAGTACGCCAGATCCCAGATCGAAGGGACCTGCCCGTATCCGGCAGACGGCATAGTCAAGACGGGAGGACAGCAGGCGGATGGGCAGCAGGCGGCGCAGCAATAAGTGATAGGGATCGTAAGGCACCGGCGGAGCTGGGCAGGAGCTTTTGCTGTGTAAGGTGTGCCTTTGGTGCAGCCAGCTTTTTCTGCATTTGTATGTTCTGTATGTCAGAGATAGGATATGAAGATATATTGAGGATAAATTGAGGATATGAGGATAAATCGAGGAAAGGATGAGCGATCGATGAGAAAAAAGATAGATCTGAGAAAGAATGTCTGCCTTCTGGGGGCAGTGATCATGTTAGGCGCCTGCGGACAGGCGGAAAGCGCGGATCCGACGACTGCAGCAACCGAGACGGAGACACAGGCAGCCGAAACGACAGCCGATGAACAGGAGAGCGCAGACAAAGATAAGGATACTGCAATAAAAGAGGAGGATGGGACAGAGAGCGGCGAGGACGCAGAAGAGGCAAAGGAGTCCAAAGAAGCCGATGGGACCGGCAACAGCACGGATAAAGACGAAAGCAAGGAGCAGGATGCCGAAAAAGACAGCGGAGCCGTGATGGATGTCGATGCGGACAGCGCGGACGGACAGCCAGCCCAGGGAGCGGCAGACGGATCGACGACCCAGGAAGCTGCAGAGGCTGCAGTAGACCCAGCAGCTCCAGATACCCAGCAGGGCGGCAAGAGCGTTGCCCAGATCTACGAGGAGATCTCCCAGAAGGTCTCGCTGAACTCCCCCATGATCGTCCCGGATGACTTTATCGCCAATTATTATGGGATCGATGTGAGCACTTTAGACGAATATGTTTTCTCTATGTCCGAGGCCGCCATCTCTGCGGAGACCGTCGTGATCTTAAAGGCAAAGGATAGCGGCAGCACAGGTGCTTTGAGCGCCGCGCTCCAGACGGTGATCGACCAGAAGCGGTCGGAGATGGAAAATTATCTTCCAGATCAGTTCCAGATCGTAGACAAGAGTTCTGTGCAGGTGAAGGGGGACCATGTCTATCTGGTCATCTCTGAGCAGGCGGCTTCCATCGAGCAGATCATCCAGGCTGGGATCCAGTAGGGCGGGAAGAGGATATGGTCTTTAGCAGTATCCCGTTCTTATTTTTCTTTCTTCCCCTTTGTCTGCTCCTCTACCACGGAGTCTCCCTGCTCGCCCGTATGGGCAGGGGGAGAGGGGAAAAGCTGGAGATCCCGTTAAAAAACGGGATCCTGCTCATGTTCAGCCTTCTTTTTTATGCGTGGGGGGAGCCGGTCTACATCCTGCTGATGCTCTTTGCTTCTGCGGTGGACTATGTCAATGGGCGTCTGATGCACCGTTTTGGGACCAGCCGGGGGAAAAAACGGTTTTTCTTGTGTTGTTCCGTGCTGATCAACCTTTCTGTGCTGGCCTTTTTTAAGTACGCGGATCTTGTGATCGGGTCAGTGAACGGGGTCTTCGGCACATCGATCCCCCTTTTGCAGATCGGACTCCCCATCGGCATAAGCTTTTTCACCTTCCAGACCATGAGCTACACGATCGATCTGTACCGCGGGGAGGTGCCGGTGGAGAAAAACTATCTTACCTACCTGACCTATGTGTCCATGTTCCCGCAGCTGGTGGCCGGACCGATCGTCCGGTTCGCCACAGTCAGTGAGGAGCTGCACCATCGGACCACTCCCGCTGCAGAGATGAGCAGAGGCGTCCTGCGGTTCATGCAGGGGATGTTCAAAAAGGTATTGATCGCCAACCAGATGGGCGCTCTGTGGGAAGAGCTGCGTGTGCTGGGAACGGCTGGAAGGATCTCCGCTGCCGCCTGCTGGATGGGAGCTGCTGCGTTCACTCTGCAGCTCTATCTTGATTTCAGCGCCTACAGCGATATGGCGATCGGGATGGGCTGGATGCTGGGCTTTCATTTCCCGGAAAATTTCCGCTATCCTTTGAGCGCCGTGTCGATCACGGACTTCTGGCGGAGATGGCACATCTCCTTGTCCACCTGGTTCCGGGATTATGTGTACATCCCTCTGGGCGGAAACCGGAAGGGTGTGGCAAAGCATCT
>CAJUSS010000144.1:3711-8648 GCA_910588895.1 uncultured Lachnospiraceae bacterium
TCTTCGTGCTGATCACCTTCACCCTCAGCGGTCTGTGGCACGGAGCGGCCTGGAATTTTGTCCTTTGGGGCCTGTACTATGGGATCTTGCTGGTCCTGGAAAAATATATATGGGGCAAAAGGCTGGAAAAGCTCCCTTCCGTTTTGCGCCATGCCTACACGATCCTGATCGTGACGATCGGCTTTGTGCTCTTTGTATTTGACGACATGCAGGCGTTGGGCCTCTATTTTACGGCCATGGCCGGACAAGCCGGCAATGCTCTGGCAGGGAGCGAATGCCTCTGGTATCTCCAGGAGTATGGGGTGGTCTTTTTCACGGCGCTCCTCCTGGCATTCCCCTTCTATCCCTGGCTTAAGGGCAAGCTGGAAGGGATCGGGACAGGCGGCCGTCGGGTCCTCTCTGTGCTGACTTTTTTTGGCTATGGGGTACTTTTCTTGCTGACCACGGCATATCTGGTCAACGATACCTATAACCCATTTTTGTATTTTCGTTTTTAAGATCGGGCGGGCAGGCGCTTTGTACGGCCGCAGCTTTGTGATACAGAAACTTTACCAACCCGCATGTTAAAGATAAAGGATGCACATATACCTATGGATAAAGAAAAAAATAGCGCCGTCACCTGTCTGGCCGCCCTGTCGGCGGCCGGTGTACTGGCGCTATCGGTCATATTTTTGTTTTCCCCAAAAGGGGACTTTTCAGAGAATGAGAACCGGTACCTGCAGAGCTTTCCCAGCCTGACAAGGGAGGCCGTGGAGAGCGGGGCGTTCATGGAGGACATCAATTCCTATCTCTGCGACCATTTTCCCTTCCGGGATCTTTTCATCAGCTTAAAGACAAGGACGGAGCTCTTAGCGGGAAGGCGGAAGATCGGGCAGGTCTATGTGGGAGAGGACGGCTATCTGATCGAGGCCTATGAAGAGCCAAAGAACACGGAACAGATCGGGCAGATATTAAAGAACTTTGGGGATAAGCTGAACGACCAGCCGGTGGAGGTGGATCTGATGCTGGTGCCCACAGCGGTCTGTATCTACAGGGATAAGCTGCCGGGCCTTGCCTTTTTGGGACTGGGCGAGGAGCAGCTTGAGACCGCAAAGGAGGTCTACGAGGCCGCAGGGATCGATCCGATCGACTGTACAGAAGAGCTTTTGGCCCGGAAGGGCGAGGGGCAGCTCTACTATAAGCTGGACCATCATTGGACCACCTTCGGAGCCTATGCGGGCTATCTGGCATTCTGCAGGGAGAAGGGGCTGGAGCCGGTGGCATTGGAGGATCTGGAGGCAGAGACCGTCACGGAGGATTTTCGCGGGACCATCTATTCCAAAGTCAACGACTATTCCCGGCCGGGGGAGGAGATCACGATCTACACAGACCCGTCGGCAGAGCTGACAGTCTTTTATGAGGATACGAACGAGACCACGGACAGCTTATATGCCCTGGACTATGCACAGAAAAAGGATAAATACTCCCTCTTTTTAAATAATCTCCACCCCCTCATCCAGATCACCAATGAGAAGGCGGAGACGGACCGGGAGCTGGTGCTGATCAAGGACAGCTACGCCAATTCCATGGTGCCCTTCCTCATCCACAACTTTAAGCGGATCTATGTGTTCGACACCCGGTATTATAAATGGGGACCCTCCAGCTTCATCCAGGAGCATGAAGGGGTCACCGATGTGCTGCTCCTATATAATATGAACACACTGGACACGGACTTAGGGGTCCGGGGGATCTATTGAAGGGATGTTTTTGATCCTTATGTCGCGCCGTCGGTGCCCAGCAGCAAGATGGCCTGGGATGGCCATCGACATCTACGTTACCTCTTTCAGCCGGCAGGACGGCGTTGCCACCAGGGAATAGTTCGTGTGATAGATCACGAACCCTGGCGCGGCGCCGGCCACTTTTTTTACAGATTTTTTCTGGATATAATCGATCTCCACCTTTTCGCTGTCCCGGCCCTTGGAATAGTAGGCCGCCAGCGCTCCGGCCTCCTCAAATACCCGGTCCGGCAGCTCCTTTCCCTCTGCCTTCACGATCACATGGGAGCCGGGCATCCCCTTGGCATGGAACCACCAGTCGTTCCCCGTGGCCAGCTTGAAGGTCAGCTCTTCGTTCTGGTAATTGTTCTTTCCCACATAGATGTGGAACCCGTCGGAGGACAGGTAATGGAAGGGCTTGCTGGTGACCTTCGGCTTTTTTCCCTTAAAGTAGCGCTTTTTGATGTAGCCATACTCCATCAGCTCCTCTCGGATCTGCACCAGGTCAGCCTCCTGTAGAGCGATGTCTAAGGCAGCGCTGATGGACTCCAGATGATCGATCTCCCGTTTGGTATCCTGGATCAATCCGTTGAGCGCGTCGTAGGTGCGTTTCAGCTTATTATATTTCTCGAAAAACCGCTGGGCATTTTCTCTGGCGGTCATCTGTGGATCTAGGGGGATCTTCACATCCGTTCCCGTATGATAGTCCAGGCAGGTAAATTCCTTTGCGCCTTCTTCGATCCCATAGCCGTAGGTGTTCAAAAGCTCTCCGTAGATCTTATATCGTTCCCGCTTTTTTGTATCCTTCAGCTGTTTTTCCTGCAGATCATATTTCTTCTGGTTCCGCTCCAGCGCCGTCTGTACGATCCGGCGCAGGTCGGAAGATTTCTGACGGATCCTGGTGATCGTGTTCTTGGAAGCGTAATAGGTCTGCAGCATGCTGCTGACAGAAGAGAAGGAACGGGCACTATATGTCTTTCCTTCGAAACAGGTGAGGGGCAGGACCGCAAATTCCACCGGCTCTCCTTCGCTCCAGTCGGTCAGAGGTCCTTCTTCCTGGCGGCAGGCACCTTCTTGATCGGAGGATCTGTCTGGATCATCCGGCAGCTCTGCAGATCCTTCCGGATCGATCCCTTCATATAAGATGTTCGGTGTGAACGCCCCGGCACGGATATCCTCCATGGTGCGGGCAAAGGTGTGGTAGAGATGGACACCTTCCGCCTCAGAGAGCCCATTGGCCGAAAGGTCCCCGTCGATCGAAGCCAGATGGCACAGCTCCTCCCCCATGACCGGACTGATCCCGGTCAGCTTGCTGTAGAGCGCCTTGGCCGTCGGCATGGGCGCGCCGCAGACAGCCTCCAGGAACTGTTCCTTAGTGATGGTCAGGGGATCGGACTTGTCCGTGGTCTGGGGGATAAAATACGCACGTCCGGGAAGGACCTCCCGGACCGAGCTGACCTGTGCGGAGATATGCTTGATGCTGTCCAAGATCGTTCCGTCTTCCCGACAGAAGATGATGTTGCTGTGCTTGCCCATCAGCTCCACGATCAGGCGCTTCCGGCAGACATCCCCCATCTCATCCAGATGCTCTAGCTTAAGCTCCACGATCCGCTCCAGCCCCGGCTGGCTCACCTCCAAGATCTTTGCATTCCCGATATGCTTGCGCAGGAGCATACAAAAATTTGGGGCAGTCAGCGGACTGGGCTTGTTCGCGTCCGTTAAGTACAACAGCGGGAGGCTGGCGCTGGCCGATACCAGGAGCCGGTAGCTGTCTTTATAGTTTTTGATAGTGAATAATAGCTCATCCTTTTCCGGCTGGGCGATCTTGGAGATCCTCCCGCCTTCGATCGTATGTTTTAATTCATGCACCAGACCAGCGACCGTGATCCCGTCAAATGCCATGATGAACGCCTCCTTACTTGATCTTATATGCGCGGTCAAAAGGGACCGCTGCAGGCTTTTTGCGGCCCTGACTCCTATACTAACACAAATGCTCCGCATTACAAAGCTTTTTTTATTGACTTGCCCTAAACCTTGCCTTATAATGTAAAAGATGTTAAGAAAATAGCCATAGCGAAAGGGAGGCGGATGCTATGTTAAAGAGCATGACCGGTTTCGGCAGATACGAGAACGTTACTGATGCGTACAAGATCTCTGTCGAGATGAAAGCCGTGAACCACAGGTATCTGGATCTGAGCATCAAGATGCCGAAGAAGTTCAATTACTTCGAAGCCTCCATCCGTACGCTCCTGAAAAAGTATATCCAGCGGGGAAAGGTGGACCTGTTCATCACCTACGAAGATCACACGGGAGGGGATCTGTGTTTAAAGTACGACCGCGATCTGGCGGCCGAGTATATGGCAGCTTTTGAGCAGATGGCGCAGCAGTTCGGTCTGAAGGAGGATGTGACGGTCTCCACCCTGGCCAAGTGTCCGGAGGTCCTGACCATGGAGCAGGTCCCGGAGGATGAGGAGCATCTGTGGAGAGTGCTTTCCGAGGGGATCCAGGCTGCGGCAGAGCGGTTCGTGGAGACCAGGATCGGAGAGGGTGAGAATCTAAAGGAGGATCTGATCAAAAAGCTGGACTATATGGCCGAGCTGGTGCGCTCCATCGAGGAGCGTTCCCCGATGCTCTTAGAGGAATACCGCAGGAAGCTGACGGAGAAGGTCACCGAGCTCTTGAACGGCGCTGCTATCGATGAGAGCCGGGTCGTGACAGAGGTGACGATCTATGCAGATAAGATCTGTACGGATGAAGAGATGGTGCGTTTAAAGAGCCATATCGAGATGATGAAGAGCAAGCTGATCGCCGGCGGGAGCATCGGGCGTGAGCTGGATTTTATCGCCCAGGAGATGAACCGTGAGGCGAACACCACGCTGTCTAAGGCCAACGATCTGGAGATCGCCGATAAGGCGATCGCGTTAAAGACGGAGATCGAAAAGATCAGGGAGCAGATCCAAAATATCGAGTAGCTGTGGCCGTTCCAGGTCCGCGGAGCGCCACGGATAGCTGCAGTGGAGGGAGAAGATGGGGAAAGAGGGGATCTTAGTGGTCCTGTCCGGTTTTTCCGGGGCGGGCAAGGGCACGATCATGAAAGCGCTTTTGGAGCGGTATGAGGACTATGCGCTGTCTATCTCCGCCACCACCCGAAAACCCAGGGTTGGAGAGGTGGATGGACGGGAA
>CAJUSS010000145.1 GCA_910588895.1 uncultured Lachnospiraceae bacterium
TCAATGCTTGGGAAAAGGCTAAGCTGCTGGTAGACTTCCGTTTCTTTCGGTTCTTGACTAAGGGTCACAGACCAGGAGCAGCTGGATGGACTGGATATCCACGAGCATGGGATCGACGCCTATGCAGGCTTCCGATATGATAAGTGAGAGCGGTCGCCATAGCTAGAAAATCCCAGATGAAATTCCTGGTTTATGATTGCCGAAACCTCTCCCATGCGCTATAATGGAACCATGTCCGGATCTTTTCGGGCGGGCAGGACCACTGCAGGAGAACAAGATATGGGAGGGTACCGTTATGACAAAGATCATCACCATCAGCAGGGAATTCGGGAGCGGAGGACGGCAGATCGGTCACATGTTGGCGGAAAAGCTGGGGATACCTTTTTATGATAAAGAATTGATCAAGATGGCTGCCGATGATATCGATATCGAGGAACATATCTTTGAGATGTATGACCAGGCGTTCATGGATAAGCATGAGACGGTGCATGATATCTTGACCTACACCTACGAGGTGCCCATGTCCGACCAGATCTTCATGGCCCAGTCCAGGGTGATCCATCGGCTGGCCCAGCACGGGCCATGTGTGATCGTGGGGCGCTGCGCGGATATGGTGTTAAAGGACGAGCAATGTCTGAACCTGTACTTCTACGCCAATGTAAAGAAGCGGGTCCAGCGGCTTTTGGCGCTGGACGGGCTTCCCGAGGAGAACGCGAAAAAGGTGGAGCAGAAGGTGCGGGAGGTGGACCAGAAACGAAAGGACTATTACCAGTATTATACAGGGAATGAATGGGGCAAGCCGAAGAATTATCACCTCTGTCTGGACAGCTTAAAGGCCGGGATGGATGCCTGCGTGGCCGCGGTGACCGCCTACATGGCATATCTGGGATGAGCCTTCAGAGGGATAGCCGGCAGGCCCGACTGCAGGTTGGGCCGCTGCAGGGCGGATACAGCACGATCTGGCCGGTCCCCGATATGGATCTTGGTCAGATCGCTTCCAGTGGTCAGTGCTTCCGCATGGAGGAGAGAAGGCCGGGGCTGTATTCTGTCATCGCAGGGGATCGATATGCGGAGATAGAGGAGACAGCAGGAGAGACTGCAAAGATGACCGGCAGAGCCGGGATAAGAGCGGGCACCGGGATGCCAGAGAAAGGAGTATCGGCCCGGTCCTTTAAGATCACTTGCTCCGGCGGCCCGGACCGACAGGAGGCACTAGGCTTCTGGCGCCATTATTTTGATCTGGAGACGGATCATGGGAGGATCAAGGCCCTGATCCCTGAGGAGGATACCTATCTGACCCAGGCGGCCAGGACGGGCTGGGGGATACGGATCCTGCGGCAGGATCTGTGGGAGACGATCGTCACCTTTATCATCTCCCAGCAGAACAATATCCCCAGGATCCGCCGGTGCGTCCGCCTCCTGTGTGAGCGGTACGGCAGAGAAGAGGTGGATTTCCGGGGAGAGATCTATCATGCTTTTCCCGGGCCCCAGGAGCTGGCTGGGGCAGATCTGGAGGGGCTAAAGGGCTGCGGTCTGGGTTACAGGGCAAGATACATACGTAAGAGCGCCCGGATGGCAGCAGAGGGGCGTTTTCCGCTGGAAGAGCTGCCGTCTATGAGCCATGAGGAGGCTAAAGCCGAGCTGATGGAGCTGTGCGGCGTGGGCGTGAAGGTGGCGGAATGTGTCTGCCTGTTCGCCCTCCACCATACCGATGCCTTCCCGGTGGATACCCATATCGCCCAGGCCCTTAAAGCCCATTATCCGGATGGGTTCCCTTTTGAGCGCTATGGACCTGCGAGCGGCATCTTACAGCAGTATATCTTTTTTTATGAGGTGAACAAGAAGCAGGGGGCGATCTGACCTGCAGCGGGAGTGGATCGGCAAAAGAGAAAGGAGCAGGGGGAGAGGACCTTGGAGATCAGAGCAGCAAAGATGGAGGACCTGCCGCAGATGATGGCAGTCTATGCTACGGCCCGGCAGTTCATGCGAAAGACAGGGAATCCGGACCAATGGCAGGACCATTATCCGCCGGCGGACCTGGTAAAAAAGGGGATAGAGGAAGGAAAGACCTTTCTCTGTGTGGCAGAAGGGCCTCAGGACGGAAAGAAAGAGGATGCCCTGCAGGAGGGCGAGCTTTTAGGGGTCTTTTATTTTGCGGTGGAGGAAGACCCCACCTACAGGAAGATCTACGAGGGCAGCTGGCTGCAGGAGGGGGCCTATGGGGTGGTGCATCGGGTGGCCAGCTCCGGCCGCGGGCGGGGCTTTGCCGGAGCCTGCTTTGACTGGGCCGGGCGGCGATGTCTTGCCCTCCGAGCCAAAAGCCTGCGGATCGACACCCACAGAGAGAACCGGGTGATGCAGCATGTGCTGGAGAAGGCCGGATTTGTGAGGTGCGGGATCATCTATCTGGAGGATGGGGCAAAACGTCTGGCGTATCAGAAGCTCCTGCCCGGATAGATCGTCGGGTTGGTCCGACAGGGATGTCCTGCCTGGATAAAAGTGCGGTCATTGGAGCCGTTTTGATGAGAAAAGGGCGGGAGCTTTTGATAGCTCCTGCCCTTAAGTCTGTCCTTATATGCGGATACGGTCCCGGCAGTCTGTGCGCATTGCCCGGTCCCATGCTCATCGGCCTGGGATATAGACGCCGTTGGCATCCACATAGTAGTTATCCGGTGTGCGGGTGTTGGTCAGCATCGCGCCGTTGGCCCCTAAGTAATACCATTTGCCGTCGGTGTGGTGGATCCAGTCGTTGGCGACCATGTAGCCGGCCGCATTGAAATAGTACCAGTAGCCGTTGATCTGCTGCCAGCGGGCTGCGGGCCAGGTACCGTCGTAATTGCGGTACCAGTAACCGGTAGCGTTCTTCTGCCATCCGGTGACAGCTCCGGAGGGACCGCCGCTGGTAGAACTGTTGGTCGGGCTGCTGCTTGTGGAGCCATTATAGAAATTGTTGGATCCGCCGCCCCGGCTGCGAAGATCATTTAAGGTCTCGTCATCGATGGTCCAGCGTTCGGAGCTGACCCACTTGCTCACCTTGGAAGTCATGTACTGGTTCACGGAACGGACCTGGAAGGAATAATTCCCTTTCTGGGTGATCATGGAGGTGAAGTCGAACTTGGTATCGTCAACTTTCATGATATCGCCGATCACAGCGGTCCCGCGCTTTAAACGGACCTCATAGTAAGCGGCGTTGGACACCTCGTCCCAGGTGCCGCTGCCCTCATAGTCCCAGTCCACGCCTTCCGGCACATCGGCGATGGCGCCGGTATACTTTTTTAACTGCACGGTCAGGACCACACAGGACTTATTGTCCCGCAGGGAAGCGCTGGAGTATGTGGCGCCCTCGCCGTCTAAGGTAAAAAGACTTTTGGAGGCGGCGGAGAAATAATGGTCATCGTCCGCATACAGCGTGACCCTTACCCTGGGGTAGCTGGAGGCAGAGGTACCGGATAGGAATTCCACCTCATCTACACCGTAAGGACCGGATCCGGCGGTCACATCCACTTCCCCGAATTCCCCCTCATCCCCACTGTCCGCGTAAGTAAAGGTCAGGGACACTTTGGAGATCTTTTCTCGCTCCTCTTTTGCTGCTGCCGGGACCGCCATGGATCCGGCTAAAAGGGCGGTCATCAAGACTGCGGCCATTCTTTTCCATTTCTTCATATGCATTTCCATCCTTTCCTGAAAATATAACGAAATACAAGACGGCAGATCGTCGATCATTTGCCTGCTTACGTTTATTTTACATGAAAGTCCTGGGATCTTCTTGAATTATTTCCGTCTATTTCCATACGATTTTATGACGATTTCATAAAACGTCATGGATAAACGTGGATGAGCGGTCCGCGGCAGGTCCAGGAGCAGGATATCAGCGGATGACCGCCCGGTTCCCGCGGCCGCTCTTTAGGTAGGCGGGGATGGGTTTGATGTTGATGATGATGTTCGCCAGGGGGGAGAACACATTGATCTTCTCCGGGTTAGAAGAGGTCAGGGTCTCGTGGATCTCCCGCAGAAAGTCGGTCACGCTGGTACATTTTGGGAGTCCTAAGATCCCCGAGCCTTCCGGTCCGAATTTTTCAAAGGTCTCCTGCACGGTCATGATCTCGATGGAACGGATCGTGCCGAATAAAATAATATTGGAATATTCTTCCAGAGCCACCTGGACTGTGCGCCCGACCAGATCCGCGTGGCGGCTTGGGTCGGTGGAAGTCACGGTGGGGGAACACCAGTAGTCGATCTCAGGCTGTCCGGCGGCTTCGAGCTCCCGGGCAGTCGTCGCCCATGATTCGCTCATAGTCGTGAGAGAGAGCGCGTTTTGTCTTACAAGTGCCATAGTCCATACCTCCTTGATGATCCGGGCTGTTAAAGCCCCAGTCTGTTTTTGGCATATCTTTTACTATTATAACACGGGGACGGGGCTCTGTTAAGTAGATTTTTAACGAGCAAAAAGATCGGTTGCAAAGATCGGGGGACTGTGGTACACTCCATAGACGACCATGTGAGAGTCTTGCGGGAGGTCCCTGCGGGGCAGAAGGGAAAAAGAGGCCTTTTCGGTATCCGGAAGGGTCTCTTAAGGTACTTGATGTGAAATGAAAAGGGAGGATATCATGAAAAGATCGTATGAGATGGACATGTGTACGGGGCCGTTGTTGGGGAAGATCTTGGCCTATGCGATCCCGCTGATGCTCTCAGGCATCCTGCAGCTTTTGTTCAACGCAGCAGATATCATCGTGGTGGGGCGTTTCGCCGGCCATGAGTCGCTGGCGGCGGTGGGGGCCACCTCCGCTCTGATCAATCTGCTGATCAATGTGTTCATCGGCTTGTCTGTGGGCGTGAACGTGCTGGTGGCCCAGTATTTTGGCGCGGGAAAGGAAAAAGAAACGGGTGAAGCCGTCCATACTGCGGTGGCGGTCAGCCTGATCTGCGGCGTGGCGCTGGTGCTGATCGGAGCCTTTGCCTCCAGACCCATGCTGTCCTGGATGGGGACCCCGGAGGACGTGCTGGATAAAGCTACCTTATATATGCGGATCTATTTTGCCGGGATGCCGGTGATCATGCTCTATAATTTTGGCGCGGCGGTCCTCCGCGCGGTGGGGGATACAAAGAGGCCTCTGTACTTTTTAACGGCGGCAGGCGTGGTGAACGTGGTGCTGAACTTAGGCTTTGTCATCCTCCTGGGTATGGGAGTGGCCGGCGTGGCGCTGGCTACGGTGCTCTCTCAGTGCATCTCCGCGGCGATGATCTGCCGCTGCCTGATCCACAGTGACACTTCCTATCGTCTGGTGCCGTCCCGTCTGGCCATCAATAAGGATATGCTGCGCCGGATCGCCAGGGTGGGCCTGCCCGCCGGGTTCCAGGGGGCAATCTTCTCGATCTCCAACGTGCTGGTCCAGTCCTCGGTGAACTCCTTCGGTTCCCTGGTGGTGGCCGGGAACACGGCGGCCAGCAATCTGGAGAGCTTTATCTACAGTGCCATGAACTCTCTGCACCAGACCTGCTTGAGCTTTACCAGCCAGAACCTAGGGGGCGGAAAATACAAGCGGATCACCAGGATCTTAGTGCTGTGCCTGGCCACGGTGACCGTGGTGGGCGTGGTGATGGGCGGCGGTTTCCTTTTAGCCGGGCATCAGCTCCTGCGGATCTATTCCTCCGACCTGGAGGTGATCCGTTTTGGCTATACGCGTATGGTGGCGATCTGCACCATCTATTTTGTCTGCGGCTGGATGGACGTGCTGGTAGGGAGCCTGCGGGGCCTGGGCTTCTCTGTGATCCCCATGGTGGTCTCCATCCTGGGAGCCTGCGGCCTCCGGGTGGTGTGGATCCTCACGGTATTCCGTCTGATCCCCACTCTCCAGGTCCTGTATCTGGCCTATCCCATATCCTGGAGCGTGACGGCGGCGGTGGATCTGGTGTGCTTTCTGATGATCAAGAGGAAGTTCCCGAAAGAGACGGGAGCGGCGGCGGCCTGACAGCCTCCTCCCAGAGCTGCTTTAGCCGGCTGGCTTTTTGATCTGTCCCATGCCGGCTGTCCGGCATCCGGAGGCCCGGATGCAAACGGGTGACCGATCATGCGCCTGCACCTATACAACGATCAGCGTGGGTGCGGCTAGTAACGAAAGACCGCCTTTGTTTTTGCCGAGTAAAGAGGTTTCCCTTGACTTTAACGATCAAAAGTGTTAAAGTATCAGGGATATCTCTTTATTTTTTTAGGAAAGGAGTCGACCTATGTCAGATCTAGAGAAGATCCGCGATCGTTTTCAAAGGGATCGCTTTGCTACAGGAGCCGCCGGGATCGTCATCGACCTTGCAGAGCCTGGAAAGGCCGTGTGCTCCCTGACCCTGGAGGAACGGCATATGAATGAGAACAACGTTCCTATGGGCGGGGCGATCTTTACATTGGCAGATTTTACCTGTGCCATCGCGGCCAACGGGCATTCGGAGAAAAAGACGGTCAGCCAGAACGCCTCCATCACCTTCCTGGCCCCTGCAAAGGGAGGGAAGCTGATCGCGGAGGCTTTCTGTCTGCGGGAGGGGCGCACCACCGCCCTCTATACGGTGGATATAAGAGATGAGCTGGGCACCTATGTGGCGCACGCTTCGGTGAACAGCTATATCATCCAGTGACCGTAGGATAAACTTGCCCATAATGGTGAGGATACTGGACAGTCACGACAGGGAGAAGATCAAAGACAGAAAAGAAGATAAGGATATAAAATAGGAAAAAGGAGGGACTTGCAACATGGTGATCACAGAGCTTTTAGAGCGGAACGCCCGCCTTTACGGCGCAGATACGGCGCTGGTAGAGTTAAATCCGTCCCAGGAGCGTGACAGAGCGGTGACCTGGCGGGAGGCGAGCCTCATCGAGAGCGCGGGGAACGGAGCGCCCTACCGCAGGGAGCTGAGCTGGGCAGACTTTGACAGGCGGGCGAACCGCTTTGCGAACCTGCTCCTTAGCCGGGGCCTGGATCGGGAGACAAAGGTGGGCATCCTGATGATGAACTGTCTGGAGTGGCTGCCGGTCTATTTTGGCATCCTGAAGGCGGGCGGCGTAGCCGTTCCCCTGAACTTCCGCTATTCCGCGGAGGAGATCGAGTATTGTCTGGAGCTGGCGGATGTGGAGGTGCTGGTCTTTGGACCGGAGTTCATCGACCGTATGGATACGATCGCGGACGAGCTGACCAGGGTGCGGATGATGTTCTTTCCCGGCGCGGACGGGCCCGCCTACGCGGAAGACTTTTTGAAGCTGGTAGGCTTCTGCTCCTCCAGTGCGCCGCCTGTGGCCCTGGAGGGATCGGACTATGCGGCGATCTATTTTTCTTCCGGGACCACCGGCTTCCCGAAGGCGATCCTGCACGACCACCTCTCGCTCCGTTCCTCCTGCGAGACGGAGCAGGCGCACCATGGGCAGACGAGAAAGGATGTGTTCCTGTGCATCCCGCCCCTCTACCACACCGGCGCGAAGATGCACTGGTTCGGCTCCCTGCTCTCCGGCAGCAAGGCTGTGCTCTTAAGAGGCGTGAAGCCGGAGTGGATCTTGCGGGCGGTCACGGAGGAGAAATGTACCATCGTATGGCTGCTGGTGCCCTGGGCCCAGGACCTTCTGGATGCCATCGAGTGCGGGAAGGTGGATATGGAGCATT
The DNA here is from genome assembly GCA_910588895.1 of uncultured Lachnospiraceae bacterium. Taxonomy (GTDB): domain Bacteria; phylum Bacillota; class Clostridia; order Lachnospirales; family Lachnospiraceae; genus Caccovicinus. Next base: position 7,641 of record CAJUSS010000145.1, read on the forward strand.
GCCTGCTGGAACAGTGGCGGCTGATGCACATCGGTGCCCAGCCTGTCCCGCCCAGCCTGATCCAGCGCTGGAGAAAGTATTTCCCCCATCACCAGTACGATACCAACTATGGCCTCAGCGAATCCACAGGGCCAGGCTGTGTCCATCTGGGGGTGGAAAATATACATAAGGTGGGAGCCATCGGGAAGCCGGGATACCACTGGGAGGCGAAGATCGTGGATGAGCAGGGGCAGGAGACGGCCCAGGGAGAGGTGGGCGAGCTCATCGTCCGGGGCCCGGGCGTCATGCTCTGCTATTATAAGGATCCTGAGGCGACAGCGGAGGTCTTAAAGGACGGATGGCTCTATACCGGGGATATGGCCCGCATGGACGAGGACGGGTTCATCTACCTGGTGGACCGGAAAAAGGATGTGATCATCTCCGGAGGGGAGAACCTGTACCCGGTACAGATCGAGGATTTCCTCCGCAGGAACGATAAGATCAAGGATGCGGCGGTCATCGGCCTTCCGGACGCCAGGCTGGGCGAGATCGCGGCGGCGATCGTCGAGTGCAAGGAGGGGGTCTCCTGTACCGAGGAGGAGATCGAGGAGTTCTGCAAAGAGCTTCCCAGGTATAAACGGCCCAGGAGGATCATCTTTGAACCAGTGCCCAGAAATCCTACCGGAAAGATCGAGAAGCCGCTGCTGCGGGAACGGTATTGTAAGGGCAGCCTGGTGGAAGCACAGATCAGAAATTAGAGGAGAAGACGGAAATGGACCTTTTTATCAAGCTTTTGATGCTCATCATCTTTTTTGGCGTTATGATCGGGATCGGGTTTTATTGCCGCCGCCATGCCACGGATGTCAATGGATTTGTGCTGGGCGGGAGGAGCGTAGGCCCCTGGCTCACCGCCTTTG
>CAJUSS010000146.1 GCA_910588895.1 uncultured Lachnospiraceae bacterium
TCATGGAAGAAATAGAAAACAGGCGAAGCATTACGGATGAGGAGCTTTGGGAAATCCATGGACAAGGTCCTTGCCAATGCGGAGATCAAGACCATGATCAACTCCTTTGGCTGCGGCTTTTCCGAGGGCTATGGCAATGATTTTGACATCTCCAAGCTCCGCTATGATAAGATCGTGCTGATGACGGATGCGGATGTGGACGGGAGTCATATCGATACCCTTCTCCTCACCTTCCTGTACCGTTTTATGCCGGAGCTGATCACCGACGGCCATGTGTATATCGCCATGCCGCCCCTTTTTAAGGTGATCCCGAAGAAGGGGGAGGAGCAGTATCTGTATGACGAGAAGGAGCTGGAGCGGTATCGGAAGACCCACAAGGGCGAGTTCACCCTCCAGCGGTATAAAGGTCTTGGGGAGATGGACCCGGAACAGCTGTGGGAGACTACCTTGGATCCGGAGCGGCGGGTCTTAAAGCAGGTGGAGATCGAGGACGGCAGGCTGGCCTCCGAGATCACCGAGATGCTCATGGGCAGCGAGGTAGGGCCCAGGCGGCAGTTCATCTACGATCATGCGGATGAGGCGCAGATCGATGCGTAGCGCCTGGGACCTAGAAGCCCGGACCGACAGAGCAGGTCCAGATCGGGTCCGGGCCAGATGGCACAGGAAAACAGTTTGAGAAGAGAGTGGACCTTCATCGGACTTAGGCCGCCTATCCGGCGGCGGACTTTTAGAGTAAGGAGATAGGCAGGAGCGACCATGGCAGAAAAGGTGATCAAGACAGAGTATTCGGAGGAGATGCAGCGCAGCTACATGAACTATTCCATGAGCGTCATCACAGCCCGGGCGATCCCGGATGTCCGGGACGGCTTAAAGCCTGTCCAGCGGCGTGTGCTGTATGACATGAGCGAGCTGCACATCAACCATGACAAGCCCCACAGGAAGTCAGCCCGTATCGTGGGCGACACCATGGGTAAATATCATCCCCACGGAGACAGCTCGATCTACGAGACCTTGGTGGTCATGTCCCAGGAGTTCAAAAAGGGGATGCCTTTGGTGGACGGCCACGGGAATTTCGGCTCCATCGAGGGAGACGGAGCCGCCGCTATGCGGTACACAGAGGCCAGGCTGAAGGAGTTTGCCGAGGAGGTCTACCTAAAGGATCTGGACAAGACCGTGGATTTCGTCCCCAACTATGACGAGACGGAAAAGGAGCCGGAGGTGCTGCCGGTCCGCGTCCCCAACCTTCTGGTCAACGGCTCAGAGGGGATCGCCGTAGGCATGAGCACCAGCATCCCGCCCCATAACCTGGGGGAGGTGGTCGATGCGGCCATCGCCTACATCAAGGATCCAGAGATCTCCACCCAGGCGCTGATGGAGAAGCTGCCGGGACCGGACTTTCCCACCGGCGGGATCATCGCCAATAAGAGCAGCCTGCCGGAGATCTACGAGACCGGTGTGGGGAAGCTGAAGATCCGGGGCCGGTTCGAGGTGGAGCTGGGCAAGCGGAGGGCCGATAAGGATAAGCTGGTGATCACCGAGATCCCCTACACCATGATCGGGGCCGGGATCAACAAATTCCTGGTGGATATCGCGGAGCTGGTAGAGAGCAAAAAGCTGCCGGACGTGGTGGACATCTCCAATCAATCCAATAAAGAAGGGATCCGGATCGTCCTGGAGCTGCGCAAGGACGCGGATGTGGACAAGATCATCAACCTCCTCTATAAAAAGACCAAGCTGGAGGATACCTTCGGGGTCAATATGCTGGCCATCGCCGGCGGCAGGCCGGAGACACTCACCCTGAAAAAGATCCTAAAGCATTTCCTCGCTTTCCAGCATGTGAACACCAGGAAAAAATACCAGGTGCTCCTTAAAAAGGAGCTGGAAAAGAAGGAAGTCCAGGAGGGATTGATCGCTGCCTGTGACGTGATCGACCTGATCATCGCGGTCCTGCGGGGATCGAAGGATCTAAAGGATGCCAAGGCCTGTCTGATGAACGGGGATATCTCCAAGATCCGTTTCCGCGCGCCGGGCTTTGAGGAGGATGCCAGGAAGCTGCATTTTACGGAGCGGCAGGCCTCGGCTATCCTGGAGATGCGCCTGTATAAGCTGATCGGCCTGGAGATCCTGGCTCTGGAAAAGGAGCACAAGGAGACGTTAAGGAAGATCCGGGAGTATGAAAAGATCTTGGCGGATCAGGGAGCCATGGACCAGGTGATCATAGCGGATCTAGAGGATATCAAGAAGAGATTTGCCCTTTCGCGCCGCACGCTGATCGAGGACGGCAAGGAGGCTGTGTTCGTGGAGACGGAGCCGGCTGCGACCGAAGCCCTGTTCGTCATGGACCGGTTCGGCTACTGTAAGCTCATGGACCGGTCCGTCTATGACCGGAACCAGGATACGGTAAAGACCGAGTACGTCCACATCGTCCCCTGCATGACCTCCGATAAGATCTGCGTCTTTACGGATAAAGGGAACCTGCACCAGCTAAAGGCCGCAGATGTGCCCTTTGGAAAGCTGCGGGATAAGGGGACGCCGATCGACAACATCAGCCGTTTTGACGGGACAAAGGAACAGATCGTCTATCTGACCTGCACGGAGGCCATGAAGGATAAGGAGCTGGTGTTCGCTACCCGGCAGGCCATGGTCAAGCAGGTTGCGGCCACGGAATTTTCCACCAATAACCGGACCGTGGCAGGGACAAAGCTGGCGGAAGGGGACGCGCTGGTCTTTGTGTGCCCGGTGGAAGGCCAGAAGGATGTGGTGCTCCAGACCGATAAAGGCATGTTCCTGCGGTTCGCGCTGGAGGAGATCCCGGTCTTAAAGAAGATCTCCAAGGGCGTGCGGGGGATACGGATGGCAGAAGGGGAGAGCCTGGAAGCGATGTATCTCCTGGGCGGGGAACAGGTCGTGGACTATAAAGGAAAGCCGGTCCATCTCCATCGGCTGAAGGCGGCGAAGCGGGATGGGAAAGAGAGTAAGGCCAGAGTATAAGACCTCCTGGAAGATAGTGACCGAAAAAAAGATTGCATTTTGCTGGTTTTTGGTATAGGATAAGCGGTATGAGAAGGGGCAGGCGGACATCGCCTGGGTTGCGTTTCGGACTGGCCTTGGCCTGCATGGACCGGACTGGGCGGGGGCATATAGGAGCTGAGAGGAGCGTGTGAGTTATGGAAAATATCGAAAAGAAGTGGAAAGTCGGGATCCTTGGCGCGACAGGCATGGTCGGGCAGAGGTTCATCGCGCTGTTGGAGGACCACCCATGGTATGAGGTGGTCACGGTGGCGGCCAGCCCCCGTTCTGCCAAAAAGACCTATGAGGAGGCTGTGGGCGGCCGCTGGAAGATGACCACGCCTATGCCGGAGGCGGTAAAGAAGCTGGTGGTCATGGATGTGAACGATGTGGAGAAGGTGGCATCCAGCGTGGACTTTGTGTTCAGCGCCGTGGATATGAGCAAGGAGGAGATCCGGGCGATCGAGGAGGCTTATGCCAGATCTGAGACACCGGTAGTCTCTAATAACAGTGCCCACCGCTGGACCCCGGATGTCCCTATGGTGGTGCCGGAGGTGAACCCGGAGCATTTCCAGGTGATCCGGGCCCAGAGGGAGAGACTGGGCACCACCAAGGGCTTTATCGCGGTGAAGCCCAATTGTTCGATCCAGAGCTACGCGCCGGTCCTGACCGCGTGGAAGGAATTTGAGCCCTACGAGGTGGTGGCTACCACCTACCAGGCGATCTCCGGAGCCGGGAAGACCTTTAAGGACTGGCCGGAGATGGAAGGGAACATCATCCCCTATATCGGCGGCGAAGAAGAGAAGAGCGAGCAGGAGCCCCTGCGGATCTGGGGGAAGGTGGAGGACGGCGTGATCGTCAAAGCCCAGGAGCCTAAGATCACCTGCCAGTGCATCCGCGTTCCCGTGCTGAACGGCCACACGGCCGCCGTGTTCGTAAAGTTCAGAAAGAAGCCCACCAAGGAAGAGCTGATCCAGAAGCTGGTAAGCTTTAGCGGCCTCCCCCAAGAGCTGAAGCTCCCCAGCGCCCCAGCGCAGTTCATCCAGTACCTGGAAGAAGATGACCGGCCGCAGGTGTCCCTGGACGTGGATCTCGAGAAGGGGATGGGGATCTCCGTGGGACGCCTCCGCGAGGATACGGTCTACGACTGGAAGTTCGTGGGCTTGTCCCATAATACGGTCCGCGGCGCGGCAGGCGGGGCGATCCTCTGTGCAGAGCTGCTGACGGCACAGGGATATATGGACTGACGGCGGGTCATTTGGCAGATCTGTAAAAAATTTTGATCGACAGGACCGCATCTTTGTGGTATGCTTGAATCAAGCATAGGCGCGCTTTGGACTCTATGGCCAAAGTTCCACGGATGGTCATTGCATATAGGAAAAGTAGGAGGATCACAGATGGCGATCAAGGTAGAGAAATTTGGAGAGACATCTGACGGGATGCAGGCAGATCTGTATACCCTGACGAACGAAAACGGAGTGAGCGCCTCGTTTACCAACTTGGGCGGGACCTGGGTATCGATGGTCGTCCCGGACAAAAAGGGCGAGATGGGCGATGTGATCTTGGGGTATGACACCATGGAGAAGTATCTGGTGAACGTCCCCCATTTCGGTGCGATCATCGGAAGGTATGCGAACCGGATCGGAGGGGCCGCGTACACCCTAAACGGGAAGGACTACAGCCTGTATGCCAATAATGGCCCGAACAATCTGCACAGCGGCCCGGACTTTTACCATATCCGGTTCTGGGAGGTGGAGCTGGGCGAGAGCGATGAGGGCAGCCGGATCTCCTTTTCTTTGTATAGCCCGGATATGGACCAGGGCTTTCCGGGGAACGCGCAGATCACGGTCAGCTATACACTGACGAAGGACAATTCCGTGAAGATCGAGTATCACATGATCTCCGATGCGGACACGGTGGCGAACCTGACCAATCACTGTTATTTTAATCTGGCAGGACATGGCAGCGGACCGATCCTGGACCAGGAGGTCTGGATCGATGCCGATACCTTTACTCCCACCGATGGGACCTCTATCCCTTACGGGACGATCCTCCCGGTGAAGGGGACCCCCATGGACTTTACTGTGATGAAGGCAGTGGGACGGGATATCGGGATGGACTACGATCAGCTGATCATGGGGAAAGGGTACGATCATAACTGGATATTGAACCATAAGCCGGGCGAGGTCAGCCTGTGCGCCAAGGCCTTCGATCCGGTATCTGGCCGGATCATGGAGGTCTACACCGACCTTCCGGGCATCCAGTTCTATACAGGGAATTTCCTGGAAGGGGATGTACCTGGAAAGGGCGGAGCAGACTATAACTACCGCTGTGGTTTCTGCTTCGAGACCCAGTATTATCCGGATGCCGTGAACAAGCCCCAGTTCCCGTCGGTGATCCTGCGGGCAGGGGAAGCGTTTTGGAGTACTACGATCTATAAATTTATGCGTGAGTGATATGCTCCGTTTTATCCAGATGATCTGATGTGAGCCGGCTCAGGATCCATGAGCCGGTTTTTCTTGTTACAGTCCCCGTTTTCTGCACATCCCCCCAAGGGGCGCAGGCCCCTTTCGTTTATAGTGGTGTCCTGAGCGGGACATGGGGTTTTAGTGAGATATTGGATCATCCAGGTAGGACTATCCAGGCAGTACTGCGCACGGGTGAGCGGTCCGCACAGCTCTGCACAGACCGATCCGTACAGTTGCCGCTGGATGACCGAAAAGGATAACAAGAAAATGAAGATGATAAAGATAAGAGAGGGATGGGATGGCAAAGTCACTGTTCATCGCGGAAAAGCCCAGCGTGGCCCAGCAGTTCGCGGATGCGCTGAAGGTAAATGGGAGCCGCAGGGATGGATATATCGAGTCGCAGGATACGGTGATCACCTGGTGCGTGGGGCATCTGATCACCATGAGCTATCCCGATGCCTACGATCCATCTTTAAAGCGCTGGAGCCTGGCGACCCTGCCCTTTCTCCCGCGAGAATATAAATACCAGGTGATCGACAGCGCGGCCAAACAATTTAAGATCGTCTCCGGTCTGCTGAACCGTCCGGACATCGGTACGATCTATGTCTGTACGGACTCCGGGCGGGAGGGAGAGTACATCTACCGCCTGGTGGCGCAGATGGCCGGAGTGAAGGGGAAGGCGCAAAAAAGGGTCTGGATCGATTCCCAGACCGAGGAGGAGATCCTGCGGGGGATCCGGGAGGCGAAGGACTTGTCCGTCTATGATAACTTAAGCGCGGCCGCTTACCTGCGGGCCAAGGAAGATTATCTGATGGGGATCAATTTTTCCAGGGTGCTGACCCTGCGCTACGGCCCCCTGCTCTCCCGTTATCTGCACACCCGGTCCACCGTGGTCTCTGTGGGCCGGGTCATGACCTGCGTCCTGGGGATGGTGGTCCGAAGGGAGCGGGAGATCCGCAGCTTTGTAAAGACCCCATTTTACCGGGTGATAGGCACGTTCTGTCTGGAGGACTTTACCTTTAACGGGGAATGGAAGGCCGTGGAGGGATCCAAGTACTTTGGCACACCGGCGCTCTATAAAGAAAATGGCTTTAAGGAGAAAAAAGATGGGGAAAGCCTGGTGGCCGCCCTAAAGGAACATCCGCCGGTGACCGCCTGCCTGGTGAAAAAGGAGAGCAAGAAGGAGGCGAAGAACCCGCCTCTTTTATATAACCTTGCCGAGCTGCAGAATGACTGCTCCAAGATGTTCAAGATCAGCCCCGACGAGACCCTGCAGGTGGTCCAGGAGCTTTACGAGAAAAAGCTGGTGACCTATCCCAGGACCGATGCCAGGGTGCTCTCTACTGCCGTGGCCAAGGAGATCGGAAAGAACATCGGCGGCTTAAAGGGCTATGGCCCCATGAAGGACTTTGCAAAGGAGGCATTGGACATCGGGAGCTGGAAGACGGTCGCAAAGACCCGCTATGTGAACGATAAGCAGATCACGGACCACTATGCGATCGTCCCCACCGGACAGGGACTGGGAGCCCTGCGCAGCTTAAAGCCTCTGCAGGAAAAGATCTATCAGGCGATCTGCCGCCGTTTCCTGAGCATTTTTTACCCGGCGGCGGTATACCAGAGATATAGTCTGGATCTGGAGCGGGAGAAGGAACATTTTTTTGCCAATTTTAAGATCTTGACAGAACCGGGATATTTAAAGGTAGCTGACATAAACTATGGAAAGAAGGAAGCTGCAAAAGATGGCGCCGGCCTATCGATGGAAGCCCGGTCAGACAGGACGGAGAAAGGTGGCGATGGGGACAGGGAAGAGGAGGACGCACAGAACAAAAAGGATATGTCCGATCCCGCTTTCCTGACCCTCTTAAAGAACTTGAAAAAGGGAGCCGTCCTAGACATAGCCGGGTTCTCGATCAAGGAAGGCGAGACCTCTCCGCCCAAGCGCTACACCTCCGGTTCCATGATCTTGGCTATGGAGAACGCAGGCCAGCTGATCGAGGACGAGGAGCTCCGGGCCCAGATCAAGGGCAGCGGGATCGGTACCAGTGCCACCAGAGCTGAGATCCTGAAAAAACTGGTCCATATCCGATACCTGGACTTGAACAAAAAGACCCAGGTCATCACACCGGCCCTTCTAGGTGAGATGATCTACGAGGTGGTGGACGGCTCCATCCGCCAGCTTTTGAACCCCGAGCTGACTGCCAGCTGGGAGAAAGGTCTGACCTATGTGGCCGAGGGGACGATCACCTCCGAGGAGTATATGGAAAAGCTGAACCGCTTTGTGGCGGGCCGCACCTTAAACGTGAAGCAGCTGGACAACAGCCGGCAGTTGATGAAAGGACTGGATGCGGCAACGGCACAGTATGGGAGGAAAGCTTCCGAAAGCTGAGCATCCCGATCGTAAATGAAGGAGGATAAAAGTAAGATGAAACGTGAAGACATGAAGATCACAGAACTGTTTGACTTAAGCCAGACCATTGCCGCCGACTTTTTAAAGGGTTACGACTATCCCTGGGAGGTACTGCCCCATATCGGAGAGTTTATCCTTTCCATCGGCGCAAAGCTTCCCCAGGAGGAGTACCAGAAGCTGGGCGACAATGTGTGGATCCACAAGAGCGCGAGGATCGCCCGCTCCGTCCTGATGACCGGACCGGCGATCATCTGTGCCGGGGCCGAGCTGCGCCATAGTGCGTTCCTGCGTGGGAAGACCATCGTGGGCGAGGGCGCAGTGGTGGGCAATTCCTGCGAGCTGAAAAATGTGATCCTCTTCAACAAGGTCCAGACTCCCCATTATAACTATGTGGGGGATTCGATCTTAGGCTTTAAGGCTCATATGGGGGCGGGATCGATCACCTCCAATGTAAAGTCCGACAAGACCTTGGTGAAGATCCATGCAGAAGACGGCGATATCGAGACCGGCTTAAAGAAGGTGGGCGCGATGTTAGGCGATCATGTGGAGGTAGGATGCGGTTCCGTCTTAAACCCAGGGACCGTCATCGGAAGGAACACCAACA
>CAJUSS010000147.1 GCA_910588895.1 uncultured Lachnospiraceae bacterium
GGAAAATGGCATAGGAGGATAGAGCGAGTATGGAAGGAAATGAACGACAGAGGTTAGGGGAGAAGAAACGGATCGTGATCAAGATCGGATCCTCCTCCCTTACTCATGCAGAGACCGGGGATGTGAACCTGGCAAAGATCGAGAAGCTGGTGCGGGTGATCAGCGACATCAAGGGGCAGGGGAAGGAAGTGATCTTGGTCTCCTCCGGGGCGATCGCGGTGGGGCGTCAGGCGCTGGGGTATAAGAGCAGGCCGGATTCCCTGGCGCAGAAGCAGGCCTTTGCCGCGGTGGGGCAGGCCAGGCTGATGATGATCTATCAGAAGCTCTTTGCCGAATATAACCAGACGGCGGCCCAGATCCTCCTGACCAGGCAGACCATGCTCAGCGACAGCTCCCGCTACAACGCCCAGAACACCTTTGAGGAGCTTTTAAAGCTGGGGGCGGTGCCGGTGGTGAATGAGAACGATACCGTGTCCACCGCCGAGATCCCCTATGTGGATACCTTTGGCGACAATGACCGGCTGTCCGCTATCGTGGCGGCTCTGACCGGGGCGGACCTTTTGATCCTCCTGTCGGATATCGACGGGCTGTATTCGGACGATCCCCGCAAAAACCCGGATGCACGGTTCATCCGCGTTGTACCAAAGATCGATGAGGAGCTTTTATCCATGGGAAAGTCCTCCTCCGGCAGCGATGTGGGGACCGGCGGTATGCTGGCCAAGCTGGAGGCGGCAAGGATCGCCGCGGACAGCGGTGCGGATATGGTGATCGCGAACGGTGAAGACGTGTCGGTGGTGCAGCAGATCATGGAAGGGCAGGAAAAGGGGACTTTGTTCCTGGCCCACAAGCATCCGGATCTGGATCTGATGGACTATCTGAGCTATACCTATTGATAAGAGCAGAGCAGCATGAGACAAAGACCGCGTGGATATGCTGCATAGGGCGGTCAAGATGGGCAGCGGAAACGGACAGGTGATGGAAAGGAGCGGGAGCATATGATGCAGGATAAGATCGACCGCATAAACGCATTGTACCATAAGTCCCAGTCGGTGGGACTGACCGAGGAGGAGAAAAAGGAGCAGCAGCAGCTCCGTCAGGAGTATGTAAAGGCGATCCGGGCCAGCTTACGGGGGAACTTAGACAATATCTCCATCCAGGAAAAGGATGGGAGCATCACGAACCTGGGAGAGAAGTATGGAAAAAGCGACCGGTCAGAGTAGTGAGCGCAGAGAACTAAGAGGGGGCGGATATCCGGGAGAGGAGGATCACAGAGCCCTTGGCGATCGGACGACCGATGGATATCCATGGAGACCGGAGGCCGGCCAGACAGAGAAAGAGGGCCGAAGGCCTGAGGAAAAAACAGCAGAGGAGAAAGCGTCCGAGAAAAAAATAGGGGTATCAGAAGAGAAGGCCGGTCTCCGCAGACAGATCCGGTCCCTGCGGCAGGTGGTCACGGCTCAGGAAAAGGAGCGGTGGGACGAGGCGCTGTGCCGGCGATTTTTCCGGCGGTTTGAAAAATGGCGGGAGAGGGAGCTGCGGGGGCAGGGATGGCGGGTGCCGGGAGCGTCCGGGCGGCCAGAGGACGGGGAGTGGGTTTATCTCTACATGGATATCCGAAATGAGGCGGGTACCATGCCGATCTTAAGAGAGCTCTGGAGACGGCATATCCGCACCGCTGTCCCAAGGGTGGAAGGAAAAGAGCTGCAGTTTTATAAGATCGAGAGTCTGGACCAGCTCACGTCCGGCCATATGGGGATCCTGGAGCCGATGGACGGACTGAAAAAAGCAAAGGAGCAGCAGGCTCTGGTGGTGGTCCCGGGGGTGGCTTTTGACCATCTTGGCCACCGTTTGGGTTATGGAGGCGGTTTTTACGACCGCTTTTTTTCGCGTGAGCCGAGGCACCCCAGATGGGCCCTTGCTTATGGCTTCCAGATGGTGGAAAGGATCCCCTGGGAGAGTTGGGATGAGCGGATGGATGTGATCGTCACACCGGAGGAGGTGTGGGGGGATCTTGATCAAAGATGCTTATGAGACATTAAAACAGGCATTTTCTTTACGATAAGACAGAAATGATCCCACTCATGGATAAAAAGATATGATGATGAGGAAAAAGGCCATAGCTGTAGGATCGAGAGGTTTACGATATAGCGGGAACGCAGAGGGCAGATCGCCCTACTATCACAGGGGAGACAGATGTGCTCCCTCTTTTTATCTGGAGCGGACCATCTGCGGCCTATCTCTGCGGCAGGACTCTCTGGTACGGGTGTGAAAAGCAACCGACGCAGCAGATCCATCGAAATGAAAAAACAGGGAATGTTGCAATTTTTATCAAACTTAGGTATACTGTCTATCAGACGCAAACAAGATATGGAACTTATAGTAGGAGGCTTGAACGAGTGGCGCAGAGGAATGATAACCAAAGAGCGAAGGGCGGCGGGGGCAGAAAGAGCGGGCCCCCCGGGGCCGTAAAGGGTCGAAAGAAGCAGGAAGCCTACGCAGAGGAAGAGGTACCGGCATTTCTGCAGGCAGAGGTCATGATCATCCTGTCCTTTGCGGCCGCTGTGCTCTTATTTTTAAGTAATTTTCATCTTTGTGGTGTGGTGGGCGATCTCCTGCGGGGCGTGCAGCTGGGGATGTTTGGGATGATCGGCTATGTATTCCCCCTCCTCCTTTTTATGGGGACCACCTTTTACCTGTCAAACCGGGGGAACCGGAAGGCGGCGGTCAAGCTGACCGCGGTGATCGCGGTCTCCTTTACACTCTGCGGGCTGGCCCAGATGCTCTTTGGGACAGAGCTGCTGGAGGGGGAGAGCATCCTCTTCTTCTATGAGTCCTCCGCTGAGAGCGGCGGAGGAGGCGGGCTGGTGGGCGGTCTTTTGGCCTCCGGTCTGCGGTCTGTAGTTGGATCGATCGGCGCGTATCTGGTATTTCTGGCCATATTGATCATCTGCGGGGTCTGTATCACGGAGCGGTCCGTGGTCAGCGCGGTGAAGAGCGGGAGCGGGCAGGCATACCAGTATGCAAAGGAGGACGCGATCCGCCGCAGGGCAGCGCGGGAGGAAAGGCAGGAGGAGCGGCGCAGGCTCCGTGAGGAGAATGTGGTCCGAGGCGTGGACTTTGGCGCGACGATGATCGGCCAGGGCATGCAGATCGAGGCGGGCGGCATAGATGCGCCAGCGGAAAGGCTGTCAGAGCAGGAGACCGTAAAACAGGAGCCTGCAAAGGGAAGGGCGAAAGGGCAGGCACAGGAGACGGCATGGGCCGGCGGGACAGGGCAGATGCCTGGCGGCATATCGGCCTCCAAAACCATACAGCCTTCTCGACCGTCTTCTTATGATGAAGGGCAGCCAGCGGTCCAGCTCTGGGAACCTGGCAGTGAGAAGACGATAAAGCAGGAGGATCCCTCTCCGGCAGATGTGTTCTCCGGCCGGATCCAGTTCCCTCCGGAATATGAGGAGCCGGTGCCTTTTGAGGAGGACAAGCTCCAGGAAAAAAACCAGGAAAAGGAAAGACCCCAGGAGAAGATCCATTCCTTTGCAAAGCGTGCGGCGGCCAAAAAGAAAGGCCCTCTTTATGCGGACCGTGAGACGAGGACCTTGGAGGAGATGGATGTGCTGCCTATCCCGGACCTTCCCGGACCGGGCGAGAGCGCCAGCCTTTCCGTGTCGGAGCTTTCTGCGGATCTTGTGGACGGGCGGCTCTTGTTTGGGGCTGACGATCCTGCAGAGGAGCTTTTGTCCTTAAACGGGACAGGAGAGGGCAAAAGCGGGACAGACGGCGAGTACGGCACATATGAGGCAGGAGAGATGCCGGAGGCCAGACCTGGAGAGGATCAGGCCGGCACAGGGCTGGCCCGGGAAGATCAGGCAGAGGATACGATGCTGGATGAAGATTGGGCGGACGAGGATTTCCTGGACGAGGACTGGACCGGCGATATGCCGGCTGGATATGACCAGGCCGATGTGATGCTGACCGATGACGATCAGATCGGCGGCGAGGCCCTTGGATATGGGAAGACAGACAGCAGGCCTGCAGGGGTCAAAGCTGCGGCGTTCACCGCGACAGAGAGGTTTGTTGGCAGCCTCTATGTCCCAGAGGGAGAAAGACAAGTGGTGACCGCCTCCGGCAAGGTGATCGAGACGGAGACCGAGCTTTTGCAGAAGCGGCTGGAAAAGAGAAGGGAAGAGGCTGTGGACGGGGACACGAAAGAGGCTGTGTACGCGGCGGTAAAAGCCCCGGAGCCGAAACGGGAATACGTTTTCCCGCCGGCCACACTGTTAAAAAAAGGGGACCGGAACGCCGCATCCTTTTCAGAGCAGACCTACAAGGATACGGCGATCAAGCTGCAGCAGACCCTGCGGGATTTCGGCGTGGGCGTCACAGTGACCAACATCAGCTGCGGCCCCTCGGTCACCCGGTATGAGCTCCACCCGGAGCAGGGGGTAAAGGTCAGCAAGATCGTGGGCCTGGCAGATGACATCAAGCTGAGCCTGGCGGCGGAGGAGATCCGGATCGAAGCCCCCATCCCGGGGAAATCCGCGGTGGGCATCGAGGTTCCCAATAAGGAGACCTCTATGGTCTACTTGCGGGACCTTTTGGAGGCAGACAGCTTTAAAAACAGCTCCTCAAAGCTGACCTTTGCGGTGGGAAAGGATATCGCCGGACAGCCGGTGATGGCCGATATCGCGAAGATGCCCCATCTGTTGATCGCAGGGGCTACGGGGTCCGGTAAATCCGTCTGCATCAATACGCTGATCATGAGTATCATCTTTAAGGCGGACCCGGAGGATGTGAAGCTGATCATGGTGGATCCGAAGGTGGTAGAGCTCAGCGTCTACAATGGGATCCCCCACCTGCTGATCCCGGTGGTCACAGATCCCAAGAAGGCCTCCGGCGCATTGAACTGGGCGGTGGCGGAGATGGAGGACCGCTACCGTAAGTTTGCGGAATATAATGTCCGCAACCTCCAGGGCTATAATGAAAAGATCAAGCTCATCCAGGGACTCCCGGAGGGGGAAGGGCCCAAAAAGATGCCCCAGATCGTGATCATCATCGACGAGCTGGCCGACCTGATGATGGTGGTGCCCGGAGAGGTGGAGGACGCGATCTGCCGTCTGGCCCAGCTGGCACGGGCGGCGGGGATCCATCTGGTGATCGCGACCCAGAGGCCGTCGGTGAACGTCATCACCGGCCTGATCAAGGCCAATGTGCCCTCCAGGATCGCATTTGCCGTATCCTCCGGTGTGGACTCCAGAACGATCATCGATATGAACGGTGCGGAAAAGCTGCTGGGAAAAGGCGATATGCTCTTCTTCCCATCGGGCATCCCCAAGCCTCAGCGTGTACAGGGCGCTTTCATCTCCGATCAGGAGGTCTCCCAGGTGGTAGACTTTTTGACAGAACAGGGGCTGACCGCTGCCTATGATCCGAAGGTGGAGGACAGGGTGCTGACCACGGCTTCTGCTGGCGCAGGCGGTGCTGACAGCCGGGATGAATACTTTGCAAAGGCCGGGCGGTTCATCATCGAGAAAGAAAAGGCCTCCATCGGCATGCTCCAGCGAGTCTTCAAGATCGGCTTCAACCGGGCCGCCAGGATCATGGACCAGCTGGCGGATGCCGGCGTGGTCGGAGAGGAAGAGGGGACTAAGCCCAGGAAGGTGCTGATGACCATGGAAGAGTTTGAGGCGCTTATGAAGTGATCTATACATCAAGACGGGCCTTGAAAAAGGGACCTGAAAAAAGAAAGGTAGGTAAGGGAATGAAGACAGATATCCAGATCGCACAGGAAGCCAAGATGTCCCCGATCAAGGAGGTAGCCGCCCAGTACGGGATCGGAGAGGATGAGCTGGAGCTCTACGGAAAGTACAAAGCAAAGCTGAGCGATGAGCTCTGGGAGCAGATCAAGGACCGGCCCGACGGCAAGCTGGTGCTGGTGACGGCGATCAATCCCACACCGGCAGGCGAGGGGAAGACCACTACCACGGTAGGCTTAGGCCAGGCCCTGGGAAAGATGGGCAAGAAGGCGATCATCGCCCTCAGAGAGCCCTCCTTGGGGCCATGCTTTGGCATTAAGGGCGGAGCGGCAGGCGGCGGCTATGCCCAGGTGGTCCCTATGGAGGATCTAAATCTGCATTTTACCGGCGATTTCCATGCCATCACCTCCGCCAATAACCTGCTGGCCGCTCTTTTGGACAACCATATCCAGCAGGGCAATGCTCTTGGGATCGATACCAGGCAGATCCTCTGGAAGCGCTGCCTGGACATGAACGATCGTGTCCTTCGAAATGTGGTGGTGGGCCTTGGGGCCAAGCCGGACGGCTTTGTACGGGAAGACCATTTCGTGATCACCGTCGCCTCAGAGATCATGGCGATCCTCTGTCTGGCGGACGATATGGAGGACTTAAAGGCAAGGCTGGGACGGATCATCGTGGCCTATGACTATGCCGGGGAGCCGGTGACGGCCGCCCAGTTAAATGCGGTGGGCGCTATGGCCGCTTTATTAAAGGATGCATTAAAGCCGAACCTGATCCAGACCTTAGAGCATACCGGCGCGATCGTACACGGCGGCCCATTTGCCAATATCGCCCATGGGTGCAACAGCGTCCGGGCCACAAGGACCGCTCTGAAGCTGGCGGATATCACCGTTACGGAGGCCGGGTTCGGAGCCGACTTAGGCGCGGAAAAATTCTTAGATATCAAATGTCGGATGGCCGGGTTAAAGCCGGATGCAGTGGTGCTGGTAGCCACGGTCCGGGCATTAAAATACAACGGCGGCGTGGCAAAGGCCGACTTAGGCGAGGAGAATGTGGAGGCCTTAAAAAAGGGTATCGTGAACCTGGAAAAGCACATCGAGAACCTGCAGAAATACAAGGTCCCCGTGGTCGTGACCTTAAATTCTTTCATAACCGACACCGAGGCGGAATACGCATTTATAAAGGGCTTCTGTGAGGAAAAGGGCTGTGCCTTCGCTCTCTCCGAGGTCTGGGCAAAAGGCGGCGAGGGCGGGATCGCCCTGGCAGAGAAGGTGCTGGAGACCCTAAAGGAGAAGGAGAGCCATTTCGCCCCGATCTATCCGGACGAGATGAGCCTGACGGAAAAGATCGAGACCGTGGCAAAGGAGATCTACGGCGCGGACGGCGTGACCTATGCCCCGGCTGCGGCAAAAGCCCTTAAGAAGGCAACGGAGATGGGCTTTGGAAGGATGCCGGTCTGCATGGCCAAGACCCAATATTCCTTATCCGATGACCAGAACAAGCTGGGCCGCCCCCAGGGCTTCCAGGTCAATGTGCGGGATGCCTATGTCTCCGCGGGCGCGGGTTTTGTGGTCGCCTTGACCGGCGCGATCATGACCATGCCGGGCCTGCCCAAGAAGCCGGCGGCGGACAGCATCGACATAGACGAAAACGGCGTGATCACCGGGCTGTTCTAAGACCGGGTAGGAGCGAGACAGGAGAAAAGGAGACCTATGAAGATAACAGACTGGCTGCAGGAGATCAGCTATGAGGTAGTACAGGGGAGCTTAAAGGCGGAGGTGACGGAGGTCGTCTACGATTCCAGGAAAGCATGCCCGGGGGCCGTGTTTGTGTGTATGAGGGGGGCAAGGACCGATTCCCATAGCTTCTGCTCCCAGGTCTATGAGGCGGGGACTAGGGTGTTCGTGGTGGAGCACCCGGTCGCACTTCCCCAGGACGCGCTCATCTTAAAGGTGGAAAACGGCCGTCAGGCCCTGGCCCGCCTTTCGGCCGCCCGCTTCGGCTATCCGGACCGGAAGATGGTGACGATCGGCGTGACCGGGACCAAGGGAAAGACCACCACCACCCACATGATCAAGGCGATATTGGAGGCCTGCGGGAAAAAGGTGGGGATGGTGGGGACCAATGGGATTTATTTTGCCGGCGTGGCGGAGCCCACGGTGAACACTACGCCGGAATCCTATCAGCTCCACCGCTATTTTGACCGGATGGTGGAGGCCGGATGCGAGTATATGGTCATGGAGGTCTCCTCCCAGGCTTTCAAGCTGCACCGGACAGACGGGATCTTCTTCGACTTCGGGATCTTCACCAACCTGTCCCCGGACCATATCGGAAAGGATGAACATGCAAACTTTGCGGAATATCTGTCCTGTAAGGCGAAGATCTTTACCCAGAGCCGGATCGGGATCGGGGACCTGGATGACGCTCATTTCGGAGAGGTGACGAAAGCAGCCGAATGCCCTGTATACACATACAGCTTAGAGCAGGAGGCGGACTTTATGGCGGAGGATATCCGCTATGTGGAGGATGCGGGCACCGTAGGGCTGGGCTTTAAGGTGAAGGGACGCCTTGCGGCAGATATAACGGTAGGGATACCGGGGCGTTTCAATGTGTCCAATGCTATGGCCGCCTTGAGC
>CAJUSS010000148.1 GCA_910588895.1 uncultured Lachnospiraceae bacterium
AAAACTGAATAACGACAAAATCACTGCTTTATATTGCAGGCTTTCCAAAGACGATGGCACAAACAACGAGAGCATGAGTATCAGCACACAAGATGGGATTTGTCAAGGATATTATCACCGAAAAGCGATGGTACAAGATTTTGGTATCCTGTGCCATCGCTTTTCCTTTTATTCTGATTGTTTTCGTAATGCTTAGTTATCCTCAAACCCAAAGTTCTGGATCTTCAAAGTGCGGCAGTTCTCCGATACCGTTCTTACTGTGGAAGAAGGTATCCCGCTCGGCGCGCTGACACTAACCTCTAACATCAGCTCGACATCCGCTCCGTCAACAGCTTTTGATCCCAGCTTTCCGGCAGCTATGGGAATACCGCCGAAGCCGGCGAACGCATCCCAGACGGCCCATCTTCGGGCCTGTCTATTTTTGCGGCAAGAATATGTTCTTCATTGGGGGAAAGGTAGATACGCCCCCGTTTTCCTTCCGCCACAATTGCCATTAGCTGGCTTCCGATCTTGCCATCCTTACCTTCCGATCTCACATAGCCGTCAGAGGTGATCTCTCCACAACAAGGACATTTAAAGGTTGCTCCCCTGCCTGTTTTATAGCTTACATATTCTTGGGGGCATTTCCCCTTCTGCACTTCAAAACGAACATATTTTCCGTTAGGTATCGGTTTTACCCACGCTTCCTTCCCCTTTTTCTTTGACAGCACAAAGGAACTGGCCAGCGGCATCTCGCATCCGCAGGCGGGATTGGGACACTTCACTGTCCGCGCCCAGATCCAGGCGATCACAGTAGCCTCGCCGCCGCCCTGCTCCCGTGGCACCTTGACCTTTGGATAGAGATGCCCAATACGCTTGAACGCCTCCTGATTCATCCATTCGCCGTAATAGCGCACATCCTCCGCAAGTCCCTGGGCACGGCTCCAGGTCTGCGCCATTTTGCTTGTGCAGGCACTCGGATCAAAGGGAGCTTTCCCTGCAAATCGAGGCGGGATCTCGATCATAGCCTTGTTGATCATCACCGCTACCGGGTTCAGATCGTGGGCATGAGCTTTCAGCCCCAAACGCTGTGCTTCCAGCGGGATCGCTCCGCCACCGGCAAATGGATCTAAAAGCTCCGGAGGATTTCCGTTTGTGGATTTCAGAATTTCCTCTTTCGCAGCCGCCAAAACCCGCTCATCATTGGAGTTTTCCCAGACGACCAATTCTTCCAGAATACGGAACAGCCGCTGCCGCTCCCGGTTCTGTTCTTCCTCCGTGGGGAACTTCTCCGGGTGAGAGGATGGGTCATCCACCAGGCTTGCCCATATCACAGCCCGCGCCGCCGCCAATGGCCGCCGCGCCCACCACAGGTGCAGGGTGGACGGATGTCCGTGACGGATCGACTTTTCCCGTGCGGATTCCGCATTTATTTTTTCCAGAGGCAAAGCCACCTCTATCAGCTTCTTCGTTGCCATATCGTTCCCCTTGCCTATTCAGAAACGGATGTCCCTGATCCTTCAAGCCATTGCCGTAATTTTTCCTGCAACAGTTTTTTATCCGGCAGATACAGTTTGTATTCCCGTGCATAGATGTTTGCATCTTTGGGGAGCGTAAGTTCTACCAACGCCTCATCGCTTTGCTTACACATGAGAATGCCGATCGTCGGATCCTCACCCTCTACGATCTCATAGCGGTCATAGTAGTTCACATACATCTGCATCTGGCCAAGATCCTGATGCGTCAGCTCATCCACCTTGAAATCGATCAAAACATAGCAACGCAGAAACCGATCATATAGGACCAGGTCACAATAAAAGTTTTTGTCGTTAAATGTAAAGGTGATTTCAATATATCAGCCGGACGATACGGTGTCGTGCCACTTCTGGACATTTCCATGACAGCATCTTTATCCTTGCTGAGCGCCAGTCTTTCATACAAACTGGAGTGATATTGGCGTTTCAGGGTCTGCACATTCCAGGACTCACTGATGGCCGCCTGTTCGTAAAAGCTGCGTTCTTCAGGATTTTCGATCGTCATAAGGACCTGATAATGTGTCCAACTCAACTTAAACGGGAAGTTCTGACGGTCAATACTCAATTGTCCAATCGGCGATCGAACAATTCCATTTTCCTGCAACAGCCTCAATTGTCCGATCGATGATCGGATGATCTTCTCATCGCGGTCACGGTACACCAGATAAAACTTTCTCATCCCTGACAGATTTGTTCTGGAAAACCCTCGACCATATATTTCCCCAGCAGAAAACTGGTATATACCGTTATGGAATTTACCAGGACGCCCATAGTTCCTCTGGCGTTA
This sequence comes from uncultured Lachnospiraceae bacterium, assembly GCA_910588895.1. Lineage (GTDB taxonomy): Bacteria > Bacillota > Clostridia > Lachnospirales > Lachnospiraceae > Caccovicinus. The sequence goes on from CAJUSS010000148.1 coordinate 2,302, forward strand.
TCAATAAGGAGCTTTGATTTTTCAAATAGGTCCGTAAACTCTGCCGTTCTTCTCACTCCTGATAAACGATCTTCGCATTTTGGACCAACTCCACGATGCTGAAATTTCTGCTCACTTCCGTGAACCCCGGCCTGTCTATGCCGTTGAACGGTTCTTTCAGGTAGACCGTGTGTGTTTCCGCTCCATCCACTTCAACGATCGCCAAAATAAACTCCTCTGGCTTATTGAGTGCCGTCAGCATTTCGTTTTTGCTGACGGTAACTGTCGCGGCTCCCTTTTGACGGCCTTTCACTTCGATCATCCGCAGCGCATAAGCGGTAAGGCGCGCCCGCATCCGAGCGGTCAGATCGTCTGCACGGCGGGAAGCCAGCTTGGAGTTCAACTTGGAATTGACTTTTCCCGCTGCCTCTTTCTGTTGCAGTTCACTTGTCCGGTGATCCCAATATTGGATCTCTGCGGTCATTCTGTCCTTAACAGCTTTTGCGGTTTTGTCCAGCATGGCCTCTTTACGGGCCTTCACTTCCGCAAAATGTGCGGGTATCAGGTTCGTGATGGCATAGGTTTTTGCCATGTCCTCCACGCGGTCACAGAGCCATTGTTGCGTCTTTGCCCATTTCAGTACAGCAGCCGCCTCCGTTTCATCGGCGGCACGGTGATCAAGGTAAGGAGCGTAACCAGCGCCGGCGGTCTTTCCTTGTTCGTCCAGTTCCACGAAATGGATATGTTTTGAGATTGTGCGTCTGCTCCCGTCCTTCAGGATGATCGATGGTATAACCGAAAAAGAATACATAGCGCGATCGGTTACATAACGCCTCAGCAAAAGGAGGATGAGGAACTCAAAAAAGCAGCATGATCTTTCGGCTTTTTTGTCTAAAGTATTGACATAGGTCCAGTTCGACGATATCATCCCAAAGGATAAAGAATATGAAAAAGGGGCAGCCTTAGACGGATGGAACGCGGGGCTCTTGACCATGGACCAGGCCTTGGAAAAACTGGGCATGGAGCCAGCCAAGAAGGGGGCCATCTATAAGATGAACTTTGCGGATCTCTTCATCGGGGCAGAGGAGGACCGGGTGGAGCTGAGCTCAGCGGCGGCCAACCTCAAATATACCGATTCGCCGGAGCCGATCGAGGCGGACCGGAACGATATCGAGGTGATGATGGATGGAGAGGATATCCTGCTGGAAGAGGAGAAGATCCTAAGGAAGGCCGCGCAGATCAAGGCCGGACGGATCCGGGCAGCAGGGGCCGGCTTGGCAGCTCGGTGGAGGTCCCGGACAAGGAAGTTCGGGGCAGCTATGACAAGGGGGCCCAGGACGTGATCGCTAGCTACCGGATCCCGGCCATCGACCGTCCGGAGCTGACATCCGCCGCGAAGCTGAGGGGAGGACAGAGGGTCAGCAGGGTCAACCAGACCACTAAAGACAGGATCGGACAGATCATAGCGGACGGTCTCTCCAAAGGGAAGGGGCGGAGGGAGCTCCAGGAGGAGATCGTGGAGGAGACGGGGGTATCCGCCGCCAGGGCGAGGACCATCGCTGTCCAGGAGTGCAACACCAGTCTGATGGCCGGGGATTTTGCCATGGCCTGCCGTGCCGGGTTCACGATGAAGACCTGGAACATCACCGACGCCAGCAAGGCGAGGGATACGCATAAGGAGCTCAACGGGAAGACCATGCCCCTCATGGAGCCCTTCATCACATCAAAAGGGAACAAGCTGATGGAGCCCTGCGATCCGGACTGCAACGTGCCGGAAGAGACGGTGAACTGTCACTGCTTCCTGACCTACTCATGAAAGTTTTGATTTTGTCGGGCAAAACTATTGATTTTTGCCCGACAATAATATATAATAAAGATACAGTTAAGGTAAACTTGATGAGTTGGGCAGGCAAGAAGCCGGAAAGGAGAAAGAGATGCTCGATATGGGGATGACCGATAAGCAGTTCAATGGGTTTGTGAGATTTGTCCTCGATGATCTCAAAGAGATCAAAGAGGAAAAGGAAAACAGCAGGAGAGAGGAAAAGCTGGATAAAGTCATCGATAACCTGCAAAAGACACTGGAAGACTAAGAGCCCCATCAGGGAACGGGGCTGGAGAACAGATGGGGGCGGCACTTGCCGCCGCTCCCATGTCAGATGTGATGAAAGGCAAGATCAAGAGGTGAAAGTAGAGAAGAAAAAGATAGGGAGACCGACAGAGAACCCAAGGCCGAACAAGCTCAGCATACGCATCAGCGATGAAGATAAAGAGATCCTGGAAAACTATTGCAGATGTGAGGGCATCAACAGGACAGAGGCCATAAGCAGGGGGATAAAGAGGTTACGGTCAGATAGCAGAGGATGATGATCAGAGCGCCTTCCAAACGGAGGGCGTTCTTTTTATACCCAGATCACTGGAAAGGGAGTGAGAACGTGGGACATGAGTTTAAAAGGCTGCGGTTCAAGATGGATGGCTACAACGAGGAGGGCATCTTCTCCGGATATGCCGCAGTGTTCGAGAACATAGACAGCGGAGGGGACGTGATCGAGCCAGGAGCCTTCACCAAGACACTGGCAGAGGGCTGGGGACGGGTCAAGATCCTGGCCCTCCACAATGACTGCTGGCTGCCCATAGGACGCCCGCTGGAACTCAAAGAGGATGCGAACGGCCTCTTCATCAGCGCGAAGGTATCCGATACGACCCGATCGTCTATGACTACGATGATGCCGGCATCCGGCATCTGCGCGAGGTGAAGCTATGGGAGGTATCGGTGGTCACCTGGGCCATGAACCAGGAGGCGGCCATCACCAGCTACAAGTCTCTCCATGACATGATGGAGTGGGTGCGGTCGGTCCGGGAAGGGCTCATGGATGTACGGTCCGGGAAGATCAGTAAGGCTCAGATAAAGTCCCTCCAGGATGTCAGCAGGGCCATGAAAGGGACGGCACGGGCCATCGACATGGCCATAAAGGACGCCTGCAGGGATCCAGCCCATAAAGGGCGGGAGAGATGTGCAGGGAGGAAAGGACGCCGGGAGGAGCAGATCGAGATCTATCTTTAAATAGGTAATTGCGAAACTCAAAACTTGTCAGAATATCCTCTCAACTTTGACTTTCGCAATTAGCTAAAATTCTTTTGAAAGAAAAGGAGACGGATCATGGATCAGACATATGACAATGAGATATTTTTCAGCCAATATGCCCGGATGCCGCGGAGCAGGGATGGATTGAAGGCAGCAGGGGAATGGCACCAGTTAAAGCCCTTGTTTCCTGCTCTTGAGGGGAAATGTGTTCTGTATCTTGGGTGCGGCTATGGCTGGCACCGCAGGCTTTGTGAGGAGCATGGTGCGGCGCGGATCCTAGGCATTGATTCCAGCAGGAGAATGATCGAGGAGGCCAGGAGACGGGGCGGAGGAAACGGTGTTTCGTACCGGGTCTGCGGGGTGGAGGAGTATGAATTTCCTGAGAAGGCCTGGGATTTGGTGGTTTCTGATCTGGTGCTCCACTATATCCAGGACCTGGATCCTGTGTTTGAACGGGTATGGAATACGTTGAGGGAAGGCGGGATCTTCCTTTTTAATGTGGAGCACCTTATTTTTAGGATGTCAGGTGGAAAAGTATCACCACACCCTGACTCAGATCCTTGGAGGGTTATTGAGGCAGGGATTTATTCTGGAGGCCGTGGAGGAGGCCCAGCCGTCGGAGGAGATGAGACAGATCCCGGGAATGGAACAGGAAATGCGTCGGCCTATGATGCTGTTGGTGAGAGCCAGGAAGGGAAACAGGCTGGAGCGAGAGGTTGGCAGCTGTCCATGTGACTGGGAAAGATGATGACAGCGGCGAGGTTATCCCAGAATATGCGGAGGTGCCCTGTCTGCCTCCCAAACAGCGTGCGGAGTGGATCGGGGAGGATATGAAGAAAAGATTGTCATTTCGTTACTATCCACACCCACGCCAATTGTTGTATAGGTGCGGGCGCACGATCGGTCACCCGGTTAAAGCAGCTCCGAAAGGGGCCTGTCAAAAAAGGAGCCCCGCTTTTGTAGAAGAACGCCGGTCCCCCCGCGGGGTCTTTCACACGCCCTAGTACCGCTGCGTTCTTACCAAAACACCGGAGCGAGAGCGCGGCGACGCCCAGACAGGCCCCTCCCGGAGCGGACCATCTGCGGCCTATCTAAGCGATAAGACTCCCTGGCGCGGGTGTGGATAGTAACGTCATTTCACGGCTATCAGGCCATTGCGGAAAAGGGAATTGAACCCCACCATTACTTGTGATATAATAAAAAAGTAAACTATTGGAAATGACATGCATCTTGGATCTGAATGTGGAGGGATGAAGAGATGAAAAAATTTGATGGAAAGAGTTTTGTGGCGGGAGTTATAGTTGGAACCTTGGGAATATCAACGGCATTTGCCGCGACAGGAATTCGGTCTGCGGTTTTGAGTAATACGGGCATTACTCTCAGGGGGGCTTCTTTGTTACTTGAGAGGCCTCTGGTTTCCGTTGTCATGGAAGGAGAGCAGACTGCCGGTTTGTACGTGCCTGCAGATGAGGTGTTTGAGAAGCTGGGGTATGGGGTTTCTTATGACGGGGAGAAGAATATTTTGGATTTGATCCCGGGCGGCGGTTCCCAGGCCGTGAACGGCGGCACTGCTCAGGGGAACGTGGTTATGGATTTGACGAATCATGAGGATCAGCTGAATATCGCGGAATCCGGTTCGTTTCAGGCGGAGAGTGATCAGATTTTAGTTATAAGTGTGACTTCGGATATCAAAGGCGGGACAGTTGACCTGTTTTTGTTTGACCCCACCGGGAAGGAGCAGCGCATTACGATCGGTTCGTCTGACATGACAAAGGAGATCCATCTGGAAAAGGGAACTTGGCAGTATAATTGTTCCGGAATGTTTAAAGAGGGTGGGATTGTGAGGATTGTTGGGACGATTAAGTAGAGCTTTGACAGGAAGTGGAATGAGATTGTTTTCTTTAGAGTGAAAGGGTAGCTGTCTACAATGGCAGCTACCTCATTTTATAGAAGGAACTCTCGGAAACCCAGTTTCCCAATTGGAATGGGTTTTGCCGATCTGGCAGGAACCGCAAAGGGGGCCGCGTTGATCCAGATTACAGCTAAGGAGGAAATGATTGTGAGGAAACGGGAAAGTCTCTCTCAGATTAAGTTGTCGGAGTCTCAGAGGGAGAAGTTGAAAGAGGAGATGGCGGCATTTTATCTGGACGTGCGGGGGGGAGGAGCTGGGGATGATCGAACAGATTCGATCATTGGAGTTGTTTGAGGAGAGAATGGCGCCCATTGTTTACAACCGGGCTCTTGATGACGCGAAACGGTGGTTTGGTCAGGCTATGGAGAATGTGGAGTCGGATTATTATGGGCTTTATAAGCATGAGTAGGTAATTGCGAAACTCGTGTCCGAGTTCCGCGATCCTGAACAGAAACAAGGAAGGATTCGCGTATCATGCGAACTCTGGGATAAAAAGAAGATAACGGAGCATTTTAGGCGCACTTTGATAAGCCATAGGTATTATTAAGTTGGTAAGTCCTATGCTATGAGAGGTTTTAAGCTGCGGATATATTCTAGATGGTGGATCTTATCCGCAAGAACCACTGCTGTCAACTGGGTAATGCCGGCAAGGATCAGGTCGGCATGCAGGGTCTTTTCATTTTGGGTACGGCGTCCTGCGAGACAGAGATCATCCTTGATATGGTGGATATCTCTTTCAACAACAGTCCTGATCTTATAGGTATCGTCCCATTCCTGTGTTCCACGGAGTGCGCCGGGATAAGCCCTGGAGTCTTTTTCGGGATATATATAAACCGTGCGTCCGCAAGATGAAGAAGTACAGGGGCAGTCACAGCAGCAGAGCCGATAGTTTTTGCCGGTTTGTTTATCATGACGCCATTTGATTTTAGGACATACAAATTTATATCTTGTCATACCACTGCGGAGCTTTGAAATTCCTTCGTACTTCATCGGAAGGGATGCAGTGGCAAAATGTTTATTAGCGCCAAAAGTATCGCCGGAAAGCAATGCTTT
>CAJUSS010000149.1 GCA_910588895.1 uncultured Lachnospiraceae bacterium
GGCTACCCGGTTCATGTAGGCATTCATGGACTTTACATCATCTTCCAGCAGCGCCTTGATAAAGCCATTATAGACTGTTCCCGAACGGTTAAACCATTTTCGGATCATCTTTCGGAACATAATCTGTATTTCCTTGTTCGTCAGTGCCAGTTCATACAAATCTGCTCCCGTGTCTTCATTGAATTCGTAACTCTCCGCCTTCAGGTAACCGCTCGCCAGGAACAGACTCCAGATAGCGTTCTCATCTGCGTCTAATTGGTCGAAAATAATCTGCTCATCGACTTCCTTGTACAAATGTTCACCTTTCAGCAGGTTCTCCATGGAGATTTTTATGTCTGCGCTCCCCTCCCGTATCAGCTTATCCACCAGGCCGTTGCTGCTGGTGTTAGCCCAGTAGGTGGAAAGCCTTTTTTTGTCCAGATAATTAATGATCGACCATGGGTTATAGATATCCTTCCTTTTCCCGAATGTGAAGCCGTCATACCAGTCTTTTACGGCCATTCGGTTTTCGTACAGACCGCATTCCTGCAATGCCGCCCATACCTCCTCCTCTGTGAAACCAAAGCTGTCCTCATATTTTTCTGATGTAGTGGTCACGACTTCCAGATTATTTAAGTCCGAAAAAATAGATTCCTTGCTGACCCTTGTGATACCCGTCATTACTGCCCGTTCCAGATAGGGATTTGTCTTGAACGTGGAATTGAACAGTCCCCGGATCAATTCCACCATTTCATTCCAATAACCGTACACCCAGGCTTCCTGGAGAGGCGTATCATATTCGTCCAGCAGGATGATCACCTTTTTCCCATAGTGACGATACAGGAACTCTGATAGTGTCCCCAGTGATGAAATAGCAGAATAGTTATCCATATTGACAGAAATGTTTTTTATGAAATCTCTTTCCTTTTCATTCAGCCTGTCATCCTTCAACAGAGATCCATATCGGTTATACAATTTCTCGATCAGATAAAACAAGCTTTTTCTGGCCTCATCAAAGGAAGATGACTTTATCCCGGCAAAGCTTAAAAAGATCACCGGATAGGTTCCCTGAAGGTTACGGTACTTCTCATCCTTCCATATGGATAGCCCCTTAAAGATCTCTCCCTGACCTGTATATTCTAACGAGAAAAATCTCTCTAACATGTTCATGTTCAAGGTCTTCCCGAATCTGCGGGGGCGGGTGATCAACGTCACATCGTCTCTGCTTTCCCACCACTGCCTGATAAGATCCGTTTTATCGACATAAAAGCATTTTTCCATTATCAGCTTTTCAAAACTCTGGATCCCTATCCCTACAGTTCTCGCCATGATCATATATCCTCCATACTCAAAACATCTGCATTTCTCCCATCAAAACAGTGAACAGTTTTAAGACTATCTCATCATCCTTAAACATTTTAAATCTTTGTAGCTTTACCCATCGGTTCGATGTTACCCCTGTTGTAGGATTTAGACTGCTTCTCTAAGTATAGATCTTCCTTTTCTTTCATAGTGATTTCATTATACATGTTTCTTATGTAACCTACAAGAAAATTACATCAAATTTCTGTATAAATATCCTGGATCATCAGATAAAACAAGACAGAGTCCTGTTCGGCCTCTCCCAGTCGAACTGACTCTGTCTCATCTTAGAACATCCCTTATCTTTCCTGTAGGCTCACCCTTGCTCGAGCTTCTCCCGCAGCTTCCCCAGGGCTTTCTTTTTCAATCTTGAAACCTATATGTATTAAGATATACAGCAGCAGCTCCATACAACATCTCAATAACAGAGCACCGTCCCCCCCTTATCCTCCACCGCCTTATCGAACACGATCACACCCCCAACCCCCATGCACCCGTCCACCTCTTCCAGATCGGTAGGGGAATTGACCTCCTGGTGGCAGATGATGATCACATATTCTTTTCCGTCCACCCAGATCTTCAGCCCCTCTGCCATGGAGGGCGGATAGTAGATCCCCTTTAACGCGGACTTTACCGGGAGCTTCAGCACACGGCAGTCGGGAAGGCAGTCCTTTTCGCCGCCCTGGATGACCGTGAGGAGGGAGGTAAAGCCGCTCCCCTCTGCAGATACCTTGAGGGCCGCCCGTTCTTCCGAACAGTTATAATGGCGGGCGATCTTACTGCTAAAAAACTGGGTCCGGACCCCCGGGGTCATGAAAAAGGACCGGGCCTGGGCCTTTTCTCCGGTGAACACAGCCGTCTGTACCGGCGGTGTACCGATCTCCTCGGTGGTGAGGACTCTTTCCGCCCTTTTCTTGATCGTAGGGTCCGGGTCCCCCGCCTCGTCTAGTCCCGGCAGCTGCACAGGCTCCACAGGGACCGGCTGTCCCAAGGCCACCTGCCCTCTGTCGCTGAAATGCCAGTACTGCTCATAAGAATGGGCATCCCCTGTGTACATCTCGTCCATGATGATATAAAGGGATGGCCGGATATAGATGATCTTCCGGTTGACAAAGACGCCTCCAGGCCCATCCAGATACCCCAAGTGTCCGCCCTGGATGTACTCGTAAGGACCTGCGAACTTATAGGGCTGCTTCACCGGCTGGCACAGCTTGCTGCACGCCCAGGAGTCCTTACAGACGGTAAAGGGCTTCCCATCCACCGTGATCGTATTATGGGCCGTGGGATCCTTGAAGGCAAAACGGCCCTTATCCACCGCATAGGTGTATCGCCCGGAATCGGTCAATACATCCTCGCCCCGGATCACCAGGTCCACATGGAGCTTGTCCGAATGGCCGTGGCCCGCCCCCATGGTCCCGCAGTGGAAATGGAGCAGATCCCCGTCTTCCTTCCAGCTGCCGCGCAGATAATAATTCCCAGAGTCCTCCAGAGCCGCTGATAAAAAGTCCGGCTCCTTCTTCTCCATGGCCTCGTACTCCCGTGCGCCTGCCAGGCCCACATCCCATATGCTCTCAAAGTCCAGCACCGGCCTGCCGCCATATTTCAGCACCGGATCCTTGAACAGATAGGCCGCCATGCCGATCTGGTCCCGGATATCCATGTCGTCGCTGTCCCCCATCATAAACTCCCGCCCGTCCGGCTTCTGCCAGGTCAGATCCGCGTAAGCCATCCTTTTCACGGCCTCCAAGATCGCCTCCGGCACCTGGATGGCATTGCGGGAGGCTAAAAGGAGTACATCCTCAAAACAGTGGAGCACCTCATTGTGATACATGGGCGACTGCTCCCACTGGACGCCGTCGCCCAGGATCCCTGTCCTGGCCTGGATCTTCAGGTGCTCTAAGGCGATGCGGGTATACCGCTCACGCCGTTCCTCATCCGGCATGGCGATACCGATCGTAAAGAGGCCGTGGTTTTCCAGGACGCCCCAGTTGCTGATGTAGCGGTAAGGGGAATGCATCTGGAGGATGTACTCTCCATGCTGGATCAGGCACTGATAAAAAAGGTCCACCACCTCATCGGTCAGCAGCGGGCTGTCTTTAAAATACCGGATCGCTTTCACCCAGTACTCCCCCCGAAAGCCCGCCTCTAAGATCCGCCAGGTGGTCTTTTCCGAGCTTTCCGTCCGTTTTACCCGACGGATCCAGTCTGTCAGGAGCCGGACGAAATGATGGGCATACCGTTCCTCCCCCGTCAGCTGATAGGCCTGCCCCAGACAGATAAAATACCGATGCCGGTTGAACTGATAGGTAAATTCCGGATCGCAGTCCGGCTGGTACTCCCAGTCCACCTCCCCCTCCGGGTCAAAGCAGACCGGCTCCCAGGTCTGCTCCAGGTCGTGGGGCAGGTCAAAGAGAAAGGTGTTCCTGCACACCCGGTCCGCCACCTGGAGGATATGGGCACAGTCCTTAGGCCAATGCTCCCGGCAATAGGCCGCGCACCCTTTCCCATCATCAAAGAAGAAATGTCCATCCCCTCTTGCAAAAAATGCCTCTTTCGTCATCTTCTCTTGCTCTCCTTTTCTCCTCAGCCTTACTCTTTCAATCACCTATCGCCTCCCACGCACAGGAAAGACCTGATAAGCAACCAGTCAACCGGTCAGCCGATAACGTAGCTTCGGGAGGGGGATAGCATGTAACGGGACCCTAAAGAACGCCGGTCCTTGGCGAGGCCCTTTCGAGCCTAGTACCGTTGCGTTCGACCGGAGCGAGAGCGCGCCCCGTTACATGCTATCCCCCTTCCGTAGCGGACCCTCTGCAAAAATATGTCTACCAGTACATCTCCCAATCCTTATACAGCCTGGTAAGAGCTTCCATATAGAAATAGTCGCCCCAGATATTGCACTCGTCCACCCCATAATGGTCGCAGGTATTATAAGGCGAATGGTTGGAATAGGTGCTGTGGAGCACCAACCCGTTGGAGAGTGCGGGGTCTGTCACGGCATAATGGTCCGCTAACGCCTTTATCAGCTTCTTAGCGATCCCTCTGTAATAGGCGCTCCTTTCCCCGTCCAGGTACTTTGCCATCTCCAGCATCCCGCAGGCCGCGATGCTGGCGGAGGAGGAATCTCTGGGCTGATCATCCCCGTCGCCAAAGCTCAGATCCCAGAAGGGCACCAGATCCTCTGGCAGATGGGCCAGGAAGTAGTCTGCCACGCCCGCAAAAAGCGGGATATAGGCCGCCCTTTTCGTATAGCGGTACCCGATCGCCGTCCCATATATGCCCCAGGCCTGCCCTCTGGCCCAGGCGGATCCGTCCCGATAGCCCTGGCAGGTGGCTCCGTGGTCCGGCGCCCCGGTCTCCCGGTCAAAGAAAAAGGTATGCCAGGTGGAATAGTCCGGGCGGACCACATTAGATAAGGTGGAATGGATGTGCTTTTCCGCTATATCCGAAAACCGCCCATCCCCCGTCTCTTCTGTGGCCCAATAGAGCAGCGGCAGGTTCAAAAGACTGTCGATGATCAGGCGGTAGTTATCCGGCGCGTCCAGAGGCCCCCAGGCCTGGATAAAACGCCCCTTTTCATGGAACCGCCCGATCAGGGCCTCCACCGCCGCGAGCGCCGCCTCCCGCCCCGTCTGGCTGCCGGTCAGCTTATACCCGGCCACACAGGAGGGGGAATACAAAAAACCCAGGTCATGGGTCTCCACCTCCACCCTCCTCTTGATCCGATCCAGAAAGCTGTCCATCTGGATCTCGCCGGCCCGGCGCAGACGTTCATCCCCCGTATGCTCGTAGGCCAGCCAGATCTCCCCTGTCCAAAAACCGGTAGTCCAGTCCACATTTTCTGTGGCCTCATAAAATCCGTTCACACTGTAGGCCTTAGGGAACTTCTCTGTAAACGGATCCAGATTCCGGACCACCTGTGCCGATGCCCGGTCCAGCGCCCCCTTTACTTCTTCCTCGGAGATCTCCGGCTTATCCGTTAATGCCTCTCTCCCGATCCAGCTCATCCTATATCCTCCTCACCGTCATCTAAACCGTCTTCTATATCGATCCACTCTCCATAGGGATATCTCTATGTGGGGCTGTCGCAAAATGACCGATCCATACGATATAGGCATCGATACCCTCGTCATCAACACCATATACGGTAGGATCATCGCATCTCGCGACAACCCCCACCAGCGGACCGCCATCACAAGGTCCATCTCATCCCTTCACGCCAGAAGCCGCCACACCCTCCACGAAGTATTTCTGCAGGGACAGGAACACCACCAGCACCGGGATCAAGCTCAGCACGGAGGCGGCCATGATCAGGCCATACTCCGACCCGAACTGGCTGATGAACATCCGCAGGCCCAGCTGCAGGGTCTTTTTCGATTCTGTGGTCAGATAGATCAGGGGCCCCAGAAAATCGTTCCAGGTGTTCACAAAGGTAAAGATCGTCAGCGTGGACAGAGAGGGCTTGGATAAGGGCAGCATGATCTTATACCAGATCTGGTATTCGTTCATCCCGTCGATCCTGGCCGCCTCGCACAGCTCTGTGGGGATCCCCTCATAAAACTGCTTCATCATGAACACGCCGAAGGCGGAAAAGGCCTGCAGGCAGATGATCGCCAGATGGGTATCTGCCAGTCCCATAGAGCGCATCATCATGAACTGGGGGACCATGTATACCTGCCACGGCACCGCGATCGTGGCGATGTAGGCCAGGAACAGGATATCCTTCCCCTTAAAATCCAGCTTGGCAAAGGCATAGGCCGCGAAGCTGCTGGTCAGGAGCTGTAAAAAGGTGACGATCACCGTCAATTTGGCCGTATTGGTCACAAACTTGGCCAGCGGGATCTTATTCCAGATATCCACATAGTTCTGCCATCTGGGGTTTGCAGGGATCCACTGGATCGGGAACACGAACACATCCTTATCCAGCTTAAAGGAAGCCGACAGCATCCAGGCAAAGGGTACCAGCATCACCAGGGCCAGGGCGATCAGGACGATATAGAGGATCACCCGCATCATTCTTGTTTTTGTATTTTTGATCTTCATTTACGGACCCTCCTTAACTTGCTCGCTTCTTGTCCCCATAAAACTGCACCAGTGTGATCGCCAGCACGATGAGGAACAAGATCATAGCGACTGCGCTTGCATAGCCTAGGTTCCAGTTGCGGAAGGCTTCCTCGTAGATATGGTACACCAGCACGATAGCCGATTCGTTCAGCACGCCGCTGCTGCCGCCTGCCAGCATATAGACGATGTCATAGACCTTGAAACAGTTGATGGTCAAGATGATCGTCACGAAGAAGGTGGTGGGCTGCAGCTGCGGCCAGGTGATATACCGGAAGCGCTGCCAGGTGTTGGCACCGTCCAGACTGCAGGCCTCATAGAGCTCTCCATTGATCCCCTGGAGGCCGGCCAGATAGATGACCATGTAATAGCCCATATTCTTCCAGACAGAGAACAGGACCACCGTGAACATGACCCAGTCCTTGTCCGCCGACCATTTGGGCAGGCTCTTGGCCGCCACGCCCAGGTTGTAGAGCAGCATGTTGATCGGGCCGCTCTTGGCCGGGGAAAAGAGCATGTTCCACACAGCAGCTACCGCTACTAAAGAGGCCACATAGGGGAAGAAGCTGACGGTCCTGAAAAAATTCCTCCCTTTGATCTTCTGGTTCAGCAGGACCGCCAGCCCTAAGGCTACGGCCATGGTCAGGGGCACTGTGGCCACACAGTAGACGAGAGTGTTGCGCAGAGATGCCAAGAACCGTTTGTTCCCGAACATCGCCGCAAAATTGTCAAAGGCCACGAACTCCATAGCATTATTGCCGTCCCATTTTAAAAATGCCAGGATGAACGCGAACAGCACCGGACCCAGCGTAAATACCGCGAACCCTATAAAGTTTGGGGCGATAAAGGAATAGGCCACTAAGTCTCTCTTCGTCTGACGGCTGAACCGTTCCCCTGTCTTTGTCTGGCGGATCTTATCCCGGGTCTTATCTATCTGCACGCCCAGCTTTAACCGCTTTTTTTCATCTGTCTCCGCCTCTGCCCTCTGCTTTAGCTCTTCCAGGCGCCGCTCCAGGACCGACAGCTTTTCCTGCATCTGGGCCGAGGCTGCCCGATCTATATTTCCCATACTACCTGCCTTTCTGTATCCGGCCGGCACATCTTGCCCGTCCTGCCGGATACTCCGTAAAGCCAAAGGCTGCTGCAGGATGGCACTCCCACGCTGGGATATCTGCATCCTGCAACAGCCCCTGGATGATCTGTCTTCATGGCTGCTCTGTGCCTGCCCATGCCGCCTTGCAGGCGCAGACAACGATACGCATCTGTCTCAAAAACCCGGATGGTCTACTGTGTCAGGATCTGGCCCACCTGCTCGTCCATATAAGCGATCCCTTCTTCGATCGTAGAGTTCCCGGTCATGATATTGTCATGAGCTTCATTTAACACGGTCTCGATCTCTGAGCTCTTGTTGCTCACCGGCATCTCCAGATACAGGTTCGCCGTCTGCAGCGCCTCTTTGCTGGCCTCATCCTGCGGGAAACCTTCCATGGAAGAGATCGTATCCGCGATATCATCGTTCATCAGCGCCGGGATGCTGCCGGTATCCGCCACGATCTTCGCGCCCTCCTCGCCGCACACAAACTGTACGAACTTCCAGGCCTCCTCCTTGTGGGGTGCGCTGGTGGGGATGGACAGGGCCGTGATGGTAGCCAGGGTAGAGCCAGGCTCCACGCCGTCCGCATGGGGGTATTTTACGATGCCCCAGTTGGCGCAGTCCGTATATTCTCCGGACGCCACCTTGTCGATCAGTGTGGCGATGAACCAGGTACCCATGTTCATCATGCCCACGTTCCCCTGTGAAAACGCGCCGGAATAATGGAGGTTGGAGGTCTTTAAGGTAGCGTAATCCTGGCATACCCCATCCTCCTGCTGGCTTAAGATCATCTCATAATAGGGCTGTAAGAACCCATAGGTCCCATCC
>CAJUSS010000150.1 GCA_910588895.1 uncultured Lachnospiraceae bacterium
TTTTTGATCGTATGTCGGATATCCTCCCCATCTAAAGCCTTGACCTCTTCCTGGATCCGCAGCCAGATCCCACTTATCTCTCCCTCTAACCGATCCCCTTCTTCGTCCACATATTTATCTGTCCTCCTATATACCCCATTTCCCATCTCGTCATGGATCTCCAATGCATATCGAAGGTTGACGGCATGTAATCTTTTGCGCAGATCATATTTGAGTTTATATCGTCGGAATAACTTATGTCGTATCCTCTCATATCCATCGAGCAGCGATAGTGCTTCTTCATACGTGAGCATCTTTTTACCCTCATCCAGAAATACCTGGCTACTCTTTTTTTGATCGGTGCGCCCTAGATATGAGCATTTTCTCACTCCCTTTAAATCCTTTACCTCAAACGACACTTGCGTATCCTCCGGCAGGCTGATCGCCTGCACTCCACACTGCCTTATCATCCTGGCCAGTTTAAGATCCTCCCCCATAGCCTCTTCGGCTGCTTGCAGCACCTGATCGGCCAGACGGTCCATCCCATAGTATATCCCATCCAGATCCCCTTTTAGCCTTTCCAGACGCTGCATAAGATCGTCGATATAGAGTGTATTGCTGCAGTTGAACCACTGATCCAGCAGCTCCATCACGCACTGCCCCCGCCAGTCCCCTCTGACGATCTGCTCCCGGTCCACCGCCGCCTGTGCCAGCTGCCGCAGCAGCTGGCACCGATCCTCGATCCTGGCCTGCTCGTTGACATCCGTGCTCGCCCGCTTTAGCCCCTGCAGGTAGGCAGCGATATCCCATAAAGCCCTGGCGTAATAGGGCGACCTGCAGACCGGGAACGGCTCGATATATAGCTCTGCCCCCGCGTCATACTCTGTCAAAAAAGCTTCATCCAGCCCAAAAGCCCCATTATTTGCGCCCCCAAGTGTACGATCCGATAGATCTTATAATTCTCTGTATCCCCCAGCTTATCAGCCGAAGGCTTATCTGTCATAGTACAGCATACCAATGCCCCATTGACCACCAGCTGTTCCTGGCTCATCGCTCCACCTCATCTCTCCACTTTGTCTCTCCACCTTGTCTCTCCGCCTTGTCTCTCCGCCTCACTCCCTCCGCCATGAGATCTGGGCCATCCTGTCCATGTATGGCCTATCTGGATCTAAGACAGCCGGGATACCGGCTCGTATCTTTGCCTCTATCCCGTCCAGCTCTCCCAAGGGAATGCCGCCCATGACCGCACAGGCGACCGTCTCCAGCTCGCGGATGACCAGATAGTCTGCCATGCTCCGCTCCCGCCCTATGGTCCTGTGCCGGACCGCGCTCAGCCGGTATCTGGGCGAACGGAATGTGACCCGCCTGCCTTTGATCTCCATGCTGTCCCCATCCCCATCTTTTAGGAAAACGCTGTTTCGTGAGGCGATGCCCACATCCTCACCTGTGAGCCGGATCCTCCCCCTGGCTTGGAGACAGATCCTCGTCCCGCTCCTAAGGCTGATCCCCTGACTGTCCTTTATCCTCATCCGAGCCCCTTTCCCCCTTACCGAAAAGAGCATCTGGTCCGGGTCCATCCCCATCATCACCCCGGAAGGCAGCTCCATCACCTTCTCCTCATGATCCGGGTAGACGATCCCTTTTTGGATACTGTCGATCACCATCCCGTGAGACTCTTCCGGTCCCGGGAAGTACAGCGACACCTTCGCTCCCGGCTCCGGCATAGAATAAAGGAGGTTCCCTGTGATCGGTACATAGTCAAAGGCAAACCACTTTGCGGCCGCGGCAGGCTGCCGCTCATCGATATCCAGATGGAGCTTGATCTTTTCCCCCTCTGTCTGCAGGACACGCCCCGGAAACGCCGCACCACATAAACGGTCATTTTTGATCTCCTCCCACCGTGTCTGCTCACTGCCCAGCTGATAGGCCGAGACCAACATCCCCTTTTCCAGTTTGATCTCCTTTTGGAGGACGACCCACCTTCTCTTTTTAAAGATGATCTTATCCCCCAGCCGGAAGTCTTTATCGGTCGAGACCTTATAGCTGGCAAAAGCCTCTGTCGGCATCCCCTCCCTTTTTCTCTCCCTGGCCCTCTTGTAGTCAACCTCTGCCCTGTAAGGGCATGTATCCTCCAATGTATACTCTCGTCCGGTCACCACCCCTATGGACAGCTGCGGGAAAGGATCGGTCACCTCCGGGATGAGGATCGTCCTCAATGTACTGGCGATCCTCTTTAAAAACTGCCAGTCGGTCTCCTGATATTGGAACAGCGGACATCCCGGCCGTTTGTCCGCCTCTTTTATCCCTATGACCGTTCGGTCCTCCCCTGCTATCTCTTTCCATATATCTCTGTAAGTCATGGACACATCCTGGAACATCCGCGTTCTTCTCTCCTGATCGAACCGGATCGTCCCGGACACTGCCGTCAGGCGCAGATAAAGGATCCCTCCCCGCTCTTCTCTCTCAACCCTTGTGAGACCGGCCGGATGGCCATGATGGGATACCTGGAGGGTATTCCTTGTGAAACCGGCCGAACGGCCATAATGGGATGCCTGGAAGGTATACTGCGTGATATAGCCCGCAAAAAGGGACATCTGCCCCGCTCCCTCATCGGACAGGACCCGGATGATCGCCCCTCTTAAGTCCACCCGCTCATCGACCGTCTTTTGGTCGGCCATCCCCTCGATCCGAAGGCATCCATGCTGGCCGACCTCTATGTCCGCTTTAAATGACAGGATCTCCACAAACCGGACCGGCCCTTCTATCTCCACACACTCTCTTTCACTTCTCCCCATCAAAAAAGTTCTGTATCCACCGCTCGTCTTCAAAATAAAATCTGGCCTCCCTCCCAAGGTACAAGCTCCCGTCCTTCCGATATACCGGCACCACAGAAAATGCCCATTCCGCCGGCTCAGCCCACACGAAGAACTTCACCTCCCGGTCCACGATCGCGTCTGTATCCGCCTGCAGGATGTGCTCCCCATACCTCTCCCGGATCTCTTCGTAGAGCAGCTCATCAAAATCCGTCAGGGCGCTGCGGCAGGTGTATTGATAACGCTCTTTCCCATCCACATCCTTCAGATACAGCTTTAACGTCAGATCCTCCATATTCCTGGAGATCGTCCCGCTCTTCCTGCTCCGCTGCAGATAGTGGATGAGCACCACCTCTTCCCCATTATGGGTAAATGCCGTGATCGTATAGGGGAGTGCGGGATCTTCTGTCCGGATCTTGATATCCGCGAACCCATACCGCTTATCCTTCAGATAGCGCAATGCTCCGTCCACACAGGTCATCTTCAGCCCAAGGTCTTGGGACGGATCCCCGCTCTTTTTCTTAAACTGGATGGTCCTTCCCGGCACAAATTCCTTTAAGGCATCACGGAAGATGCCGATCTTACAGGATTGGCCGGTCAGCTTGATGATCGAATACTCTTCCAGCTCATCTTCCTCATACATATGTCCCATGAACCGCCGGATGACCCCATAGATATCCGCCTTCAGGAGCAGCTCCAGCTCATAGATACTGATGTAGACCACAGGGGTCTCCTTGAGGATCTCCATATCCCCGCCTCTGCAGACAGACAACTTCCATTTGTCCACCGGTATCCAGGAAGTGGCGCTCTCTGCCACCTCCTTGGAGGACAAAGCCACACGGAGCGTCCCAATATGGTCATAAAAGCATTTTTTCACCTTCTCTGCCAGATGGAACAGGAGATAAAAATTGTTCCTCACCCTGCAATATCCTTCCCGGCTCTTATGCTCGAAGGCCTTGAACCGGGTCGGGATGACCGCCTCCGCCTTCCCATACGCCTCTTCCAGCTCCCGATAGACCGCGCTCTCTCCGTACCGGTCCACATAGCGGAACACATCCATATCATACCCGGCCAGGATCTGCTGCGTGGATCTTTCGCCTGTTGGACCTAGACACTCGACGAGCCTGAGCTTTATGAGCTGCATGATCCGGTAGGTCAGGTTGTTCCCGCCAAGATCGGTATCCCCATTCTCGTAAGCTGTGTCGATCTGGATCTGATAAGCCACACGCCTGTCCCACAGGCGGAAACGGCAGGAGCAGAGGTCTGTGGTCCCCCCGCCACAATCGATGATCAGTGCTCTGTACTCTGCCCCATCTTCTACGGTCCCGCTGTCGATCATCTCGGAGATCGTATCGTAGAGGACCGCCACACCCTCATCGATCATATCCTTTTGTTCCACCGTGTATCCCGGCAGGAGCTCCGCGAACGACCGGCCGGACCGTTCCTTCTGTTTCACCGGGCAGGAGATATGGATACGCTCCACTTTACATTTAAAGCGGTCGCTGACCGCCTGGATCACATAGAGGAGATAGGCTCTCAGGATCTCTTTTCTCGCGATCTGCTCATGTTTCCCCCGGCGGTCCGTGACCTCCTCCATCCGATCAAGATCCCCGACCCATCGTTTGATATCGTAGGAAACATAGAAACCCTCATCGATGTAACTGGCATCCGCCAAACAGAGGGCATCATACCCGAACAAGAACTCCGGCCCATCCTCCCCCAGCTCCCGGATCCCCACCACACTGGGCAATAACATGGTCTCCTGCTGGGAGGATGGATCGTAGAACAGCGCGTGATCGATCGCATCCATCCTAAGCCCGCGCTCCCCGTCACAGAGCCCGGCTTTTTCGAAAAACTGCGCATCCAGATACACACCCGCCGTGGTATTGGATGTGCCAAGATCGATGGCCATGGGCATGGACAAAGGGATCGGATCCTTCACCTCAAGGTCCAGCAGCGGGATGCGATATACCTCCAAACATGCCGGGGACCTGCCGGCGGCAGCTCTCCTGTCTGCGGAGGCATCCGATCCGCCATCCGATCCGCCATGATAGAGATGATAGATCAGCTCCGACTCTCTGCGCCGCAGGCAATAAAGGCTGTAGTCCTTCACTTTGGCCTGTCGGCAGGGGATCTTGGCATCCTTTGTCAGATAGAGACGGTCCGTCCTGGCCCCCAGCGGGACCACGTTCAGCACGGTACAGACGGTCCCGTCCCCGCCTACCACGAACGCGTTCGTCCCCGCCAGCTCCTTATCATAGGGCAGCGTCAGCTCATCATAGATACCGATGGCCAGCCCCTTATAGACCGTGATCTTGGCACTGCAGGTGAGGCGCAGGTCCTGACGCTCTTTGAGCCGTGTCGTCTTGAACAGCTCCTCCACCACCTGCAGTCCAGCCTCATCCGGTCTCTGGATCAAGAGATAGCCGTCAGCTCCCCGATACCGCATGATCACCCGTATGAGCTCCTCCTTATCCATGGGATCTGTGATCCCCCGGATCAGCTTCTCCCTGCGGCAGATCTCCCGCAGCTGGAAGGTGGTCATCCCCAGCAGGTCCCCCCGGTGGTACCGGGTAACCCCTCGTTCCCCTCTCCCCGTATCCTGTTTCAATACATATCCATATCGGTCCATAGTCCATCCCCCATCAATCGATGATGATCCTGCGCTTTTCTTTTTTATCCCTGCCCATCTCCCGGCCGCTATGGCTGAACCTCTCAGCTATGGCCCGCAGCGCCTGGTAGCAGGACAGGATGTCTTCTCCCTGTGTCTCTGCCGGGATCGCCGCCTGTACGCCTGTACGCCTGCGGATATAGGCCTGCAGCGCGGCCACGGGCACAGCCCCCGGGCAGCTAAGGCACAGATAGGCGAACGCGCAGTCCTCCGACCGGCTGTCGCCGCTCTCTAAGATCAGCTCTGCCAGATACCGGGTGACCGCCGGAGCCACCGACCTCCCGCCCAGCCCGCCCCAGTCGGCATGGGTCAGGTCCACGGTGTCATAGGCTGTCTCCATGTCCGCAAAGCCGGTATAACGGTCCCTGAGCTGTGCGCCCTCCCGCAGGAAAAAGCGGCAGAGTTCAAAAGCCGTCCCCTTCCCCACATCCGCCTCCCCTGTCTCCAGGGCGATCCCGGCCCGATAGGCTACATAGTCTGGAGAAGAACGGTCCTCCCAGATCCGCAGCCGCAGGTACTGTACCTCTCCCTTTGGGCCATAGGGGACCCGCTCCTCCTCTTCGAGCAGGAAGATGAAGGAGCCGTACTTGATCAGGCCCGGCCTCACTGCCAGCTCATCCCCACAGACGCGGATGTCGCACCCCTGCAAGAGACCCTGGCCATAGTCCTGGTATCGCAGCTGCAGCTGGGCAAAGGAAATGTCCCTGAGCGACCATAGCAGCTCTTTTTTTAGTATCCTGTTCTGTCCGAACAGGGGGTATAGGTTCTGCATATAAAAACTCCTTTTTCGTAAAAACTATCTCTTTCCTTAGCTGCATCCACCATGCGCTCCCCCTCTTTCCCACAATAGATGATCTGGATCTCCCGCTCGGTATGGACCGGAAAAAATATGCCCTCCTGCTCTTTGCGGACCGCATTTATATACAGACCGATCTCTTTCCTCCCCCACATTTCTATACTCCGGAACTGGAACTCCCATCTCCTTTCTTTTGTGTCCCCCGCAGCACTTTGCCCTTCTGCCATTTTCGCATAAGATCGTATCACGTCATCCGAGTGATCGTACATAGATAATGGCCATTCCGCATCTTGTACAAAAACATACCCTCCGATCAGTGCCCCTACATAATGCACCAACGGCTCGATATCTCGATATTGTTCTTCTTTTTCTCCTCTTTTACGTAAAAGATCCCTTCTCACCGCGATACAATGTCCCGTCAGGTCGATGACCATGATACTGGCCATCGCCATGAGACACCCAAATTTTATCTTTGCCATCTTCCTCCCCTTAGTCGCTGCTGGGACAGCTTGTAAATACACTGTCCTTCATCCGCACAAAATATAAAATGTTGCCTGTAAATAATGATCCACTTTCGTCAAAACCATTTATGATCGTCGCATGGTTGATATCTCCATTTCCATCTTCATCCCAATACAACAAGTCCCCTGCCTCAACGACACCTAAACTCGCTACCCGATAGTATTCTTCCAAAGACCTCACCTTCACGACTCCTCCTTCCATATAGCCATTTTTAGGGTCGCTAAAATATTCGTATTGCTTTCTGGCGCTTGTCCACGTTAAAGAATACTCCTGTCCTGTATTTGCGATCGCTCCTGCAGGATCTAAGTCCTTATGGACCGCCTTTTCATATACTTTTTGGATCAGCCTGACCGGGATCGGTACCTTCGCTTCCATATACCATTCATCTGTCATATCCATCCCTGCCGCATATAAACATTGTGATACAAAGTTTGCACAATTTCCGCTCCCATTTGAAAAATACGGATGATCCGGATCTGATATAAATTTATCTGTATCTTCTTGGGCATATTTTTTTGCATACTGGTTTAACGCCTCGATCGCCTTTTCTCTGTCGGTTATATCCTCATCATAATACAGATAGGTCGATGTATCCAATGTTTGAGAAGGGTCTACCACCCTATGTGGCGCCATTCCATTTTCATCGATATGACCGAGGGGATCATTCTTACAATACTGATAGCGGTTAAGTGTCTCAGGACGCCTAAAATACCCTTTTATCCAATCCTCGCTGCCAAACCGTCCGATCTCTGGAAGATATTCTCTTGCCTGTGCAAAATAGCTCCCCGTCACTATATCTTTCTGATATCCGGTATATCCAAATGGCTGCCTTTCTCCCTGGGTGCCGTATAGATCCTGACCAAATTCATCATACCCGTATATCGTCTGCTCCTCTGTCTGCAGGTCGAGATAGCGGATCGTACTTCCAAGCTCGTCCTGCAGGCAGACACCTGCACTTTCCTCATCTATAGCAAAGAGGACATCTGTGTCCCATACATAGCTCTGGCTGACCGTACAGTCCCCTGCCGTTTCGGTCTTTACCAAAAGATCTCGGTATTGCTTCGTAAGATCTGGCAGATACTGCACCGTTTTCGTCGGAGATGCCGGATATCCTTTTGTATAGACAGTTTCCAAGAAACCTCCTTGCTTAAGATCGGGTTCTCCAGACAGATCATACATCTCGATACCGACCCGGTTCCCTGATCCGTCATATATATAGCAGACCGCCTGACCCGCAGCATTTATGGCTTTTTCCAGACGGTTATCCGCCCCATAACGATAACAGTTGGCTACCTTCTTGCCCCGCTTGACCGCTGTAAGGTTCCCGCGCCTGTCATATTCCCGGATCTCTGTCGGACCTTTTCCCTCTATCTGGATCAGCTGGTCCGCCGCATTATATGTATAATGGATCCGGTCTTCTCCAGCCTCCTGCCAGATCCGGTTCGGTCGCCCACAAGAGGCGTTCCAAGCCCTGCCATCTGCACCCGAA
>CAJUSS010000151.1 GCA_910588895.1 uncultured Lachnospiraceae bacterium
ATCTGCCATGGGATCCCATGGTACAGGAACGGTGCCGATGACCACTGCCCTTTTATTATAGAGGGTTGGTGGTTATTTTTCTATCCACTATCTTATTTGACGCTTACAGTTGGGAAGATGTTGATGGATGAAGCTAGAGAAGAAACGAAAAAGAAGACAGCCAGGAATAGGTTGCAAAAGGGGACTCGTTTGGAAGAGATAGCTGAAGTCTTAGAACTTATTGTTGAAACTTAAGGTCGGCATGGAGCAAGGATAATGGCTCTTAAAGACGAGGCTATAGATGGGAACGATCAGGGTTTTTAGGGGGGCGTGCCCTAAAGCCCTGATCGTTTTTGATCTGTGGAGGGCTTGTCTCAGAAAAACGCGTCGATCCCCTGATCTAGGAAAACCTGCCGGTAGTCGGCCAGATCCTCTTCGTGGAGGGCTGCCACAGCTTCGTAAGCATATTCCTGATGGAGCTTATGGTATTTGTTCTCGCCAAATTGATGGAAGGGAAGGAGCTGCACCCGTTCTGCCCCGACCCGTGTAAGGAGAGCGGCCAGCCCTGCGGCATCTTTTAAAGAGCGGTTAAAGCCGGGGATGACCGGGATGCGCGGCAGGACCGGGATCTTCTGGGCGATCGCCCACTGCAGGTTCTCGACGATCGGTCCATTATGGACGTGAGTGCCTGCATAGTGGCGGTCACTGTCATAGTGCTTCACATCGAACAGCAAAAGGTTGAACATAGGGGCCAGTCTTTGAAAGACTGGAGGCTCTGCATAGCCGGTGGTCTCGAGCGCCAGATGGATCTGCTGTTGCTTTAAGGCAGTGAGGAGTTCTTCCAAAAACTCTGGCTGGGCCAGGCCCTCGCCGCCGGATATGGTCACGCCGCCGCCGGAGGTCTCATAGAAATCCTTATCCTGCAGACAGACCTTTACCACCTCCTGGACGGTCTTTGCCTCGCCTTCGTAGCTTAATGCCTCCTCCGGGCAATCATGCACGCATTGCAGACAGCCCACACATCTCTCCGGATCGATGGTGACCACCTTATCCTGCAGAGAGACCGCTTTTTGCGGGCAAGTGTGGACACAGGCAGAACACTTAGTGCATCGGCGCTGGTCGTAGAGGATCTGGACAGCCGTGGACTGGGATTCCGGGTTGGCGCACCATTTACAGCGCAGGGGACAGCCCTTAAAAAAGACCGTGGTGCGTACTCCGGGGCCGTCGTTCGTGCTGAATTTCTGGATGTTAAAGATCGTGCCTTTGCACATGGTAGATATCCTCCTTTATGCCCGGAACGCGGTTTTCTGTCGGGATCGGCTCTGTGGCTTTTCGGTAAGGATATCATAGCACACGTGTAAATGAATGTAAATATATATATATTTCAGATATAAGAAAAAATGTTTCTTATAAAACCGAACTGCCAGGTCAGATGGTGATCACCTGAATCTGGCATTGCATTAACCCATCTGCGGTCGCCTGTGGGATCTGACTGTCTGTGATCACTGTGCGCGGATAGTCCCGCAGGTTCAGCGGGACGACCCCGTGGCGGGTGAATTTCTCACTTTCCGTCAAGATCACGATGTGCTCTGCCTGGCGGGCCATATCTCGCACAGCCTGGGCCCGCATCTGGTCCCGGTTGGTAAAGCCGGTCTGTCTGGAATAGCCATCCGTGCCGATGAAAAAATATTTTACATAAAAGTTTTCCACGCATTGGCGGATCATCGGTCCTACCAGGACCTGGGAATCCTGCTGATAGATCCCCCCCAAGAGAACGATCTGGAAATTAGATCTGCCCCGGATATACTCAGAGATGAACGCGCTGTTGGTGATGATGGTCAGGTCCTTTTTGGAAACCGTGAGCTCTTCTGCCAAAAGGGCACAGCAGCTCCCGCTCTCGATCATCAGAGTGTCCCCGTCAAAGATCAGCTCTGCTGCGCGCTTGGCGATCTTTCGCTTGGCCTCATAGTGGTAAGCGATGCGCCCGTGCAGGTTGTCCGCGCTCCTTAAGCAGGCGGATCCGTGCTCCCGGACGATGATCCCCTGCCGCTCCAGCTCGTCTAAGTCTTTGCGCACCGTGACCTGCGAGACTCCCAGCTTTTCTGCCAGCTGGGAGACTTCTATCTTATTTTCTATGGTCAGAAATTCCAATATCTGGTTTGTTCGTTTATTCATGTTTCGTGGCGACTCCTATTTTTGTTTTTATCTTAGCACAAAAAGTAAGTACTAGCAAGAGAATGACTTACAAATGAAATGTGCTTTGATAAAGCGGTCACTATCCACACCCACGCCGATCGTTGTGAGGGGCCCCTGTGGGGGACCTGAGCCTCCGGATCCCGGGCAACTTACAGGCAACAGATCAAAATGCCAGCGGGCTATCTGTGATCGATCTCTGCAAGAAGATCCCTTGGCGTGGGTATGAAAAGAAACTTATGAATGAAAGAAAAATATATTTTTATGAAACAACCATTGCATTTGTGTACAGAGTATGCTATAGTACATCTACGAACAAAAACAATATTTATTCCAAATGGAAGGGGAACGTTTATGAAGAACGTGGAGCATTTTGGGGATCTTACGCCAAGGATGGAAAAGTTCAGGGAGACAGTCCTGGATAAGAAGCCTTACATCTGTGCCGAGCGAGCCGTGCTGGTGACAGAGGCGTATAAAAAACATAAAAACCAGCCTGCAGTCATGAAACGGGCGCTGATGCTGAAGAATGTCCTGGAGAAGATGTCGATCTATATCGAGGATGAGACCCTGATCGTGGGGAACCAGGCTGCTTCGAATAAAGATGCCCCGATCTTCCCGGAGTACACCCTGGATTTTGTCATCGATGAGCTGGATACCTTTGAAAAGCGTGACGGGGATGTGTTCTATATCACCGAGGAAACAAAGGAAATGCTCCGCTCCATCGCCCCCTTTTGGGAGAACAACAACCTTCGGGCCCGAGGCAAAGCCCTGCTTCCGGAGGAGGTAGATGTGTTCATGGAGACCGGGTTCTTTGGCATGGAAGGGAAGCTGAATTCCGGTGATGCCCATCTGGCGGCGGACTACAGGACTATGCTGGAGATCGGACTGAAAGGTTACGAGGAGAGGGTCAGGAGGCTGCGCGCAGAACTGGATCTGTGTGTCCCGGAGGACATCGATAAGAACTGCTTTTACAAGGCCGTGCTGATCGTCATCCAGGCGGTCAAAGACTTTGCCCACCGCTACGCTGTGCTGGCCAGGGAGAAGGCAGAGACTGCGGACAGTGCAAGGAAGGCGGAGCTCTTAGAGATCGCCAGGATCTGCGACAAGGTCCCCTACGAGCCGGCAGAGACCTTTTGGGAGGCAGTACAGGCCACCTGGTCCATCCAGCTGATCCTCCAGATCGAATCCAACGGCCATTCCTTATCTTATGGACGTTTTGATCAGTATATCTATCCCTATTATAAAAGCGATTTAGAGAAAGGGGCCATCACACCGGACCAGGCGGTGGAGATCCTGACGAACCTGTGGATCAAGACCCTGACGATCAACAAGGTCCGGAGCTGGACCCACACCTTGAGCAGCGCGGGCAGCCCTATGTACCAGAATGTGACTGTAGGCGGCCAGACGCGGGATAAGAAGGACGCGGTCAATGCGTTGTCCTTCCTGGTGCTGCGCTCCGTGGCACAGACCAGGTTGCCCCAGCCGAACCTGACCGTCCGCTATCACAAGGGCCTGTCAAAGGAGTTCATGGATGAGGCGATCGAGGTCATGAAGCTGGGCACCGGCATGCCGGCCTTTAACTCCGATGAAGTGATCATCCCTTCCTTTATCGAAAAAGGGGTCCTTGAGGAGGATGCCTATGATTATTCCGCGATCGGCTGCGTAGAGACCGCAGTGCCGGGCAAATGGGGCTACCGCTGCACCGGCATGAGCTATCTGAACTTCCCCCGCATCCTGCTGATCGCCATGAACAATGGTATCGACCCCACCTCCGGCAAGCGGTTCGCGGAGGGCTACGGCCAACTTCCGGACTTTAAGACCTATGAGGAGCTGGAAGCCGCGATCGAGAAGACCACCCGGGAGCTGACCCGGATGAGCGTGATCGTGGAGAATGCCATCGATCTGGCGATCGAGCGGGAATGCCCGGATATCCTGTGCTCTATGCTGACCCAGGACTGCATCGGCAGGGGCAAGACCATAAAAGAGGGCGGGGCGGTCTACGACTTCATCTCCGGCCTCCAGGTAGGGATCGCCAACATGGCAGACAGCCTTGCGGCGATCAAGAAGCTGGTCTATGAGGAAGAAAAGATCACCCCACAGCAGCTGATGGATGCGCTGGAGGATGATTTTATGAGTCCGGAGAGCCAGAAGATCCAGCGCATGCTGATCAATGATGCACCCAAATACGGCAATGATGACGACCGCGCAGACCAGCTGGTAGTGGATGTCTATAACGCATATATCGATGAGATGAAAAAGTATCCCAATACCCGGTACGGCAGAGGGCCGATCGGAGGGATCCGCTATGCAGGTACCTCCAGTATCTCCGCCAACGTAGGACAGGGCATGGGGACCATGGCCACGCCGGACGGACGGCATGCACGCCAGCCGCTGACAGAAGGCTGCTCCCCGGCCCATGGCATGGATAAGAACGGCCCTACCGCCGTGTTCAAGTCCGTGTCCAAGCTGCCCACCCACGAGATCACCGGCGGCGTGCTCCTGAACCAAAAGGTGACCCCTCAGCTGCTTTCTAAGGAAGAGAACAAGGAAAAGCTCAAGATGATCATCCGCACCTTTTTTGACCGTCTGGACGGCTATCATGTCCAGTACAATGTGGTCTCAAAAGAGACCCTGCTGGATGCGCAGGCCCATCCGGAGGATCACAAGGACCTGATCGTCCGCGTGGCCGGATATTCCGCATTCTTCAATGTACTGTCCAAGGCGACCCAGGATGATATCATCGGGCGTACGGAGCAGACATTATAGAGGGATCGTTTGTGAGCATTATTAGGAGGATGACAAGGAGGAGACCATCATGAAGTTATGTATCGATACCGCAGACGTAGCACAGATCAGGCACATCTATACGTTTTTCCCGGTGGACGGCGTATCCACCAATCCTTCGATCCTGGCAAAGGCCGGGCGGGATCCTTATGAGGTCTTAAAGGAGATCCGTTCCATCATCGGCGAGGACGACGAGCTGTTCGTACAGGTCATGGCCAGGAAGGCCAATGTCATGGTGGAGGAAGCACACCGCATCCTCCAGGAGCTGGGGAAGACCACGCTGGTCAAGGTCCCCTGTACGCCAGAGGGCTTCAAGGCGATGAAGATGCTGCGCGAGGAAGGCATCCGTTTTATCGGGACCGCGGTCTACACCGCCATGCAGGGATGGCTGGCCGCAAAGTGCGGTGCAGAGTATGTGGCGCCCTATGTGAACCGGATCGACAATATGGGCTTTGACGGGATCCAGGTAGCCAAGGATATCCATGACGCGATCGCAGGCAGCGGCTATGACAGCGGACTTTTGGCAGCAAGCTTCAAGAACAGCCAGCAGGTACTGGAGCTGGCCAGATATGGGGTCAAGGCGGTCACAGCAGCGCCGGATATCATCGAGGGGCTGGTAAAGAACGCGGCGATCGATCACGCGCTCGATGCGTTCACAGAGGATCTTGAAGGGCTGTGCGGGAAAGGCAGGACCATGGCGGATCTATGATCGCATGACAGCCGAAAAAGCGCGCGTGAGCGTTGCGGGTCGATCCCGACAGGATCAGCTCAAGCTGTATGCGGACAAGGGGCGAACGGTCTTGTACACGCTTTTGCACCTGTCCGCATATAGTAGACCAAGCCCTTGCGATACAGAGCCTATAGATATCCGAACCTGCAGCAAGCGGCTGCAATGGACATCGAAGGCATACTATACCCGGCACCGGGCCTCCTGTATGCGAGGGCATGATCGATCGTATGGAGGTGCAGAGATGGGGATCATCCAGGAAAAAGTCACCCCGGAATTCGCAAAATGGGCGGGGTACTGCGAGAAGGATAAAAAGAGCCAGATAGGGACCTACGATGAGCCGGAAGATAAGGTGAAAAACGCAGGGAGAGGAAATTATACGGTGTTCGCAGCGCTGTATAAGGAAAAGACAGGGATCGATGTCCAGGCACAGCCTTGGTGCGATTCCTTTTTTGATACCGTTTTGATCCATCTCTTTGGGGTGGATAAGGCCAGAGCGCTCCTGGGCGGTTTTTCCGCCTACACGCCCACATCCGCATCTTATTATAAGAAGATGGGACGATATCATGATAGCCCCATGGAGGGAGACCAGATCTTCTTTCGAAACAGTAAACGGATCTATCATACCGGTTATGTGTATAAGGTGACACCCAAAACGGTATATACCATAGAAGGGAACACCAGCTCGGGCCAGCAGATCGTGAACGAAGGGGGATGTGTAGCCTATAAACAATATCCTCTGGGAAAGACGGGGATCGACGGCTATGGGCGGCCGGATTACACGCTTGTGGAGACCTATGAGGAAGGCTTTCTGCAGGCGGCAGACGGAAAACGCTGGTGGTACCAGTTCAAGGACGGCAGCTACGCCTCCCACGGCTGGCGCTGGCTTACGGAAAAGACAGGAGGCACGTCCGGCTGGTATCTCTTTGACGATGCCGGCTATATGCTCACCGGCCGCCAGACCGCGCCGGACGGACGAGAGTACTACCTGTGCCAACGGCCCGGGATCGACGAAGGAAAGTGCATGGTCACCGATGAAAAAGGCATATTGAAGATCGCAGAGTGGGATCGTGAAAAAGAACGATATGTGCTCTGAGCGCACCCGCTATCATTGATGCAGATCCAACAAAAATGTTGCAGATCACGACCGGATATTGTAAAATCATAATATCCGACAAGGAAATAAGACGACCCAGGAGGTACGACGATGAACCAATGTTATGGATGCAGCACATGCAAGAGTGCCGACCAGCCCTTGCAGGAGTATATAGCGGGGCTCCCTATGGAGACCTCCCACCATCGGGTGGAAGGACAGAGCACAAAGTGTGCGTTTGGCCTGCAGGGGGTATGCTGCCGGCTTTGCGCGAACGGACCCTGCCGGATCACCCCGGAGGCGCCCCGGGGGATCTGTGGAGCGAATGCAGATACGATCGTGGTCAGGAACCTCTTGCGGGCAGTGGCTTCCGGCTCCGGCTGTTATATCCATGTGGTAGAGAACACGGCTTTAAATGTAAGGAACATAGCCAGGACAAAAGGCCCGGTCAAGGGGATCGGAGCGCTGGACCATCTGGCCGGGCTGTTCAAGATCCAGGAGGAGGATGTCCATAAGCGGGCAGAGGCAGTGGCGGATGCTGTGTTAAAGGACTTATATCGTCCGGAATATGAAAAGATGGAGCTGACCGAGCATTTGGCCTATGGTCCGCGATATCAGAGATGGAAAGAGTTAAAGCTCCTGCCTGGGGGCGCGAAGGCCGAGGTGTTCCACGGCGTGGTCAAATGTTCTACGAACTTAAATTCCGATCCGGTGGACATGCTCTTAGACTGCTTAAAGCTGGGGATCTCCACCGGCATCTACGGTCTGGTGCTGACCAACCTGTTAAATGATATCGTGCTGGGCGAGCCGGAGATCCGTTTCGCTCCGGTGGGCTTAAGGGTGATCGATCCGGACTATATCAACATCATGATCACCGGCCACCAGCATTCCATGTTCACCTATCTCCAGGAGCGCCTGATCGACGAGGATGTGAAAGAAAAGGCCCAAAAAGCCGGAGCCAAAGGCTTTAAGCTGGTGGGCTGCACCTGCGTGG
Source organism: uncultured Lachnospiraceae bacterium (assembly GCA_910588895.1). Classification (GTDB taxonomy): domain Bacteria; phylum Bacillota; class Clostridia; order Lachnospirales; family Lachnospiraceae; genus Caccovicinus. The sequence continues at coordinate 7,771 of CAJUSS010000151.1, forward strand.
GGCAGGACCTGCAGCTGCGGGGCGCTCATTACACGGAGGTCTTTGACGGACATGCGGGGAACAACTATACCAGTGAGGCGATCTTAGCCACAGGCGGGATCGACGCGGTGCTGTCCGAATTTAACTGCACTCTCCCGGGGATCGAGCCGATCTGTGATGAGCTGAAGATCAAGCAGATCTGTCTGGACAATGTGGCGAAAAAGGCCAATGCGGAGCTGAAGGAATTTGACTTTGAAAACCGCGCATCCGTGACCGAGGAGATCATCGATCAGGTGATCGAGGCCTATAAGGCCCGCCGGGGCGTGGTGCCCATGGCGCTTTTTAAGGAGCATGGCAACGACAACACCCTGACCGGTGTCAGCGAGGTCTCCTTAAAGAAGTTCTTAGGCGGGAGCTGGCAGCCGCTGATCGACCTGATCGTGTCCGGG
>CAJUSS010000152.1 GCA_910588895.1 uncultured Lachnospiraceae bacterium
CACCTATACAGGGCGTTTGGACGGAGAATTGGTGAGCGTGATGTCTACCGGGATCGGCGGTCCTTCCGCCGCGATCGGCATGGAGGAGCTGGTCCACTGCGGAGCGGATACTTTTATCCGGGTGGGAACCTCCGGCGGGATGCAGAAGGAGATCTTAGGCGGGGATGTGGTGATCGCTACCGGGGCGATCCGGTTTGAGGGGACCAGCAAGGAATACGCGCCGATCGAGTATCCGGCTGTGGCGGACTTTGAAGTGACTACAGCCTTAAGGGAGAGCGCGAAGGAGCTAAAGCTTACGACCCATCTGGGGGTGGTGCAGTGCAAGGATAATTTCTACGGACAGCATTCGCCCGACACCATGCCTGTGGCCTATGAGCTGAACGACAAATGGGACGCCTGGATGAGGTGCGGTGCGCTGGCCTCCGAGATGGAGTCGGCGGCGCTCTTTATCGTGGCCGGGGTCCGGCGGGTCCGCTGCGGTTCGGTCCTTTTAGTGGTGGCGAATCAGACCCGCAGAGCCTTAGGGCTGCCTGATGAGCAGATCCATGACACGGAAGCTGCGATCAAGGTGGCGGTGGGAGCCATCCGGCGGTTGATCTTGGAGGATAAAAAGAAGTAGCGCAGCTGCCTTAGGGCAGGCAGATACATGAACTAAAGAAGGAGTGCCAAAGGGGGAGAAAGACGCTCCCAGAGGGATAAGGATGATAAAAGGAATGGAGCAGAGAAAAAGAGAGGGACAAGGGATAAAATGCGGGATCTGGCGGCAGGGCTTATGGCTGCTCCTGCTGTTTTGTATTGGGCTGGTGTGTGCGGGCTGTTCCGATCCCCACACGGCATCAAAGATCCAGTTGATGAAGACGGAGGGGGAGGTGGATATCGCCAACGGGAGGGGGCGAGAGGTCGCCCCTGTCCCGGAGATGAAACTCTACAGTGGCTACCATATGGGGACGAAGGCGGAGAGCTATGCCTGGCTGAACCTGGACAGCCTCCGGTTGGCAAAGATGGATATGTCCAGTCAGATCCAGATCCAGCGGAGGAGGAAGGAACTGGAGATCCTCGTGGAGTCCGGGAGCTTATTTTTTAATATCAAGGATCCGCTTAAGGAGGACGAGGTTCTGGATATCCGTACCGGCAATATGGCGGTGGGGATCAGAGGTACCTGCGGCTGGGTGGAGGTACCTGAGGGCGGAGAGACCATGAAGGTCTATCTGCTGGAAGGCAAGGTGCTCTGTGAGATAGAGGACGGCGGCTTTGATGTGGTCAGACCCGGGGAGACGGCAGTCATGACAGAAGCCGGAGAGATCACGGTATCGGACTTTACAGTGGAAGATATCCCGGATTTTGTGATGGAGGAGATCAAAGCGGATGAAGGACTGATCGGGGAGGTGCTGGCGGCCTCGGGGCTGGATGTGTCCGGCTCCACAGACAAAACGGATCCGTCTGAGCCGACGGATGCCCCAGAGCAGCCCGGACTGGAGGAAGTGCTGGAGCAGTACCGCTTGATCGTCCGTCAGGCGGCTTCCTATCGATATGGCGAAGGCGAGCTGTCCGGAGAAAGATATCGATACGCGCTGGTGCAGATGCAGGCGAAAGATCAGATCCCCACGCTGCTCTTAGCCAAAGGAGATACATCGCACCAGGCAGGCGATATCGATGAAGTGCGGATATTCCGCTATGATCCGGACAGTAAGACCGTGCATCAGCCGATGGAGAGCCTGCAGATAGGCATATATTCCAGCGGTTTCCGCGGCGGTCTCAGCTTGGATGGGAATGGAATGGGGCTTTTCTATCGGACGACTTACAGCGGGACCGGTGCAACGACTGTGGATCTGGTGACATTGGCGCCAGAGGGGGACACACTCCATATCGATCGTCAGTGGGAAGGAAGGGAGGACCAGATACCCGAAGAGCTTCTGTTTGAGGAGATCTGGTGGTACGACCAGACCGATATGAGCGGACTGGACAGCTGGACGCCGGCCGGAGATGAGAGCCTTGGCTCGGTCTCTGCACCGGAAGAGGCCGACGCTGCCGAGACCGCTCCTGCCGAGACGGATCCAGCGGAAACGACCGCTCCAGCGGAGACGACCTCAGCGGAAACGACCTCAGCGGAAACGACCGCTCCTGTGGAGACGGATCCAGCGGAAACGACCGCTCCTGTGGAGGCGGCTTCAGCAGAGACGACCGCTCCTGCGGAGACGGCCAGCGAGGCCGGGCAGACAGAGAGCGCGCCGCAGGCCGCGGAGGAACCCTGGCGGGCGGCTTATATCACGCTTCTGGGTGAGCAGCCCACAGGGGTCAGCGCAGAGGCTAACGCTACTGGATATAAGCTCTATGATATCGATAAGGACGGCATCCCGGAGCTGATCATTGAATACGGGAGCTATGAAGCAAACCATAGAGCGGCTATATATACCTACCAAGGCGGCGTATCGCCCCTGACGGAGAACATCAATTTGAGCCATTGCTCTCTCGGAACTTGGCCGGGCGGGAACGGTATGCTCTTGTATGGCTCCCATATGGGCAATTCCTGGACCAGCCGATTATATCAAGCGGACAACAAGCTGGCCGTGGAGTCCTTGTCCAGCGCGCAGGGAGAGATAGACCTCCAGGCCCAGGTCCCTGGTACGGTGTCTCTCCAGACCTATCAGCTCAGCCAGGACCAGCCTATCTTAAGCTACTGACAGGCCGGATGACTGGACGATCTGGGACGTATAAAGTGGATACTGCCTAAGGGAAGGAAGAGGACGCCCGCAAAGGGCCGAGAAAAAGGAAGGTCAAAAGGGACGAAGAAATGGACTGCAGAGGGATGAGGCAAAAAGAAAGAGAAGGACAAAGGTTCGAGCTGAAGACAAGAGAAAAGATGAGACAAGGGATGGGCAGGATCGGGCGGCGGACTTTATGGCCGTTATCCCTGTTGTGTGCTGGAGGAGATCGAGGGCGATGAGGAGCTGATCGCACAGGTGCTGGAGGCATCGGGGCTGGATGTGACCGGCCCTGAGGATCCGGAGCCGTCCGGGGAAGAGGATATGACCCAGTCTGAGGAGGAAGAGCAGCCACAGCTGTCTGGGTATATGGAAAATGTGCGGATATTCCGCTATGATCCAGACAGCAAGATCATGCATCAGCCAGAGGACAGCGTGCGGGTCGGTGTGGCATCCGCCGGTGGTTTTCGCGGCAGTCTAGACGCAGACGGGGAAGGGAACGGTCTCTGGTATACAGTCGTCATCTCCAGCGGGACGGGTGAAACGTCCGTCAGCCTGGTGACATTGCCTGAAGACACACTCCATGTAGACGAACAGTGGCACGGACGGCTCGACAGGATACCTGGCGAGGTCTTGCGCGAGGAGATCGAGTGGTATGAGCGAGGAGATACGAGCGGGCTGGATAGCTGGACATCAGCAGGAACCGGTGCGACTATCTCGGCGGGGACAGTGGCTTTGACGGAAGCGACCGCTCCCGCGGAGGCCGCGCTGGCGGAAACGACTGCTCCCCCCGGAGGTCGTGCTGGCGGAAACATCGGGCTATGATGCGTCGAACATCGATCTCGGATATCTGTATACGGCAGGTGGTGTGATGAACATCATCTACTATAAGAGCTGATCTCCCGATAAAAGCCGGAGGGCGTGATGTCCGATCACGTTCCCGGCTTCCTTACTGCATGGGAGGGCAGGCCCTGTGGGGCAAGACTGCTCCGGAAGGCCGGACCTCGCTTGCGGTCGTCTCGGATCAATCGTGCCTCTGTTCTGTATCTTTGTATGTCTCGCAGAACCTGGCAGCAAAGGAAGGATCTTCTCCGGCCGCGTAGAGATGAGCGGTATCGCCGAAGGACAGCATACGGAAAGAGGCGATGCCTTCCCGGCGTTCTTCCGTCACTAAGGTGGTGACGGAGGAGGGGGCGGCGCAGGCCCCATGCCACAGGACCATAGGAGAGATGCCCAGCAGATGGCTGACGATGACGCATCCCACGCCAAAATGGCAGAACAGGACGACGGTGTCATGGTTGGGGCGGACGGCCCGGTAGTACCCTCCTTCCCGCTCATAGCCGTGGGAGGCGAGGAGCTGGTCGAAATGGGAGGTCACATAGGCGTATTCTTCCTCCACATGTCCCTGGATCATGGCATCCGGGGTACACCAGGCATCCTTGTCATAAAAACGAGGTTCCTTTGTCCAGTCTGCCGGGAGCCAGTCCCAGGTGATCGCTTCCTTTTCCCGGTCTGGACGGTGGATCTTGGAGGGGAATTCTTTGAGCCAGTCACATTCCGTGGCCATACGGCCCGTTTTTTCCAGGGTGAAGGAAGCTGTGTCCTTCGCCCGCCCCAGCGGCGACACATAAAAAGCCTGCACGTCCAGCTTGGTCAATCGGCGGGACAAAAGCTCCGCTTCCTTCCAGCCGATGGGGGTTAGAGAGTCGATGGTGTAATCTGGGTCAGCATGTCGTACGATCAATATCTTCATTATGTATACACTCCGATCTGATGATGTTGGGCGGTCCGAAAGGATGCCTTGAGAAAGCTTAGCACAGAGTGAGGAAGATCGCAAGGGAAGATCGGCTGGCGTTTTGATAGATCGCACGTTGCAGATCGTGATAGAGGAGGATGTTGTGATGAAAAAATGGATGTATTTTACAGGATGGATCATCTTGTCCCTGTGCCTCCTGATGGCAGGCTGCAGTGGGGATGAAAAGGATGAAAAGCCGCAGACTGCGGCAGAGGAGCTGGCGGCAGGAGGAGATGGTGGATCCGGCAAAAAGGACGGAGCGGCTGTGGCAGAGGCAGCCGATGAGGCAGGTGGAGCCGACGGAGCGGGAGCAGCCGATGAGGCAGGTGGAGCCGACGGGGCGGGAACGGACGAGGGGGAGCAGGAGGAACAGATCCTGTATGGGATCTATATCCAGATCGGCAACCAGATGATCGGCCATTTTCAGGATGTGATCGACCGCTATTTTCAGCGTGTGGATCACCAGGAGAGGTATACGCTGCTGGATGAGGAAAAGGAGTGCCTGCCGGTGGGTGATGTATTTTATGCGCAGATGGAGGCGGCGATAGAGCGGGTCGGACTGGAAGCCGGAGGGACCAAAACGGCTGCGAAAGATGGAGCAGGCGGACTGGCTGAGAGGGATGGACATACGGCGGCAGGCGGGCCGACGGGATCGGACGCGCTGGATGAGGCTTACCGAAAGCTGTATCCGGTGATGCAAAAGCTGGCGGAGGCTTTGGATCAGATGGAGGCGTATACCAGAAAGAAGGCGGATGGGGAAATGGAGCATGAAGAGGAAGAGCGGCTCCATGGGGCCATCTGGAAGGCCTGCAGAGAGTATGAGGTCCGACGCGTCCTCTTTTTGGAGGAGCTGGATAAGGTGGCGGATGCATGGGAGAAGGAGGAGCTGGGACTGCTGAAGGAAAAAGGTCTTGAGGCGTCCTATGCGATCTATGCCACGATCGGAACAGCCAGGGAGCTCAGGGAGGCCATCGATGCCCAGGGCATCGATGACCGCCGCATAGAGGAGCTGGATATCCAGGCGCTGCAGCCTTTGTATGCCCAGTATGTGGAGGAGGCCAAGATCTGCCTGGGGTATCTGGAAGACCGTTCCGCTCTGGAAAAGGAAGGCTATCTGGCAGAGGCCTCATCTGTGGACGCATGTAAAGAGCAGCTCTTGGCTTTAAATGGGACCTTGGAAGAACTGTTCCAACAGGCGGAGGAGCCCCGGGGAGCAGAGGGCGGCTCTGGAACTTTGCCGGTCGCCAGGGATGGGATGATCTACCGCTTTGAGCAGGATCTGTCAAAGCTGATCGATGCCCATAATGCGCTTTTTGAAGGTCAGGGTACATAAATGAAATCGAGATCATAAGCATCTGTACAGAGACCGGGAACACCTCATGGACACTGACCTCCTGCCCATGGGGCGTGTTCCTCAGTGATATCCTGTGGACGGAGGGATATATGGATAGATATGGTAAAAAGCGGATGAGAGAGCTGCATAGATAGGCTCGGACGGGAAAAGATAGGAAGAAGGAAGGTAGATGCTTGTGATGGATATCGTATTTGTAACTGACTTTGTCTGCCCCTATTGCCTGGTGGCGAAGGAGGCATTAGCGCAGGCCTTAAAGGAGACCGGACTGGAGGCAAGGATCCGTCTCTGTCCCATGGAACTGACAGAGGAGCCTGCCCGGCAGGTGGATACCTACCACGATGAAAAGCGGCGGGCAGGTTATCAGGTGCTGGAAGAGCCCGCCAGGCAGCTGGGGCTGGATATGAAGCTGCCGCCTGCTGTGGTGCCCCGGCCTTACACCAGGCTGGCTTTCGAGGGTTGGCACATGGCAGAGGAAAATGGCCTTGGGGAAGTCTACAGTGACCTGATCTACAAAGCCTATTTTATCGATGAAAAGGATATCGGGGATCTGGATGTGCTCACCGGATTGGCGAAAAAAGCCGGGTTAGACAAAGAAGCGTTCCGACGGGCGCTCATCACAGGGCGCTACTCGGAAAAAGAGAAGGAGGCGTGTGCCTACGCCAGAAAGGTCTTGCAGGTAAAGTCGATCCCTGCGATCTATCTCAATGGCCGCAAGGTGGAGCTCTCCGCTTTTACAAAGGAAGAGATGTGCCGCATCCTGCTGCAGGAAAAAGAGCGGGCAGACAGGGAAGGGGCAGGAGAGGAGGACGGTCAGGGGGCCTCAGGCGGAGGGTCGGGAAGATAAGTGACGATGTCGGAGATATCCTCACATTGTAAGATCTTGCACAGCATATCCAGCGTACTGGTATATACTACCTGATTATGCTTCAGGCGATATACCTGCGCTCGGCTCACGCCATAGTTTTTGTACAGACAATTCTGCGAGATCCCCTTTTCTTTCATCACATCCCATAGCTTATCGTAGATGATCATAGATAACCACACCTTTATGAAAATGTTCGTTTGGAAGCTCAACCGTGCTCCAGCGCAAGAGTCCGTTACAAGGACTCATTTTTATTATCACATCATTGAGGATGGGAAAGAAGTTTCCATATTCGGAAATAGAGGTGCGTCGGGCAGGATGGTCTGTCGTTCAAAGATCTTGTGTATTTAACTGACGGTTCAATGACATTTTTCGCGCCTTGTAGTACAATAGGATCTAAGGATAAGATGATAGAAGGGATGTGAACGCGAGGTGATCTTAGGCCGAGAGACTGGGATGCGGATCAGGAACCTGCTGTCAGAGAAGAAGATCTCTGTCCGGGAGGTGCAGGAGAGATTGGGCCTCGAGAGTCCGCAGGCAGTGTATAAGTGGCTGCATGGGACCTCTCTTCCTGCATTGGACAATCTGCTGGTGCTGAGCCATATATTAGGGGTCAGGATGGAGGATATCCTGGTCTGGGAAGAGACCGACGGGTATCCGTTAGAGATAGGGAGGCGTGTTCTTAAAGAGACGAGGGAGCGGGCGGAAGATATGGGCCAGACAGGCTGTGCAGATGGAGCAGGACGGGCGGACAGGGCCGATCATATGGATGGGACAGACGGAGGGGAACGGGCAGACAGGATCAGAAGGCTCCGCCGGCAGGAGAGAACGGTACGTCTGCGCCATTTTCCGGATCTGCATGCCATGCTGCGGTGGCAGCAGAGGGCACGGCTGACAGAGGAGCTGCGGCGGATCGTCTTAAGCCCGAGAGGAAATGCGGGACATGGAGCGGTCGAAAGGATAACAGGAGAGCAAGGAAGGGGGATGCTGCAGCGTGATCGGTGCAGAACGGATGGACATGGGAGAGACCGATATGGAAGGGATGGAAAAAGGAGTGCTGGAAGATACCCTGCTGCAATTGGCCACAAGGCTGCGGGAGCGGGCGTTCTGCCGTTATGTGAAAGACCGGCTGGATTATAAAGAGCTTTTGCAGGCCGCCTGTGAGGCAGAAAAAGGCTATTGTGATATGGAGCTGACAAATGAGCAGCGGGAGCAGATCGATCTTCTGCTGGAGAGCCGGGCGAATGCGGAGGAGCGAGAACTGACCCTGACCTATGTGGCAGGGATCTTGGACGGGGTGGCTTTTTTGCGGAAGCTGGGCTTTTTAGATATGTATGTGCAGGATGGACAAGAAAAAAGCTGCTAAATAAGCAGCTTTTTTCTTAGAGTGGAGACGACAGGACTCGAACCTGCGACCCTCTACACGTCAAGCAGATGCTCTCCCAGCTGAG
>CAJUSS010000153.1 GCA_910588895.1 uncultured Lachnospiraceae bacterium
TGCCTTGCACCTACCTTTCACTTTATAGCTCAGGTATTTTTCATTATACCACTATTCTCCATCTAATGTAAACCAGAACATCACCCCACCCTCTACATTTTCCACGCCGCACTGCTTCTTGTGGGAATCCATCACCGCCTTCACGATGGACAGGCCGATGCCGCTGCCTCCATAGGCTCTGGTCCTGGCCTTATCCACTTTATAAAATTTGGTCCAAAGATCGGGAAGATCCTTTTCCGGTATCGGGTCGCCTGTGTTATAGACGCTGACCTGTACTTCCGTCCCTCTTTCCTTCTGCCAGCGGGCCAGGGAGACCACCACCCGTTTTGCATAGTCGGCGTGGTTTAAGGCATTGTTCAGATAATTGGTCACCACTTCCTCGATCTTGAACTCATCCGCCCAGACGTAGCAGGGATCCTCCTGGGAAAAGACAAGCTGGACCCCCTTCTGGTCAGCCATGAGCCGGACCGAGGACAGAACGCCTGAGATCAGCTCGGTCAGATCGAACCGCTCCATCACCGGCGCGTCCTTCCCGGACTCTAATGCGCTGAGGGTGAGGAGCTGTTGGACCATCTTGTTCATCTTATCCGCCTCATCCCGGATCACCTCGCAGTAATAGTCCCGGCTCTCCTCTTCCTGGGCCATGCCCTCTATGAGTCCTTCCGCATAGCCCTGGATCAGCGCGATCGGCGTCTTCAGCTCATGGGATACATTGGCGATGAAGTCCTTGCGCATCTCGTCGATCCTGGTCTTCTGCTCGATATCCTGCATAAGCTGCAGGTTGGCCGTCTTTAACTCTCCGATCGTCTCCTTTAAACGGTCGGAAAGGGTGTTCATGCTGTGTCCCAGCACGCCGATCTCATCTGCCGCCGTCCCGGTATAGTGGGCGTCGAAATCCAGCTCGCTCATGCGCTCTGAAAGCTCTGTCAGCGAAAGGATGGGGGCCACCATCCTCCTGGTAGTAAAATAGATCAGGATGCTCCCCACCGCCAGGGCGGCTACGCCTACATAGGCCAGAAAGCGGTTGGACAGCTCCGCGCTCTCCCGGACGCTGGCCACCGGCATGGACATGATGAAGGGGCTCTCGTCATCCAAAAATCCCCAGCTCTCCAGGTAAAACGAACGGATCCTGGGGTCATAGCTCTGCTGGATGGTGTAGTCCTCGGTCTGGGAAACGATCTTAAAGGGGCGGTCGTTCTGTCCCAGGATATTGCGCAGAAAGCGTTCGCTCAAGTCATCCCCCTTCCGCTCTGAGGAGATCAGGGTGCCATTGGAGCTGTCCATGATCAGCAGGGTGATATTGGACCGCTCGTTCAATTCCCGGATCAGATCGATCAGCACGTTCCCTCCCAGAACGTCCACCTGCCCTTTCCGCATGGCCTCGTCCAGCTTTTTAAATTCATCTGCGATGTTCAGCCCGGCCGCCTGCTCTTCCTGCAGAAGATGGTCCACCAGAACGTAGGCCTGCTCTAGATCCTTGACCTTTTCCTGCATATAAAAGTCCTCCAGCAGCCAGCTGTTCACCCCCCAGAGACACAGGATCACCATGGCCATCAGGCTGATGAAGATCAGCGTGAATCGTATACGGATCGAATGTTTCATGCTTCTACCTCAAATTTGTACCCCATGCCCCAGACCGTCTTGATGTACTCGCCCCGGCGGCCCATCTTATTGCGCAGCTTTTTTACATGGGTGTCGATAGTGCGGGCGTCTCCGAAATAGTCATAATTCCATACATTGTTCAAGATCTTCTCCCTGGAGAGGGCCAGCCCCTGGTTTTCCACAAAGTAGCTCAAAAGCTCAAATTCTTTATAGCTCAGCTCGATGGGCTGTCCGTCGATGGTCACCTGTCTGGCGGCCTTGTCGATGCAGATCCCGCCTACCTCTACATTATCCGCCACCATCCCGTTCACCCGGCGCAGGATGGCTTCCACACGGGCCACCAAGATCTTGGGGCTGAAGGGCTTGGCGATATATTCGTCCACGCCTAGATCGAAGCCCTGGAGCTCATCCCTCTCCTCTCCCCTGGCCGTCAGCATGATGATCGGCACCTTGGAATATCTCCGGATGGTCTTTAGGACCTCCCAGCCATCCATCTTGGGCATCATCACATCCAGGAGGATCATGGCGATATCCTTCTGCTCAAAAAAGATGTCCAATGCCTCCTCGCCGTCAGCCGCTTCCAGCACCTGGAAGCCTTTGACCGACAAAAAGTCCTTTACCAGCTTGCGCATCCTGGCTTCATCGTCTACTACTAAGATCTTTAAGGTCTCCATATGGGCCGCTCCTCTCCTTTGCTCGGTATGGGGCGGTCCGTAAGGCTTGAGTATGACCGCCCGCTGCTGTATGGGCATATTTTAACACCTTTTCGGGGGATCGGCTAGGGCTTCACAGACATTTCACAGGTCGGGGCGCCAAAGATATATGCTCCTATAGAAAAAAGGCTGCCGCAGAGCCGCTCACGCCTCACAGGCATGCGGCGTTCTCTTGCGACGCGGCATGCCTGGGGCTTGGCCCTTTGCAACAGCCTCTTTTCCTTTAAAAGTCCGCTACCGGACGCGTGAAGGTTTTCTCTATACGGTCAGCTCTCCTTGTATTTTCCGATCTTCTGGTCGATGGTCAAGATCTCCCCTTCCGGCCGATAGACTACCTTCACATAGGCCGCTACCTTGGGCGCGCCGGCCCGGATCGCCACATGCTGGCATTCCTTCACGATGTCCATCAGCTGATCATAGTCCTCGCCCTCGATCGTGGTCTCAAAGGGCCCCACCTCATAGCGCAGGCCTGTATCGGCGATATAGGCGATCACCTCATCTACGATACGGCACAGCTCCTGATCGTTGGGAGCATCTGGTAAAACCTGGATAGCGATACTTGCACTCATCTTATCTCCTCCTTCATCTGCCTAAAAACAAGCGGGATACAACAAAAAACAGGAGATACCTGATCGGTGTCTCCTGTAAAAGGTCTGACAATGATGACTTCCTACGGCGGCATTATCCGCATCAGGTAAAAGGGTCGAAGTCGATCACTTCCTCTCAGCCTGCTAAGACAAGCTCCCCTGTGTTTATGCTGTTGGTATGATGATACACCGGTTTGAGGGCGGATGCAAGTACTTTTTTACCGCAACTCTGTCGTCGGGATCGTGTCCATGTCATCGAAGGCCTGGTTTTCGCCGCCCATGGCCCAGATGAAGGTGTAGTTGGAGGTGCCTGCGCCGGCGTGGATGCTCCAGGAGGGGCTGATCACGGCCTGCTCGTTCTGCATCACGATGTGGCGGGTCTCCTTGCCCTCGCCCATCATATGGAACACAACATTATCCTCCGGTACCTCGAAGTACATGTAGACCTCCATGCGGCGCTCATGGGTGTGGGCGGGCATGGTGTTCCACACGCTGCCGGGCTCTAATGCGGTCATACCCATGGAAAGCTGGCAGGTGGGCAGGACATCGGGATGGATGAACTGGTTGATCGTGCGCTTATTGGAAGTCTCCATGGCGCCTAAGGGACGCTTCACCGCCTTATCGATCGGCAGATAGGTGGTCTTGTACGCGCAATGAGCCGGTGCGCTGACCATATAGAACTTGGCCGGTGCAGAAGGGTCGTCGCTCGTAAAGGTGACCTTCTTCGTCCCCTGGGTGATGTAGAGACAGTCCTTGTAGTCCATATGGAAGGTCTCATCATCCGCCTTGATCGTACCTGCCCCGCCGATATTAAAGATGCCGATCTCTCTCCTCTCCAGGAAGTAATGGGTCCCGAAATTCGCCCACACATCGATCCCCTTATCGATCGACACCTCCTCCTTCACCGGCATACAGCCCAAGGTGACCATCCTGTCCACATGGGAATAGACCGCCACGACCTCATCGGCCACATACAGGTCCTCGATCAAAAACTCCCGGCGGGTCTCCTCGGTGGTATAACGCTTAAAATCTCTCTGGTTGCAAGAATACCGAATGTCCATCTGAAATAGCTCCTCCTTATCTCTCCGCAGAGCGCATCGCCCGGATGGGGCGGCGCTGTTTTTATGTTACTTAGAATGTACCATAGGATGGGAGGAAATACAAGAGGATTTGCGTTTTTTTCATACAGATCTTTATTTTGTATTCTAACTTTCATTTTTGCATACTAAGGTTCTATGAGACATATAGGTGCGGACGGGTGGCCGATCATGCGCCTGCACCTATACAACAATTGGCGTGGGTGTGGATAGTAACAAAAAGCCAGCCGGCTTATGGTGGTCCCCTTCCAAACCTTGCATCCTCCTCCGATATCTGCTATACTATCCAAAGCAGCAGGAAAGGAGGGACCTTTATGGATATCACTGCACTATCTGCCTCATTATCGATCTCGTCAGCCAGCTTCGGCGCGCAGGTGGGTACAGCCCTGTTGTCGAAGGTCCTGGATACGGTAGAGGAGAACGGCGATGCCCTCATGCAGATGATGGCAGCCGCTGCTACCGGTCTGGGCCAGGTGATCGATATCCAGGCTTAGAACGGCGCTCTTATATACGCAGCGCCAAAAAAGAAGGCAGCCACAAGGACGTGGCCGCCTTCTTTTTTTGGACTGTATCTTGTTCCGCTCGCATGAAGCCGGACATGACCATCCTATCTCTGGGAGAGATATCCGTCGATCCCCTTGGCTCCGGCCTTCCCGGCCTCCATGGCTAAGATCACCGTGGCCGCGCCGGTGACGGCGTCGCCTCCTGCGTAGACCCCCTCCTTGGTGGTCTTGCCGCTGCCCTCATCGGCGACGATGCACTTCCACTTGTTGATCTCCAGGCCCTCGGTGGTGGAGGAGATCAGCGGGTTGGGGGAGGTTCCCAAGGACATGATCACCGTGTCCACATCGATCGTAAAGTCGGAGCCGGGGACCTCCACCGGGCGTCTCCTGCCGGAGGCATCAGGCTCGCCCAGCTCCATCCTGCGGACGACCATCCCCTTCACCTGATCGTTCTCGTCGGTGAGGATCTTTACCGGGTTGGTCAGCAGGTCGAAGACCACGCCCTCTTCCTTGGCGTGATGGACCTCCTCCACACGGGCGGGCAGCTCGGCCTCGGAGCGGCGGTAGACGATATGGACCTGGGCCCCTAAACGGAGGGCGGTCCTGGCCGCGTCCATGGCCACGTTGCCGCCGCCCACCACGGCCACCTTCTTACCCCCCATGATCGGGGTGTCGTAGTCGTCCCGGAACGCCTTCATCAGATTGTTCCTGGTCAGATACTCATTGGCGGAGAACACGCCGTTGGCGTTCTCGCCGGGGATGCCCATGAACTTAGGCAAGCCTGCGCCGGAGCCGATGAAGACAGCCTGAAAGCCTTCCTCCTCCATCAGCTGGTCGATCGTCACGGACTTCCCGATGATCACGTTGGTCTCGATCTTCACACCCAGCTTCTTTACGTTCTCCACCTCGTGGCGGACCACGGTCTCCTTGGGGAGACGGAACTCGGGGATCCCGTAGGTCAAAACGCCGCCGGGCTCATGGAGGGCCTCGAAGATCGTCACCTCATAGCCCAGCTTGGCCAAGTCCCCTGCGCAGGTCAGACCTGCGGGGCCGGCGCCGATCACCGCCACCTTCTTGCCGTTGGTCTCCTTTGGCTTTGCCGGGACGAAGCCGTTCTCCCTGGACCAGTCGGCCACGAAACGCTCCAGCTTGCCGATGGAGATCGGCTCGCCCTTTACACCCCGGACGCATTTGCCCTCGCACTGGGTCTCCTGTGGGCAGACGCGGCCACAGACCGCCGGGAGGGCGGAGGATCTGGCGATCACCTGGGCCGCCTTTTCAAAGTCCCCTGCCTCCACTTCCTTGATGAACCCGGGGATATCGATCGCCACCGGGCAGCCGCTGACGCACCGGGCATTGTTCTTACATTTTAAACACCTGGAGGCCTCTCTCATAGCCTCCTCTTTATCATAGCCTAGACAGACTTCCTCAAAGTTCGTGGCACGGACCTTAGGATCCTGCTCACGCACCGGCACCTTCTTTAACACATCCATCTCCATCAGTCCTCACCTCCGCATCGGCCGCATCCGCCGTGGTGGGTATCCCCCTCCTGGGCTCTCAGCATGGCTCGTCCTTCCTCTGTCCTGTACATCTGCTGGCGCTTCATGGCCTGGTCGAAGTCCACCAGATGGCCGTCGAACTCCGGCCCGTCCACACAGGCGAACTTCACCTGGCCGCCCACGCTCAGACGGCAGGCACCGCACATGCCGGTGCCGTCCACCATGATCGGGTTCATGCTGACGATGGTGGGCAGGCCCAGCTCCTTAGTCAGCTTGCAGACGAACTTCATCATGATCATGGGGCCGATCGCCACGCAGACATCGTACTTTTTGCCCTGGACCTCCACCAGATCTTGGATCACATCCGTCACCATGCCCTTGCGGACATAGGAGCCGTCGTCTGTGGTGATATAAAGGCTGCCGGCCACCGCCTCCATCTCTTTCTCTAAGATCAGCAGGTCCTTGTTCTTGCATCCCACGATCACATCCGCATGGATCTTATGCTCCTTCATCCATTTTACCTGTGGATAGACCGGGGCCGCTCCCACGCCCCCTGCCACGAAGAGGTACTTTCTCCCCTTGACCTCCTCTAAGTCATCCTTCACGAACTCGGAGGGCTGCCCCAAGGGCCCCACAAAGTCCTGGAAGGCATCCCCGGCTTTCAGGGAAGCCATCCTGTACGTTGAGGCGCCCACGATCTGGAACACGATCGTGACTGTCCCCTTCTCCCGGTCAAAGTCACAGATCGTCAGGGGGATCCTCTCTCCCACCTCGTCCATCTTGACGATGACAAACTCTCCCGGCTGGCAGGACTTGGCTACCCGGGGCGCTTCCACGTCCATCAGGTAGATCTTATCCGCCAGCTTTTCTGCTCTTAAGATCTTGTACATTCTCATCCTCCTATCGGCTTTTCTCGTCTTTGCTGCTTCCGCCATGCACCTCTACGCGTGGATCTGGATCACATAGTCGGCTGTAAAGGTCTGGCCCGGAGCCAGGCTCATCTGGCCCTCCCTGTCCTTAAGCTCCCCTTGGTAGCCTCTCTCGTCACATCGGCCAAACCATGGCTCCAGGCACACAAAGGGATGGGTCTTTTCCATGGTCCACACCCCGAGGAAGGGGATATGGGGACAGCGGACCGTCACATAGGGCTGTCCGTCTAAGAGCAGGAGGCTGACCGCTGTCACCTGGCCCCGATCGAATATGTAGGTAAGGGCCCGGTCAAAAAATCCCGGCACGATCTTCGCCTTCCCATCCTCCAGCCCAAGGCTCCCGGACAATGCCTCCACCTTGTAGCCGTCAGCGTCTGGCGCCTGGTAGTGGAGCGGGCCTTCTCCCTCCTGCTCAAACTGCAGGGTGAAGTCATGGACCGTAGTGCCTTCAGGCGTCTTAAAGGCCGGATGGCCTCCCAGCATAAAATACAGAGTGTCCTCTCCCGTGTTCACTACCTTCCACATCACGCGGATGCAGTTCCCCTCCAGGCGGTGGCCGGTCTCCAGGCGAAAATGGAACGGATATGTCTTAAACGTGTCTTCTGTATCCTCTAAGACATACCACACCTCCTCCCCAGTCCGGGACAACAAGGTATGCTCCATATCCCGGGCAAAGCCGTGAGCGGTCATCTCATAGGCCTTTCCCTGGAAACGGTACTTCCCCTCGAACAGCTTGCCGATAAAGGGGAAAAGGATCGGCGCATGACGGCCCCAGATCGACGGCGTCCCTTCCCACAGCACCTCGCGCTGATGCTTTTTATCATAGATCCGGCTCAGCTCGCCGCCATGGGCCGCTACCTCCAGGAGCAGGCTTTCATTCTCCAGCCTTGTCTTTGTATCACCCATACTATCTACCTCCATTTTCTGTATCTTTTTAGACGCTCCTGCTGCTTTTTCTCTATTCTAGCATGAAGCTTCTGTTTATACAATATTTTTTAGCGCATTGTCAAAAAACTAATTATTTTTTTGTTACTATTCACACCCACGCCGATCGTTGTATAGGTGCAGGCGCATGATCGGTCACCCGTCCGCATCCGGAGGCCCGGATGCTGGGCAGCTGGCATGCGACAGATCAAAAAGCCAGCCGACTAAAGCAGCTCCGGGAGGGACCTGTCACAAAAGGAGCCCCGCTTTTGTAGAAGAACGCCGGTCCCCCCGCGGGGT
>CAJUSS010000154.1 GCA_910588895.1 uncultured Lachnospiraceae bacterium
CACACGCCCTAGTACCGCTGCGTTCTTACCAAAACACCGGAGCGAGAGCGCGGCGACGCCCAGACAAACCCCTCCCGGAGCGGACCATCTGCGACATATCTCAGCGATAAGACTCCCTGGCGTGGGTGTGGATAGTAACATATGACGAGCGGCATGGCCGTGAATAGCAACGTTTATACGTCAGCGAGCAAAAGATCATCCGCTTCATATCTTGACTTTTTTTATGTAGTCATATTATTATATTGTTATAATAAAGAAGGAGAACGATATGGACAGACTCGATACAAGCCGCGGCGCCTCGCCGCTTTATCTGCAGATCAGCCAGATACTGCGGAAGAAGATCGTGAGTAAAGAATATTCTTATAATACCATCATTCCAAGTGAGACAGAGCTGCAGAAGATGTATAATGTAAGCCGGATCACAGCTAGACAGGCGATACAGGAGTTGGAGAAGGACGGGATGGTGAAACGCTCAAGAGGGGTTGGTACGGTTGTGGTGTACCAGGAGCGGATAGAGGAGTATTTATCCCATATTAAGAGTTTTACGAATGAGATGAAGGAGCGGGGGATAACTCCGTCTACATCTTATGCACATATTGGATTGGCGGAGGCAGATGAGAAACTGGCAGCGCTGTTTGGTGTGGATACAGGCGCGAAGCTGTACCGGTTGGACAGGGTACGCAATGGGGACGGGAGTCCGATCGTGCTGTTTGTGTCCCATTTTACGCTGGAATGTGATCTTGTGTTGGATGATAGTTTGTATTTTGGCAGTATTTATGAGATGCTTCAGGAAAAGGGATTTACGCCGGAATATGTGGAGGAGTGCTTTGACTGTATCATGCCGGAGGCGTGGGTCAGGGAGCATTTGGGTATGCCCAAAGGTATGCCGGCGCTTCGGAGGATCCGAAGATCCTATACGGAGAATGGGAAAATGCTGGAATATACGGTGTCTTATTATCGGTCGGACCGGTATGCATATTATGTGACGTTGAAAAAGGCGTGATGAGAGAGCGGCTTTGCTGCAGATACGTTTTGCAAAAAGGCGAAAAAGTTTCAAATATCAGTTGACAGATCTATATAAATGTAATAATATAATGTTATAACAATTCAAGGGAAACACACATTCACAAACAGGTTCCCTTTTTTGTCTGCTTTAAAAGTTATAACAATATATCATCATGACCAATGAAATAGCGAAAAGAGGGAAGCAATGAAATTTAATCCTGGTTTACAGATCAAAGCCACAAAGCAGCCTTTAGGGTTTACCTATGGACCGGGGGTGTTCGGCCCTAGGCCGGAGGTGCGGAGGTTGGAGGATATCAGAGGTTCTCTGGCAGATAGAAACTGCAACGGTCCTGAGGAATTGTATGCGATCGTCATGGATGTGGGCGACAGGGAGGACCAAGCCGATATGATAGAGCGCAATCTCCTATTTGGCGCAGTGACCTATGCGAGGGGAACGATGGGGGAGGAACCGGTCCGGTCCCAGGGGCACATCCATGCAGTGAGCCCGTCCTGCGGGGCGTCTACACCAGAGGTGTATGAGATATGGGAGGGCCGGGCTGCCATCTATATGCAGCAGTCAGGAGAAGATCATCCGGGATCATGCTATGTTGTATATGCAGAGGCGGGAGATGTGGTGATCGTGCCGCCTGGCTGGGTCCACGCCACGGTGAATGCTGACATCAGGCGTAATATGACTTTTGGTGCCTGGTGCGTGCGGGATTACGGGTTTCGGTATGAGGAAGTGAGACGGCACAAGGGGATCGCCTATTTTCCTACGGCGGATACCCAGGGACTGGTATGGAAGCCCAATCCCATGTACCAAGGCGGAAGGCTGACGGAAAAGAAGGCCAGAACGTATGAGGACTTTCGTATAAAGCCAGGGATCCCTATTTATACACAATTTAAGGAAGACCGAGATCTGTTTCTGTTTGTGGCCAGGCCCATGGAGTATCCTGAGCTTTGGGAGGGATATGGACCATAGCGCGTTCTGTGTGAAGGAGCTTCAGAAGATATCTGGTTTCTTAGAGACTAAAACAAAATAAGGAAACACCCGTTTTTGTGGGAGGTCCGGGGGAGAGAGGTCCGAAAGGAGAGAAAGATGGGATCGATGGAGATCAAGACGGCAAGTGTCATGCAGCGTTTCGGTCAGGTGCCGCAGGGAGCGCCGGTGAGCAGACAAGTGAGCTATCTGAAAGATATGAGGGAGATCTACAAGTCTCAGGATCGTGATATGGCAGATGAGACCGTGATGTATGAGGTGTTCCGTTATGGGCCGGAGGATGATACATATCCTGGGCATCTGTGCTGGGGGATGACGGTGATGTATCCGGTCACGGTGTGTGGGGAATATAACATGACGAGAGGACATTTCCACCAGGATCTGCAGTGCGCCGAGATCTATTACGGCATGGAAGGCAGGGGGATGCTCCTTTTGATGGATGAGACAGGAAAGACCTGGGCCGAGAAGGTAGAGGCCGGTTCCGTCCATTATATCCGGGGGATATGGGGACATCGGCTTATCAACACGGGAGAAGAGACATTTAAGGTAGCTGCCTGCTGGCCGGCATCGGCTGGCCATGATCATGGCAGGGTCGAGAAGGATCCCTTCGCATACCGTCTTTACAAGGGAGATACAGGTATAGAAATAAAAAACAGAAGGAAGGAGAGGGATGATGACAGGCAACTATGACAAATACCCCGCCGTGTCCGTAAAGGGATGGGGCGGGGCGGCTGTGAAAGGATATGCCGCTATCATGGGAAAGCTTCGTAAAAGCTATGAGGACAGCGGCAGGACCGATTACCGGATCGTCCTTGACACATACCCGGGAGTCTGTGACGAGGAGGTCCTGGAGGCGGTCGCTCTGCTAAAGCCGGACACGGTGATCTCTATGAAGGAGGCATTCTGGCCGGAGGAGGTTCAGACAGAGCATCTTTGGGATCATCTGACCGACGACCGGGTGTTCGGCAGGATGTATTATGGTGAGATCGAGGATCTGATGGACCCGAAGGCCTTGAAAATGGTACAGAAGCAGGCGCTGGAGGCCGCGGGGCTGACGGTCATCTACGGGTTTGGGGCAGGACTGGCGGCAAAAGCAGATCTTCTGGTCTATCTGGATATGGCCAGATGGGAGATACAGCTGCGCTACCGGGCCGGGATGCCCAACTATAATTGCACTAACGGTCATGAGGATCCGCTGCGCAAGATAAAGAGGGGCTTTTTTATCGAATGGAGGATCGCCGACAAGTACAAGATGCGTATATTTGACCGGGTGGATCATTTTCTGGACACCAACCGGAAAGGGATGCCTGTTATGGTGCCGGGAGAGGGGGTCCGGGAAGGACTGCGGCAGGCGGCGGCCCGACCCTTTAGGATCGTGCCTTATTTCGATCCGGGAGTGTGGGGCGGCCAGTGGATGAAGGATGTCTGCGGCCTGGATAAAGACAGGGTCAATTACGCCTGGAGTTTTGACGGCGTACCTGAGGAAAATTCCCTGTTCCTTGATTTTTCCAATGGGATACTGGAGGTCCCCGCCATGGACCTGGTGCTGTACCAGCCCAAAGAATTGCTGGGGGAGCAGGTGTTTGCAAGGTTCGGGGCGGAATTTCCTATCCGGTTCGATCTCCTGGATACTATGGGAGGTCAGAACCTGTCTCTGCAGGTCCATCCGCTGACGGAATATATCCACAGAAAGTTCGGCATGGCCTACACGCAGGATGAGAGCTATTATATCCTGGATGCGGGGGAGGATGCCTGCGTCTACCTGGGACTGACCGAAGATGCCTGTCCGGAGGCTATGTTTGACGAGTTGGAGAAGGCTGATCTGGGAGAAGAATCGTTTGACGCGGAGAGATATGTGAACCGATTTCCGGCAAAAAAGCATGACCATTTTCTGATCCCGGCAGGGACCTGCCATTGCTCCGGGGCGAATGCCCTGGTATTGGAGATCAGCGCTACCCCTTATATCTTTACGTTTAAGCTGTGGGACTGGGATCGTGTGGGGCTGGACGGAAGGCCAAGGCCGGTACACTTGGAGCATGGAAGACAAGTGATCCAGTGGGACAGAAGGACCGAGTGGGTGAAGAAAAACCTGGTCAATGCCGTTTACACCGTGGAGGAAAATGAAAACTACAAGGAAGAGCACACCGGTCTCCATGCCCTGGAGTTTATCGAAACGAGGCGGTACTGGATCGAAGGGGAGGCTGTCATCAGGCCGGGGGATACGGTAAATATGCTCAATCTGGTAGAGGGGGAGGCGGCCGTTGTGGAAAGCCCGTCAGGTGCTTTTGAGCCCTTTACGGTCCACTATGCGGAAACCTTTATTGTCCCTGCGAAAGCGGGGGAATACAAGATCCGCCCGGTGAAGGATGAAAAGATCGGTGTGATCAGGGCGTATGTAAGGTAGGGAGCGATGATAAAAGCGATTTTTTTCGATCTGGACAGGACGCTTTTGGACTGTGACGGGGGAAAGGACCGGTTTTCGGACCGTGATCTTTTGGTATTTGGAAGGATCAAACAGAGGGGGATCCGGCTTTTTGTGGCCACGGGCCGGTCTGTATCCTTTATCCCTCCATTTGTCAAGGCGGCGGGGTTTGACGGGTTTGTACTGGTCAACGGCGCAAGTGTGTGGGTGGAGGGACTGGAGATCGCAAGACATGTGCTTCCGGCAAAGCAGATGGAAGTCATTACGGGGCGGCTTTGGGAGGAGAGGATCGAGTATGCCCTTCAGATCCCGGGAGGGACCTGGATCAGTAGGGACAGAAGCCTGCTCTTGCCGCATTTTAGGAAATATCTTTTTGATGAAGGGCATCTTATAGAAAAGGATCTTTCTGCGTGTTTGCAGGAGACCATGAAACTGGAACTTTTTGTGTATCCAAAAAAGTATGCCCTATGCCAGGAACTCCTTAAGGAGTTAAAGTATACCTGGGATCCTAAGACCAACACCATGGAGGCCTATGCAAAGACCGTCTCTAAAGCTACAGGAGCAAAGGAGATCCTTGGATATCTGGGGTTGGAGCCAGAAGAATGTATGTGCTTTGGCGATGACTACAACGACCTGGAGCTGTCCCGGCTGGCCGGCTGGTCCGTGGCCATGGAAAATGGGATCCGGGCCCTGAAAGACCAGGCAGACGATGTGTGCGGCAGAGCCGTCCAGGACGGCGTGGCCCAGTATCTTGAGAAGGCTCTGGGATCAAATATTTTTAATGGGAGGCAATCGCATGGGTGAGGCAAGGATACTGGTCGTAAGCCATGGCAAAATGGCGGAGGGTATGGTGCTGGCAGTAAGGATGGTAGCAGGAAACACAGGTTTTTTGGACTGGGTATGCCTGGATGAGAACAGCGATATCCGGCAGTTTAGAGAAGAGCTTTCCCGAAAGCTGGACGAGATAAAGGACGCAGACCAGATCTTGGTGTTGACGGATATCCAAGGTGGTTCTCCTTTCACATCGTCGATCGGATTATTGGCCGAAAAGGGGCTGACAGAGAGAGCCTTTGTGGTGTCGGGGATGAATCTGGGGCTTCTTTTGGCACTGGCGCTCCAGAAAGAGATCGTGTCGGAGGAAGCACTGGAAGAAATGATCAGACAGTCCAGAGAAGGTATGAAACGGTTCCGATATGAGGAAGATGACGATGAAGGATTATAGGAGGGAAAAAAGATGGCGATCAGTTTTATGAGGATCGATGACAGGATCATCCACGGGCAGATCATTATCCGTTGGTCCACGGAATTTCCGTGTGACGGCATCCTGGCAGTCAATGATGATGCGGCGGCAAACCCGGTGATACGGTCGGCTCTTAAGGCGGCTTCCACCAAAAAGACACTGATCTATTCGTACGGTCAGTTTTTGGAAAAATTAGAGCAGGCAGTGAACAGTGAGAAAAATTATTTCCTGATCACCAAGGAACCCCTGACCATGGCGAAGATCCTGGAGGACAGCAGATTCAGGTCACTGAAAAAGACCGTGAATGTAGGCCCTCAGAGCGCTAAAAGCGGCACGGTATCCGTCAATAAGAACGCAGATATCACCAAAGCGGACATGGAGGCCTATGAGAGGATCCACAAGGCCGGATACCGCATCGAGTTCCAGTTAGTACCGGATGTAACAAAAGTAGAGTGGAGCAGTATCCGAGAGAAGCTGCTGAACAGTTAAGGAGGAGCATATGGAGATCAATATCATTCAGGCGATCGCGATCGGGATCTTGTCATATCTGGGTTCTTTGTCCTGTCCCTGGTTTTTCGGGACCACAGGCGGCTGGTATGTGCTGTCAAGACCGCTTGTTTCCGGCTTCCTGATCGGTGCGATCTTGGGAGACATCCAAACGGGTATCCTTGTAGGCGTAGCGGTGCAGGTAGTATATATAGCCTTGGTAACCCCAGGAGGGCAGATGCCTCAAGATCTGAACGCGGCAGCTTATATCGGAGTGGGACTTGGCATCCTGACCGTAAGGAACGGAGCAACGATAGAGAGCGCCGTAGCCATTGCCACGGCAGTAGGTGCCATCGGAACGATCTTCCACAATTTTATGATGATGACCAATTCTTACTGGAATGCCAGGGCAGTCCAGGCTATCGAGCAGGGAGACTACAAGAAATTGGCGTTTAACCACTGGGTGGGGCCGCAGATCATGCAGTTCTTTTACAGAGTGATCCCTACGGTGGCTGTTTTGTACCTGGGACAGGGCCTTGCCACACAGATCATCGAGATGTTCCCTGTAGACAGTTTTATCATGCGGACTTTGACCGTTCTGGGCGGTATGCTCCCGGCAGTGGGAGTGGCGATCCTGTTAAAGCAGGTCACTAAGGTCAATATGGATCTGATCCGTTTTCTGGCCGGATTTACCTTGGTGGCGGCATTGGGGATCAATATGATCTCTCTGGCCATTTTCGGAGCATTTTTAGCTTACAGCCATTTTGAATATACCAAAAAGACCGTAGAAGTAAGATCTGACGACCATGATGATATGGAGGAGGAGCTGTAATGAAGAAGATAAGTAAAAAAGCGTTGCAACAAAGCTGGCTGCGGTGGTTTTTTAGCAACCTGACCTCCATGTCCTTTCAATGGCTGGAAACCTTTGCTTTTGCCGATTCCATGGCTCCGGTGGTCAAAGAACTGTACGGAGGAGACAAGGAGGAGGAGATAGCGGCGTTAAAGCGTCACGCGGCTTTCTATAATACAGAGCCTCAGCTGGGTTCCATTATCAATGGTGTCATCTGCGGCTTGGAGGAGGAGCGGGCCAACGGGGCCGATATCGATGATGAGGTCATTAATGGCATCAAGATCGGTCTGATGGGGCCTATGGCTGGGATCGGGGATGCTATGGTGCCCGGAATGTTGATCCCCCTGCTCCTTAGTATCGCGATCGGGCTGGCTCAGGGAGGCAGCATGGCTGGGCCGCTGTTTTACATGGTCACTTATCTGGTCAGTGTGACGGCTGCCAGTTATTATCTGTTTATGAAGGGCTATCAGCTAGGGACAAGATCTGTGGATATCATCGTCGGCGAGGCGGCACAGCGTGTCAGAGAGGCGTTTAACCTTCTGGGAGCTGTAGTAGTAGGAGGCGTGGGAGCATCCTATGTCTCCATCAGCACGGATCTGGTGATCGCTACAGGCAACGCCGAGTCCCAGGTGATCGTAAATGATGTATTAAACGGGATCTATCCAAAGCTCCTTACTATGATCGGTATCCTCCTGTGCTGGTGGCTGATGGCAAAAAAGAAGGTTTCGGCACTGAAGGTCATGGGGATCCTTGTATTGATCTCTATGGCAGGAGTTGCTGTGGGCTTCTTCTAAACGTGTGCAACGCAGGGATATCCACTGATAGGAGGCTGACGTTAGATGAAAGAGATCATAAGACTGGAGCCTGTCTTTAAACAGATGGTCTGGGGCGGGAGTGGATCAAAGGACCATTTTGGCTTGAAGATCCCCG
>CAJUSS010000155.1 GCA_910588895.1 uncultured Lachnospiraceae bacterium
TGGTTCTCCTCCGCCCTGTGGCCCTTCTCCACCCTGGGCTGGCCGGAGAAGACCGAGGAGCTGGAGTATTTTTACCCCACAGACGTGCTGGTCACCGGCTATGATATCATCTTCTTCTGGGTGATCCGGATGGTATTTTCCGGGATCGAGCAGACCGGGAAGTGCCCCTTCCACACAGTGCTGATCCACGGACTGGTCCGCGACTCCCAAGGGCGGAAGATGAGCAAGTCTCTGGGGAACGGAATCGATCCTTTAGAGGTGATCGACAAGTACGGCGCGGACGCGCTGCGCATGACCTTGATCACCGGCAATGCCCCGGGCAATGACATGCGCTTCTACTGGGAGCGGGTGGAGAACAGCCGGAATTTTGCCAACAAGGTGTGGAACGCCTCCCGTTTCATCATGATGAACATCGAGAAGGCGCCGGCGGCAAACGCAGAGCTTTCCGATCTGACCATGGCGGATAAATGGATCTTATCCAAGGTCAATACCCTGGCCAAGGATGTGACAGAGAACTTGGATAAGTATGAGCTGGGCATCGGTCTCCAGAAGGTCTATGACTTCATCTGGGAAGAGTTCTGCGACTGGTATATCGAGATGGTGAAGCCCCGCCTCTACGACGAGGCGGACAGCACAAAGGCAGCTGCGATCTGGACCTTAAAGACGGTGCTGATCCAGGCATTAAAGCTCCTCCATCCCTTCATGCCCTTCATCACCGAGGAGATCTTCTGCAACCTCCAGGAGGAAGAGGAATCCATTATGATCTCCTCCTGGCCGGAGTTTAAGGCAGAGTGGGCGTTTTCACAGGAAGAAAAGGCGGTAGGGACGATCAAGGAAGCCGTGCGCGGGATCCGGAATGTGCGCTCTTCTATGAGCGTTCCGCCCAGCAAGAAGGCAAAGGTATTTGTGGTCTCCGAAAATGACGAGCTTTTGGAGATCTTCGAGCACAGCAAGGCCTTCTTCGCCACATTGGGCTATGCCAGCCAGGTAGAGCTGCAGAAGGACAAGGCCGGGATCGAGGAGGACGCTGTATCTGCGGTGATCCCCCAGGCGGCGATCTATATGCCTTTTGCGGAGCTGGTGGATGTCCAAAAGGAGATCCGGCGGCTTAAGGGCGAGGAAGAGCGGCTTAAGGGCGAGTTAGACCGTGTGGACAAGATGCTGGGGAATGAGAAGTTCATCAGCAGGGCGCCCGCTGCGAAGATCGAGGAAGAGAAGGGCAAGCGGGAAAAATATTCACAGATGATGGAGCAGGTGAAGAAGCAGCTGGCGCATTATGAGAGATAGAGATAAAAGACATAAAACAGACAGAAGGATGATGACGAGATGAAGCTAAAAAATGCACTGCTGTTACTGCTGACTGCCACCATATGGGGAGTGGCCTTTGTTGCCCAGCGGATAGGGATGGACCATGTGGGCCCCTTTACCTTCAATGCGGTCAGGAGCATCATCGGCGGCCTGGTCCTGCTCCCGGTCATCTATCTGCTGGATCTTGGGCAGGCGTCATCCCAGGACGGAGGTCCGTCGGTGAGTGGGGCGGCAGATAAAGGTGTGGGGACAGAGATAAAGAACAAGAAGGACCTCCTCCTTGGCGGAGTGAGCTGCGGCATTCTGCTGTGTGCGGCTTCAAATTTCCAGCAGTTCGGCGTAAAGTACAGCACAGTGGGAAAAGCCGGTTTTATCACTGCCTGCTATATCATCCTGGTCCCGGTGCTGGGCCTGTTTTTTAAAAAGAAGTGCAGCCCGGCGATCTGGGGAGCGGTGGCAATGGCTACGGCAGGCCTTTACCTGCTGTGCATGGAGGGGGATCGGTTTTCGATATCCAAAGGGGATCTGCTGCTGCTCATCTGCGCGGTCCTGTTCTCCTTCCACATCCTGGTGATCGATCATTTTTCTCCATTGGCAGACGGGGTGAAGCTGTCCTGTATCCAGTTTTTCGTCTGCGGTCTGCTGTCGGCAGCGGCCATGCTCGTTTTTGAGCGCCCGGTCCTGTCGGATATCCTGGCGGCCTGGATGCCCATCCTCTATGCGGGGATCATGAGCTGCGGGGTCGCCTACACCCTGCAGATCGTGGGTCAGAAAGGCATGGATCCCACGATCTCCTCTCTGATCTTAAGCCTGGAATCCAGCATATCTGTGCTGGCCGGCTGGGCGATCTTAGGGCAGCGGCTGAACGGATACCAGCTGGCCGGCTGCGGCGCGATGGTGGTGGCGATCGTCCTGGCACAGCTCCCCGCGAAGGGGAGCATGTAATGGGGGCCCCGCCTATAAACACTTGGCATGGGTGTAGACAGTGACCACAGATCATATCCTGTCGGATCTTTAAGAAAAGATCCTCTTGAAGATCTGCCAGGAATCATTATAATAAATAACATACCGCCATATGCGGCAGATCTACAAAAGTGGAGGAAGAGATGATCGATTTTGATGAGGAGATCGCGCGCTTCAAGCCCAGCCTGGAAGTGGAGGCAGTGGAGGATGCGATCGTTAAAGCCGACCTGACCGACATGACGGATATCATGCTGGAGATGATCAAGAACATGAAGGCAGAGTGACGGGAGCGGATCGGACCCTGCGGTACAT
This sequence comes from uncultured Lachnospiraceae bacterium, assembly GCA_910588895.1. Classification (GTDB taxonomy): domain Bacteria; phylum Bacillota; class Clostridia; order Lachnospirales; family Lachnospiraceae; genus Caccovicinus. The sequence continues at coordinate 2,584 of CAJUSS010000155.1, forward strand.
GGATACCAAGAGACAGATCTCACGGAAAGAATAAGAGCAGATGGATCATGTGAAAAAGAACCGCCAGATCGCAAATGGTTTTTACAATCTGGGATTAGAGAAGGCAAAGATCAGGGATCTGACCGGAGCCATAGACTGTCTAAAAAAGAGTCTGCGCTTCGATAAATATCAGACCGACGCCCGCAACCTGCTGGGGCTGATCTTTTATGAGATGGGAGAGACAGGGGGAGCCCTGGTCCAGTGGGTGATCAGCATAAACCTAAAGCCTCAGGACAACCGGGCCGGAGCCTATGTGGAGGAGATCCGGAGGAGGTCCGGGGAGCTGGAGCGGGACGGGCTGGCACTGCAGGCGTATAACCAGGCTCTGTGGCAGGCGAAAAACAAGAATAGCGAGCTGGCTGCCCTGCAGCTGGCGAAGGCCGTGGAAGAGGCCCCCCGTTTTGTGAAGGGACATATGCTCCTGGCGCTGATCTATATGTCCAGATCGGACTACGTCAAGGCAGGCCAGTCCCTGATGCGTGTCCTGCGGATCGATCGGAACAACCCAAAGGCACAGTGGTATATGTCCATCGTCAAGCAGAACACCGGGCGGGAGGATGTGGAGAAGAAAAAGATGAAGAGTGCCTTTTCCCACCGCAAGATGCAGGATGATGATATCATCGTTCCGCCAGAGTACAAAGAGAACACCGGCTTGAGCAGCATCTTAAACATCATCGCCGGTCTGGTGATCGGGATGCTGTCGATCTATTTTCTGGTGATGCCGGCCAATACCAAGTCTTTGAACACGGCCCATAACCAGGAGCTTTTGGACTACAGCCGGAAGATCAGCGAGCTGAACCAGCAGCTGGATGTAAAGACCGAGGAATTTGACGACCTGAAGGCCGCGGCAGAGGAGATGGAAACCCAGCTTGCCACGATCGACGAGGACAACCAGCTGGTGCTGGTCCAGTATCAGACCGTCATCCGCATCCTGCAGGCTTACCGGGATGATGACCTGCTGGCGGCGGCCCAGGCCTACGCGTCTCTAGATCCGTCCCTGATCCAGGATGAGGGCGTGACCGCGATCATCAATGCGGTCACACAGGATATGACCACAGAAGGCTACCAGACTCTGGAGGATCTGGGGACTTCCTCCTGGAATGCGGGGAAGAAGGAAGAGGCAGTGGTATATTATGAAAAGAGCCTGCAGGTGAAGCCGGACAACCCTTCGGCCATGTACCTCCTTGGCCGGATCTATCAGGAACTGGGCAACACAGATCTGGCGGTCCAGTGGTTCGGGAAGATCATCGACGAGTATCCGGACAGCAGTCAGGCCGAACAGGCGAAGACGGCCAGAGGATATTAGAAGGGGGATCCGGCCGATCGGATGCCAGGTCCGGGATATAGGACAGGAGAGGCAGAAAAAAGATATCGGTAAAAGAGAAGCGATATTGACAGCGAGAAACGATATAAGGGAAAGAACGCTACGAAAGAAGAAATGGAGTGCGTTCTTTCTTTTTTGCCCATGTCCGGGGAGATGGCGGCAGACCGGCAGAGACAGGAGCGGAGAAAGGGGATATAGATCATGGACAAGGAAACATTTTCATATGAAGCCAGAGGGACAGTGCTGGTGATCCATCTTCCGAAGGAGTTGGATCACCATAATTGCAGAGATCTTCGGCATGAGACGGATCTTTTGCTGGCAGAAAATTATATCGACAGGATCGTGTTCGATCTTAGTCGGACAGAATTTATGGATTCCTCCGGGATCGGCGTGCTGCTGAACCGTTATAAGCAGATGGCAGGGAGCGGGGGCAGCGTGACCCTTTATGGAGTGGGGGCACAGGTGGAACGTATCCTGCGTGTAGGCGGATTGTCCAGCCTGATGCCGTGCTTTGATACAAAAGAAGCGGCCCTGGTGCTGTAAGGGACAAAAAGAGCAGAAAACGCAGGGGACAACTGCTGGAAAGGAAGGTATGAGATGGAGACGATGGATAACGAGCAGGGGCGAAAGGACCGAGCAGATCAGGACAGGATGCGCCTGGAGATCGACAGCTTGTCCCAAAACGAAGAGTTCGCCCGCGTGGTGGTGGCGGTGTTCATGAGCCGGCTGGACCCGACCTTAGAGGAGATCGATGATGTAAAGACCGCCGTGTCCGAAGCAGTGACGAACGCGGTCATCCACGGGTACGGTCCGGAAAAGGGGATCGTCTACATAGAAGCGTCGATCAAAGGAAAGGAACTGACGGTGATCGTGAGGGATGAAGGCGTGGGGATCGAGGACCTGAAAAAGGCCATGGAGCCCATGTATACCTCCGATAAGAGCGGTGAACGGTCCGGTATGGGGTTTTCTTTTATGGAAGCGTTCATGGACAAGCTGGAAGTGGATTCCCGGCCGGGAGAAGGGACGACTGTCCGGATGAAAAAACGGATAGGAGGCTGACCCCATGGATGAGACGATGGATCTGATCCAAAAGGCTCACGAAGGGGATAAAGCGGCCAGGGATAAGCTGGTCATCGAAAATATGGGATTGATCTGGAGCATCGTGCGGAGATTTGACCGTCGGGGCTATGAGATGGAGGACCTGTTCCAGATCGGGTCCATCGGATTGATGAAGGCGGTGGACCATTTTGACTTAAGTCTTGGTCTGAAATTTTCAACCTATGCGGTCCCGATGATAACAGGCGAGATCAAGCGCTTCATGCGGGACGACGGCTTGATCAAGGTGAGCCGTTCGCTAAAGGAGCTGGGCGTACGGGTCAATGCGGTCCGCCAGGAGCTGGGCGGCCAGCTGGGGCGGGATCCTACAGTGGACGAGATCGCGGTCAGCCTGGGTGAGAGCCGTGAGCAGGTGGCGGCTTCGATCGGGTCCTCCGCAGAGGTGGAATCCTTATACCGCCCGGTCAATTATAACGATGAGCCGGGAATGTGCCTCATCGACCGGATCCCGGAGGAAAATGAGGCGCAGGAAAAGCTCCTGAACGGGATCGTCTTAAGGGAATTGATGGAAGGACTGGAAAAAAGAGACCGGGAGATCATCCTTCGGCGTTATTATGATAACCAGACCCAGAGCCAGATCGCAAAAGACTTAAACATCTCCCAGGTGCAGGTATCGCGGTTAGAAAAGAAGATCTTAAAGTCTATGCGGGAAAAATTCATGTGAGCTGTGTCACAAGATCGGGGCTGTATCACAGGGAGATCGATCGTATAAAGATCAGAAAGATCGCACATACTGGAAAAAGATCGAAAAAGGATAAGATCATTTAAAAAACTCTTAAAAAGAAGGTGTGTGCGATGGATTCTCTGAAATATGTGATCGGCGTTATCGCGATGGCTCTGGGGCTGGGGCTCATCTGCGCGGTCATCTGGGTCCTGCTCTTCGGGATCCCGAAAGGTTCTATGGATGGCGGGACATTGGTGCAGGATATGCAGCCATTGCGGCAGGAGATGGGGGATATGGCAAAGAAGATGGGGAACCTGGCGCAGGAGCAGATGGGTCTGCTGAAAGGCGGCAGGATGTGAGCGGGCAGAGCAGCAGTGCCGAAAATGGGCAGAGCGGTCCTGCCGGGAACGGGCAGAGCAGCAGTGCCAAAAAACCGGCAGAAAGGTCCGGCAATAGCAAGCAGGTTTATCTAAAAGTGGCCCAGATCACGGAGGTCCAGTCCCAGGATGTGTTTTTGAAGGATGTGGCAAAGGTGACCTGCAAAGACCAGGTCCTTTTAAGTAAATGCAACAGCCTGAAGATCAAAAAGATCCGGGAAAAAAAGCAGATGCGCTATGTGGAGGATGTATTAGACATCATCGACCAGATCAGCCAGCTGGACCCGGAGGCACAGGTGGACAATGTGGGGGAGATCGATTACATCATCGACTACCGCCCGCCCCAGCCATCCAAGGTCCTGTGGCAATGGTGTAAGACGATCTTTGTCTGCATCACCTGTTTTTGTGGGGCGGCCTTTGCGATCATGACGTTTAATAATGACGCGGATGTGCCGGCTCTCTTTAAGGAGCTGTATCGGCTGGTGCTCGGGCAGGAGGCGGGAGGTCCCACGGTCCTGGAGGCTTCCTATTCCATAGGGCTGGCGGTCGGGATCCTGCTCTTTTTTAACCACTTTGCGAAATGGAAGCTGACCACTGACCCAACGCCGCTGGAGGTGGAGATGCGGACCTACGAGGACGATATCTGCAAGACCTTGATCCAAAATGAGGGCAGGAAGGAGACCAAGGTGGATATCCAGTGAGGGAAGGAAGACGTGAGGTATGGTGTTGGAGTATAAGATCTTGCTTTTGGGACTATTTGGCCTGGCGGCAGGTGGGATCGTGGCGGCCGGTATCTTCGCTTTTCTGGTGATCATCGGCGTATTTCCGCGGCTGATCGGAAAGACAAAGACCAGAGGGGATATCCTCCTCTATGAGACGCTGATCGTGGCGGGGGGTATCCTGGGGAACATCCTGGACCTGTATGAGTTTCCCGTCCCTGTGGGAGCGGTGCTGGGCAATGCCCTTCTCCTTGTCTTCGGAGCTGCCTCCGGGATCTTTGTGGGATGTCTGGTCATGTCATTGGCCGAGACATTGGACACATTGCCGGTGATCACACGGCGGATCCATCTGGCGGTGGGGCTGCAGTATGTCATCCTGGCGGTGGCCTTGGGGAAGCTGACCGGCTCGCTGCTCTATTTTTGGAACGGGATCGGGAGCCAGTAGAGCCGGTCAGCATGATCGGATGCCCTGCAGCAAGCTGTGGGGCATGCCCACAGGGCGCCTGGCACGGCACTTTACCGAAGGCATGCAGGGCATGCGCATTGCTTATGGGGATACAGAAAAAATACACAGAACCTGTGTAAGATGGCAGTGGAGGAGTACAGATGGAGATCAAAAAGAACGAGTATGGCGCTTATGTGAAGGAAGTGACCCCGGTCAATAACCTGTGGATGGATATGGGAAAGGCCTTTCTGATCGGAGGGCTGATCTGCCTGGCGGGACAGGCCATCACAAACGGACTGGCAGATGGAATGGGGATGGAAAAGGAGGCCGCATCGGCCTGGACGTCCATCGCCTTGATCGCGGCCAGCATCCTGGCCACCGGGTTCAACTGGTACCCGAGCCTGGTGAAGTTCGGCGGCGCCGGAGCGCTGGTGCCGATCACCGGTTTTGCCAATTCGGTGGTAGCGCCGGCGATCGAGTATAAGACGGAGGGCCAGGTATTTGGAGTGGGATGTAAGATCTTTACTATTGCGGGGCCGGTGATCCTGTATGGGATTTTGGCAAGCTGGGTACTTGGAGTGATCTATTGGATCGGGGGAGTGATGGGAGTTATTTGAGGAATAGATGGGAAAGTAAAAAATTAATTTT
>CAJUSS010000156.1:0-7587 GCA_910588895.1 uncultured Lachnospiraceae bacterium
CGCAGATGAACTGAGCAGGGAACTGGGCATCGAACAGCTCTTTGTTCTCAAAGGGATAATGGTGCTGTGCAAAAGGCATGGCCCCGGAATCGAACCAGCAGTCGATCACTTCCGGCACCCGGTGCATCTGCCCGCCGCACTTGGGACAGGTGATGGTCACCTCGTCGATGAAGGGACGGTGCAGCTCCACCTCTCCCGGTGTCTTCCCCTCCGCCGCCTCCGGGTGGGCATCGGCCACCTGGGCGTAATCGGGGCTCATGGACTTTAATTCTGCCCGGCTGCCGATGGCGTGCATATGGCCGCACCCGCATTCCCAGATATTTAAGGGGGTTCCCCAGTAGCGGTTCCGGGAGATGCCCCAATCCTGGATGTTCTCCAGCCAGTCGCCGAAACGCCCCTTGCCGATGCTCTCCGGGATCCAGTTGATCGTGTTGTTGTTGCGGATCAGATCCTCCTTCACCGCGGTCATCTTGATGAACCAGGACTCCCGGGCATAGTAGATCAGCGGGGTGTCGCAGCGCCAGCAGTGGGGATAGCTGTGCTCGAACTTGGGAGCGGAAAAGAGCAGGCCCTTTTTATCTAAGTCCTTTAAGATCTCCGGATCCGCCTTCTTGCAGAACAGCCCGGCATAAGGGGTCTCCTGGGTCATCTCGCCTTTTCCGTTCACCAGCTGCACAAAGGGCAGGTCGTATTTACGGCCCACGTTCGCGTCATCCTCGCCGAAGGCCGGGGCGATATGGACCACGCCGGTGCCGTCGGTCAGGGTGACGTAGCTGTCGCAGGTCACATAGAAGGCCTTCTTATGCTGTTTTTCACAGGTCGCCACCGCGCAGTCAAAGAGCGGCTCGTACTCCTTATATTCTAAGTCCTTTCCGCTGTAGGACTCTAAAACTTCTGCGCCTTCGCCCAGCACGGTCTCCACTAAAGCCTTCGCCATGTAATAGGTGTAGCCGTCGGATGCCTTGACCTTGACATACTCCTCTACCGGGTTCACACAGAGAGCCACGTTGGAGGGAAGGGTCCAGGGCGTGGTGGTCCAGGCCAGGATATAGGCATCCTCGTCCTTTACCTTGAACCGGGCCACCGCCGAGCGCTCCTTCACATCCTTATAGCCCTGGGCCACCTCATGGGAGGATAAGGGCGTGCCGCAGCGCGGGCAGTAGGGCACGATCTTAAAGCCCTTGTAGAGCAGCCCTTTGTCCCAGATCTCCTTTAACGCCCACCACTCGGACTCGATATAGTCGTCATGGTAGGTCACATAGGGGTCGTCCATATCGGCCCAGAAGCCTACGGTGGAGGAGAAATCCTCCCACATCCCCTTATATTTCCAAACACTTTCCTTGCAGTGGCCGATAAAGGGCTCCAGACCATACTGCTCGATCTGCTCCTTGCCGTCTAAGCCCAGCATCTTCTCCACTTCCAGCTCTACCGGCAGTCCGTGGGTATCCCATCCGGCCTTCCTGGGGACCATACAGCCCTTCATGGCATGATACCGGGGGATCATGTCCTTGACCACCCGGGTCAGCACATGGCCGATATGGGGCTTTCCATTGGCCGTGGGCGGACCGTCATAAAAGACATAGGGCTCCCCTCCCCTGCGGCTTTCGATGCTCTTTTCAAAGATCTTGTTCTCTTTCCAGAACCTCTCCACTTCTTTTTCCCGTTCTACAAACTTTAAGTCTGTCGGGACCTTCTGGTACACCATCTTCACTGTGTCAGGCATGTTCCATTCCTCCATTTTTTCCTGCAGAAAGGGATGTTTTTTGCACCTGCAACATAAAAAGCCCCCATCCCCTCTCATCTCACAGGGCAACTTCCATGTCTTGTGAGATACTCAAATGTCGGGACGAAGGCTGCTTCGCTATACCACCCATTACTGCATACTTCATATGAGCTCCCTATAACGGGGGAGATCCGTCTCAGCCTACTGGAGCAGGTACAAGCCCTGCCTTTTCAACCGGCAACTCCGGAGCGATCTTCAGGTCGATGTTACTTGGACCGGTCTTCCACCCTCGCCGGCTCGCTGTCCCTTTCACCATCTGCTTACTGTCTCCATCACAGTCTTTGACTACATCTACACATTATATAGAGTGGGGGACGAAAAGTCAAGGATTTCTCGCGTGATCTGCGGGAGGGGGATGGCATGGGGCACTATTTGCGGATATCGATCTTTGATCTGGATGTTTCTGCAGGAGCCTCGTAGGACTGAGAGACAAGGTAGGCGGCTTTGGCCCGCGCAAGACAGGATCCTTCCTCTCCTTGTTCGGGCTGCGCGGGACCCGGATCTGCCTCTGCTTCTACTTCCGCTTCCCTGGCCCAGCGGGCTTCTTCATCTAAAATGGCCTTCATGATGCTCCCTTCCTCGGCCGCGTCAGCGGCGGCCTCTTCCTGTGCCGGGATCGGTTTTTCCGGATCTGTCCTTTCAGCCCCTTTTTCGCTCACTTCGGCCGCACCGGTCTCATCCGGCTGCGGGGCTTCTCCTTCCGGAAGCTGTTTATAGTCCGCACTGTCCATGAACATGTGCATGGCATCGTCAAGGGCAGCGGCCCGGAAGTGCTCGATCCTGAAGAGAGAACGCTTTTTTTCGTCGGAAATGGAAGGGTCGTTGCGGATCGCATTGATCCGTTTTACGGCTGTGGCGGCATAGTCGGCTTTCAGCTGCTCCACTTCCGCCTTGGTCGTGCAGGCTGCCAGCGCATCCTCATAGACGATGCGCTCCTGCTCGATCTGTTTGGCTGCCTGATAGATGGAGCGGTCATGGTTCTTTAAGTACAGCATCTCCTCGCTGCTCAGCCTTTTTCCGGACGTCATCTTCAGCTCGATGTCCGATTCCGTCTGGAGGGACCGGTCGTCCTGTTCTTGACGGAGCTCATCCAGCTTTTTCTGGAAAGCCTCCTGGGCCGCTTCGTCCGGGGCGGTCTTTTCCTCCAGTTTTTTTTGCCATTTCATGGCCATCTGCATGCTTTTCGCATAGGCATTTATGGAAGTGACCATCATGATACCCATAAACCCCCTCCATTTCTTTTCAAGACTCTTCACGACCGGCCGGTCTTTCGGCTGGTCTTTCGGATAGATGTACTCTTACTATATCGTCAGATCATGCGAAAACTTGAGCGATATCCTGTCCTCTCCATGGCAGCTGCGGTGCATACAGCGGATAGGGACCGGTCACATCTTTTACAGGATGGGCACCAGGTTCGCCACTTCTTTTGCCGCGGTCCCTTCCAGGAAAGAGCTGTAGCTGAAAAAGCAGCAGCCTGACACCTGACCGCTGGCCCGTCCGGCTTCCACCTGGCGCTTGATGATATCGTCATACCGCAGCCACTCGGATACCGCATTGTGATCGGTCACATCGGTCCCTGCACGGTACAGCCCAAGGCCTATGTACAGCTTCACCGGTCCCTTTTTCTTCAGCTCGATCCAGGAGGCCAGGTTCTGGTCAAAAGCGTGGGCAGCGGGCTGGCCGGAGGAGGTCTTGGCCTCGAAGCCCCAATAGAGCTGCGGCATGATGTAATCTACATATCCGGCGGTGGACATCCAGAGGTCGATATCGACGAACAGGCTGCTGTTGCTGCGCAGATTGCTCAAAAGGCCCTGGGGACTGACGCCGAAGACCACGCCCGGTTTTTCGGCTTTTACCGCGTTGTAGACCTGGGCGATCAGCTGGCTCACATTGTCCCGACGCCAGTCGGCGATCGGCAGAGCGCTGCCGGAAGCGTCATACTCTGGCTTATCGAACCAGGTCTCCGGCTTGCTGTCGTCTACCGTGGGATAAAAATAGTCGTCAAAATGGATCCCGTCCACGTCGTACTTCTGCACCACCTCCCGGACGCTGGACACCACCAGCTCCCGCACCTGGGGCACCGAGGGGTTTAAGTAATACTCGCCGCCCTGGGCAAGGACCCACCGGTCATTTTGCGGGTCGCCGTCCGACAGCCATCGTTTCGCCGGGCTCTGGTCGGAGATCTGGTCCCAGCTCATCAGATAGCCGGTCACCCGGTACGGGTTGAACCAGGCATGGACCTTTAAGCCCCTTGCATGGGCAGCCTGTACAAAATAACCGAATGGATCGTAACCTGGATCTTTCCCCTGGCTCCCGGATGCGAACTTGGACCAGGGAAGGATGGCCGACGGGTAGGTGGCGTCTGTGTGGGAATGGGCATGGAGGAAGATCGAGTCCAGTCCCCAGCGCACGCAGTTATCCAGCATAGTATCGGCCGCCTTCTTAAAACCCGGCTCGTCCTTGGGCATCTTGTCCCACTCCAGATAAGAGATCCAGACCCCCTGCAGCTCGTCCCCGGCTCCGCCGCCTGGTCCGCCTGCTGCCTGCTGCTCTGCGCCCACCTGCTTTACTTCCTTGATCGCGCCATAGGCCGGGCTGCTGTTCCCAAAACACATCCCTGCCGTCAGAGCCGCCGCGACCGCCAGGCTCGCGCAAGACCGCAGGCCGGCCCTTCTGTCAATGATCCACTGTAGCTTTTTTCGGATATCCATGATACGCTCCTTTTCTTTCGTTCTTTTCATCATCATGCTGTAAAAGAGCATACCATAAATTCCCGGTCCATCCAACTCCTTCCACATTATTTTTCTATTACATTTTTCTTACTGCCGGAGCATAAGGGTTTACTTGTGGGAGTCGATCTTGATCTCAGACTACCGCGTCCTCCATCGTATACCCCTCTAGAGAGCCCGCCTTTACCTGGATACAGGCAAAGCTGATCGCCTCGTCTGCCGCCGCAAAAAACTGCCGCTTCCCTGCAGGCGCGATGCGGACCCAGTCGCCAGCCGCCAGCTCCACGTCCTCTCCATCGATGACCGCCTTCCCTTTTCCTGCAAGGACAACGTAGATCTCCTCATTTTTCTTGTGGGAGTGGACAAACGGCACACTGCCTCCTGCCGGCAGGTTATTGATGCTCACCTCCGCCCCTGTCAGAGAAAGCTTGTCATGGAGCTCCGTCCTTGCATCCTGTGCTACACTTATCTTGCTAAAATTTGTCATGCTCTTTACCTCCTGCATTTGACCATGCTATTTGATGTAATGTTTATTGATACATCACAATATTACCATCTTCATCATGTAATGTCAATGGTTACATCAATTCTTTTCCATCGCCCACGGATATCTTGTGACCGTTCAGATACTCGGAGCAGACCATATCCGCCCATCTCTTCTACAAGATCCTCCGGCATAGGTGTGAAAAGCACCCCCTCTTTTTGACCGACTTATTGTTATTTTCTTAACAATGTAGTGGATTTTTCCCCAACCTGTGCTATACTGTGAAAAACAAATACAGCGCCACAGTCATATCACTTCCTCTACACAGTGCCTGCGGCCACAGATCAAAGGAGATACTGCTATGACCCAAAGAAATCTGACCCTATTGACTGACTTTTACGAACTTACCATGATGCAGGGCTATTTTAAAGAACGAGATGCCAATGAGACGGTCATCTTCGACATGTTCTACCGCACGAACCCCTTCGGGAACGGGTTCGCGATCTGTGCCGGCTTAGAGCAGGTGATCGAATACATCAACAACCTGCATTTCAGTCAGGAGGATGTGGACTATCTCCGTTCCACCGGCATGTTCGACGAGGACTTTTTAGGATATCTGCGCCATTTCCGCTTTTCCGGCGATATCTACGCGATCCCGGAAGGGACCGTGGTGTTCCCCAGAGAGCCTCTTGTGAAAGTGGAAGCTCCGATCATGGAGGCCCAGCTGGTGGAGACCGCGCTCCTCAATATCATCAACCACCAGAGCCTGATCGCCACCAAGACCTACCGGGTGGTCCATGCCGCCCAGGGGGACGGGGTCATGGAGTTCGGCCTGCGCCGCGCCCAGGGCCCGGACGCCGGGATCTACGGAGCCAGGGCCGCTATGATCGCAGGCTGCGTCGGCACCTCCAATGTGCTGGCCGGACAGATGTTCGACGTTCCGGTAAAGGGCACCCACGCCCACAGCTGGATCATGAGCTTCCCTGATGAGCTGACCGCCTTCCGCACCTATGCCAAGATGTACCCCTCAGCCTGCATCCTCCTGGTAGATACCTATGACACCTTAAACTCCGGTGTCCCCCACGCGATCCAGGTCTTCCAGGAGATGCGGGGAGAAGGCATCCCGCTGACCTTCTACGGGATCCGTTTAGACAGCGGCGACTTAGCCTACCTGTCCAAGGAGGCAAAGAAGATGCTGACAGAGGCCGGCTTCCCCGATGCCGTCATCTCCGCCTCCAACGACCTGGATGAGGAGCTGATCGACAGCTTGAAGCTCCAGGGGGCGGCCATCAATTCCTGGGGCGTGGGCACCCACCTGATCACTGCCAGGGACTGCCCCTCCTTCGGCGGCGTTTATAAGCTGGCCGCCATCCAGGATAAAGCAACCGGAAAGTTCACACCTAAGATCAAGCTTTCCGAGAACGCGGAAAAGATCACCAACCCGGGCAACAAGACCATCCGCCGGATCTACAGCAAGAAGACCGGAAAGATCGTCGCGGATCTGATCTGCCTCACCGATGAGTGCTTTGACGAGTCTCGTTCCCTCCTGCTCTTCGACCCGATCCAGACCTGGAAAAAGACCCATCTGGCCCCCAAGAGCTACACCATGCGGGAGCTTTTGGTCCCCGTGTTCAAAAAAGGCGCCTGTGTCTACCACTCCCCCAAGGTGATGGAGATCCAGGCTTACTGCAAGAAGGAGCTGTCCACACTCTGGGAAGAATCCCGCCGTCTGGTCAATCCCCACAAGGTCCATGTGGATCTTTCTAATGAGCTCTGGCACATGAAGAACCAGCTGTTAGATTCCTACCATTTTAGTACCGATACCGAATGATCTCAGGACCAGGACCGAGGCGCCCGCGATGGATGCCTCGGTCTTTTCGCGCGGCAGCGGAAGGGCTCTTTTTGGCCTGCCTCTACAAATAGCGACCGTCTTTTATCTGGATATCCATCCCGCGCTGCCGGTCCGGGCCGTTCTGTCTGCATGTTCCCATCCCTGCCAGAAATGCGCAGGATACCCCATCCAAAGCAGGATATCATAAAAACAGAAAAAAATGATAAAAAGTTCTCCCTTTTTTCGTTTTTTTGATCATAATCATCCTTGATCTGTTTCAGATCGCAGATGACATTTACGTTTGGATGAAAAGGAGGTATTTATGCAAAATCAAACCTATGGGTATGTCCGCGTTTCCAGCAAGGATCAAAATGAGAGCCGCCAGTTGGACGCTCTGACCGCCTACACGATCCCGAAAAAAAATATCTTCATTGACAAAAAGAGCGGCAAGGATTTCGCCCGTCCTGCCTGGATCAGGATGATCCAGAGGATCCAGGCCGGGGACCTTTTGGTGGTCAAGTCGATCGACCGCCTGGGACGCGACTATGACGAGATCATCGAACAGTGGCAGCTTTTGACCAAGGAAAAAAAATCCAATATCCTGGTCCTGGATATGCCTCTTTTGGACACGCGGGACAAAGGAAAGGACCTGACCGGGACGTTCATCGCCGATCTGGTCCTGCAGATCCTCTCTTATGTAGCACAGACCGAACGAGAAAATATCCGGCAGCGCCAGCAGGAGGGCATCGCCTGCGCCAAG
>CAJUSS010000156.1:7597-7855 GCA_910588895.1 uncultured Lachnospiraceae bacterium
TGCGCCAAGGCCAATGGTATCCATTTCGGCCGGCGGGAGAGCGAGATCCCCGCTTTTGACGAAGCCATCCGGCTGTGGAAGGAAAATGCGATCACCGCAAAGGAGGCGGCCAAGCTGTGCGGCCTGACCCGCCAGGGCTTTTACAAGCGGGCAAAGAAATCTGACCCGGAGATCCTAAAGCGCGTGGTCTGACCCGTCCTGCAGGATCGCGAAAAGCTCTTCCTTCGTAGCCAGGGTATCCCGGATGCTCCCCCCGGA
>CAJUSS010000157.1 GCA_910588895.1 uncultured Lachnospiraceae bacterium
AAACCGTCTACAAGGCTTATATCATCTTCCAGCAACAAAATTTTACTCATAGTGCAGTCCCTTTCCACGTTTTGTTCTGTCATCGATAGGTTTCTCGGCATCCTTGGATATCAGCCAGATCTCCTATGTTCAGTATGTGCAGGATGGCTGGGTGATGGTGCCGCTATATTGACGAGAAGAACCGTATGATGACGATAAATAAAATGGGCAGAAGACGAGATGGCCCCTAAGATCTTCGGAGTGACAGGTTTTGAAGATCTTAGGGGCCATCCTGCCTCAAGGCAGAGGGTCAAGTCAGATCAGCCCGAGATGGCAGAAGGCCTTATACAGTCCGTCCTTATCCACATCGTCCGTGATGTAGTCGGCCATGGCTTTGATCTCATCGCCGCCGCTGCCCATGGCTACGCCGAAGGCACAGTATTTCAGCATGGGGATGTCCACCTTGGCATCTCCGATGGCGATGGTGTCTTTTTGGTCCGCCTTGAGATAGGAGAGGAGATGCTCGATCGCATTGGCCTTGGTGATGCCCTTGACGCCCAGGTCGCCGAACAGTGCGGTCTCGCCCTTGCCGCCCCAGGTCCCGGCCTCTAAGTCCGGGAACTGTGCCTTGGAATCTAAGTGATCCTGATAAGAGGACAGGATAAAGCTGATCTTGTTTAGATCGTCCCGGTACAGCTCGCCGCCGAAGATCAGATCCGGGAGGGCCTGACGTACAGTCAGCTGCGCTGCGTCAGCATTTCCTTTCCGCTTTGAGTATTCCTGCATCACCGGTGCGCCCTGCTCCTCAAAATGCTCGCTGGCAAAAAGTCCGTTATTGCTCTCTAAGTAAAATTCCAGATGCCGCTCATGGAGCCAGTCCACAACCCTGCGGCATTGGTCCAGCGTGATCAGCTGGTGCATGACCACATGACCGTGGTCCTCCACATAGCAGCCATTTCCTCCGATGATGCCGTCCAGGCCGATATCCCATAATGGCGGATAGACCTCAGCCTTGCTGCGACCAGTACACATATAGACCCGGTGTCCGTTCGCTCTTGCCTGGCGGATCGCCTTGACGGCAGAATCCGGCAGGTTCCCCTCATAATCTACCAGTGTTCCGTCCACATCGATAAAAATGATCTTTCCCATATGTCCTCCCTCATCGTTTTTACTCGTATCGCTCGTCCATGCCCAACGCCATGTCCCTGCTTATGCGCATAGACCGCATGTGCGGTCATAGCTGTGGGCCTATCTGCGATCCTATCTACGATTATAAGGGAGAAAAGGGACAAAAGCAATATAGAAAGAGAGCGGAAGATAATGCAGGTCTGCCATCAGAAAGTACATGGGATCTTGCACGCAGCCATAGTAAAATAAAGCTAGCAGATAAAATGAGGATATCCGGATAAAACGGAGCAAGATGCAGGAGGAAAAAGACATTGCTATATCCAAGATCAAATGAAGTCCGCACAGTGATGGATCTGTCCGGCATATGGGATTTTTGTTTGGGAGATGAACGAGATCCGGGAGAGCACTGTGGGACATTTGCAGACATGGAGAGGGTCGCGGTGCCGGCTTCTTATAATGACCAGAAGGAGGATCCGGCCTACCGGGGACACTATGGCTGGGTCTATTATCGGAGGCGTTTCACGGTGCCGGCCTGTCTCCAGGGACAGCGGAGGGTCCTGCGCTTTGACGCGGTGACCCATCAGGCCAAGGTCTATCTGAACGGGAGCCTGGTGGCCGAGCATAAGGGCGGATTCCTGCCCTTTGAGGTAGAGATCACGGAGCTGGTGCCGGCGGGGACCAGTGCAGAGCTGGTGGTGGCAGCAGATGACCGGGTGAGCCATAGCACGCTGCCTGTGGGAAATGAAGGGAGCACGGCATTTTTTGGGTCGGATAACCCGGGCGTTCCCAGTGTGGAGGCGGCAAAACGGTGGAGACGTCCCCAGAACCTCCCCAATTTCGACTTTTTTAATTATGGAGGGATCAGCCGGCCGGTACGGCTGTACACGACGCCAAAGGACTATATAAAAGACATCACCCTTGTGCCTGCTGTTGACGGGACCACAGGGATCGTGGATTATCATGTGGAGACAGCTGGGGAGACGGCAGATGTGGCGGAAAAGGTGAAGATCTGCATCCTGGACCAGGAGGGCCGTGTGGTGGCAGAAGGAGAAGGGCCTTCCGGGGAGCTGACCATACCGGAGGCTAGACTCTGGTGGCCCTGGCCTGGTACGCCCTATCTGTATACGGCCCGTGTGACCTACGGAAAGGACAGTTACGAGCAGTCCTTTGGGGTCCGCACGGTCAGGGTGGAAGGGACCGACTTCTTGATCAACGGGAAGCCCTTCTACTTTAAAGGCTTTGGCAAGCATGAGGATTCCGCCTTCCATGGGCGGGGACTGGATCTGTGCCTGGACATGAAGGATGTCAATCTGATCCACTGGCTCAACGCCAACTCCTTCCGCACCAGCCATTATCCCTATGCGGAGGAGATGTATGACTTATGCGATCAGGAGGGGATCGTGGTCATCGATGAGACCCCGGCGGTGGGCATCAATGCCGGGGGGAACGAGGACCCCTATCAGTATCCCCTGCGGGAGCACCATGAGCAGGTGCTCCGGGAGATGATCGCCCGGGATAAGAACCACCCCTGTGTGGTCATGTGGTCTATGGGGAATGAGCCGGATACCGAGCATTATCCCCAAGCGGCCTACGACTATTGGACCTCTCTGTATGAACTGACCCATGAGCTGGATCCGGCAGACCGGCCAGTGACCTTTGTCTGCTGCCAGAACGACTATGAGAAGGACATCGTGACCCGGACCATGGATGTCGTCTGCATCAACCGGTATTATGGCTGGTATAATCTGTCCGGCGACCTGGACGCGGCCTGCTATGGGCTGGAACAAGAGCTGGATCACTGGGAAAAGCAGGGCAAGCCGGTGATGATCACCGAGTACGGCGCCGACGCCATCGCCGGGATCCATCAGTGTGTCCCGGAGATGTTCAGCGAGGAATTCCAGGTGGAGTTCTACAAGAGACAGAACGCATGCTTTGATAAGAGGCCCTTTTTTATCGGAGAGCATGTATGGAATTTTGCAGATTTCGCAACGGTCCAGGGCTGTATGCGGGCAGACGGCAATAAAAAAGGTCTGCTGACCCGGGACCGCAGACCGAAGCTGGCCGCTCATCACTTCCGGGAGCGGTGGGGAAAGATCCCCTCATTCGGGTATAAAAGATGAGGCGCATGAGATAAAAAAGATAAATGGACCATGAAGGAGGCCCGAAGGCAGCGGAGCTAGAGCATGCTGTCTTCGGGCTTTTTATAGATCTCGATATGCGGAAAAAGCTGCCGGCAAAGCGGATCCTCCGCAGCTCAGGCCTACGGGGACGTGTCCATATGGGACTGGACATAATCTCTGGGGGACATCCCTTCCACCTTCTTAAAGACCTTGCTGAAGTAGAACGCGCTCTCAAAGCCCAGCTGCTCCGCCACCTCGTAGATCTTCAGCTCCTGGTCCAGCAGGAGGGACTTGGCACGGGAGATCTTTTTCTGGGTGATGTACTCGGAGAAACCGATCTGGCAGTTCTTTTTAAAAAGGGCGCTCAGGTAGTTGGGGCTCAAGCCGAACACTGCGGCTACCTCGTTCAAGGTCAGGCGTTCGTCGATGTGGCTGTCGATGTACTTCTGCACATTGGAGACCACATGGTTCTTGTAGGTCTTCCGACGGTTCTTTAAGATGCTGCATAGGCCGTCGCGCAGGGTGTTCAGCCAGTGGGTGACCCCGATCACATCCTTTTGGGCATAGATGGAGCGATAGCCCTCCGGATAGACGGTAAAGATCTCCTCCAAGGCCTCCTTGCCGTCAGGGAGCAGGGAGAGGGCCAGATAGAGGATATTACAGGCGCCGTCCACTGCCTGGAGAGGGTGCTTAGGGTTAGCAGCGAACAGCTCTCCGATCTCCGACAAGGTGTCATAGAGGGCGTCTGTGTCAAATTCCTCAAAGGCCCGGGTCAGGGCATTTTTGAACAAGGCGATGTTAAAGGCGTTCCGGCAGGAATTTTCGCTGACCCGGGAGAACAGCACCACCGGCGAGGAGCGCCGGGCCAGGTTAAAGGCCTGACGGGCTTCCTGGTAGGAGGCGCTGATCTTCATGGGCTCGTCCGCCATATTGCCGATCCCGATGGTGAGCCACACATTGAAATAATTGTGGACCATGGAGCAGGTGCTCTCCCAGGCGTTCCGGATCTGGCTGATCTCCATCTGGGCGACCGTGGGGAAATGGTAGATGACGGCAAAATGGACGATATCTAAAGGGATGACGTGGCAGGGCAGATGCTTGCCAAGGAGCTCTTCGATCATCTGCAGGCTGCTGGAATACAGGTTCATCTGCCTGGAAGCGTCCATCCGGGAGGCCGTGTCGCTGTGGATCTCCCCGTGGGAGGCCAAGTAGCATCGGTCAGAAAGATCTAGCTTTAAGTCCCTGGCCTGGATGGCGAACTGCTCCTGGCTGTCAAAAAGATCATGCAGGAGCCGCATGAAGAATTTATCCCGGTAGCTCTGCATCATCGGCTGTCGGTCTGCCTTGCGGTAGGCCAGGCTGGCTTCCAGCTCACCTAAACGCTCCAGGGCTTTTTGGATGGAGTCCGTCAGGGCCTTTTCGTCCAGCTCCAGCTTGATCAGATAGTCGGTCACCTGGTAGGAGAGGGCTTCCTTGATCAGGGGGAACTCCTCGTAGCTGGTCAGGATGATGAACAGCGGGATGGGGCCAAACTCTTTCCGGCAGATCTTTGCCAGGTCAAGGCCGTTCATGATAGGCATCTTGATATCGGTGATCACGATCTGGGGGGAGTGCTCCCGGACCATCTCCAGGGCAGCCTGCCCGTTGGAGGCAACGCCGCATATCTCGATCCCCATTTCCTCCCATCTCAGCATAGAGCGGATGCCGATCTGTACTAAGGGCTCGTCATCTGCGATCAATAATTTTATCATGGTCTCTCCTCTCCCTGTCCGCTGTCAAAGTGTCTTTTTGTAAGGCAGCGTGATCAGCATAGTGGTATATTCGCCTACCTGGCTCTCGATGGTGATGCCGTATCCTTTCCCGAAGTCGTATCGTATCCGACGGTCCACATTGCTGATCCCCACATGGCGGAAAAGGTCGTTGGCAGGGGGATCTGCCCCCTCCAGCACCTGGCGGATCTGCTCCGGGCTCATGCCCACGCCGTTATCGGTCACAGCGATCAAAAGCCGGCGGTCCGCCATGTCTTCTCCGTCAGATGCCCATACCTTTATGACGATCCTCCCAACACAGCCCTTCGGCTCGATCCCGTGGAACATGGCGTTCTCGATGATCGGCTGGAGGGTGAACCGGTGGACCAGGCAGCTGTAAAGCTCGTCGGAGGCGATCTGCTGGTCGATCGAGATATTGCCGCCATAGCGGTATTGCTGGATCAAAAAGTAGTCCATGGTAAGATCTAGCTCATCTTTTAGGGGGATCATAGCCGTTGTCCCCTTGGATACATTTTTCATCAGCCGGGCCAAGGCTGTGGTCATCTCAGCGATGCCGGCGGCATTCTGGATCGTGGCCATCCATTTGATGGAGTTTAAGGTGTTATAGAGAAAATGGGGGTTGATCTGGCTTTGGAGGATCTGGTATTCTAAGTCCTTTTTCTGCTTTTCATCCGCCACCCGTTTTTCCATCAGTGAGGATACGTTCTCGGCCATCTGGTTGATCCCGCGGCCGATGTCCCCGAACTCATCCCGCCATTCGATCGCCGGGTCAGGAGAAAAATCGCCTTCGGAGATGGCGTTGATCTTATCTAAGAGCGATCCTACAGGGCGGCCGATCATCCGGTCCAGGGACCGGTAGAGGATATGGCCTAACAAAAGGATGGACAGGACGGTACCAGCGATGATCCAGAGATAGAGGCTGCTCTGCTGGCCGTAGGCCTGCTCGGAAAGGACCAGAGAAAGGGACCAGCTGTCCCATAAAGGGCAGGTGAGCAGGACTCTTTTCTGTCCGTCGGCCCATCGGATCTGATAGGCGCGGCTTTCCGGGTTAAAGGCCTGGCTGCTGATATCGGATAAGATCTGGCAGTCGAAGGGGACCTCCGTCAGCGTTTTATCCTGAAAGCGATAGGAATGTCCGTTTATGTGCAGATAGAGACTGGCATCCTCTTCAAGAGGAAGGGTCTCCATATAGTCCAAAAAGACGCGGTCAGAGATGGCCAGATAGCACCAGCCGGTCATCTGCGGGCCGTACAGGCTGTATATGGGGCGGACGATCGGGAGGATAGGATCTGTGCCGGGAGAGAGGGGATCTGCCATCAGGCCGTCCCACTCCAGGAAGGGAGCTTCCAGCAATGCCCGGAAACGGTCGGACTGGTACAGGCGCTGGGCGGCTGCCGAGGTGTTGCTGGAGACGGCATCGGAGATCTGCAGGTAATTCTGCCGGTTGACCGGCGAGATCACCACACGGGTGATATGCCCGGAAGCATAGGTGTTATAATATTCTTCCTTTAGACGTTCATAGGTGTTGGAGGCGGTGATCCTGAGGGACGCCTTCTTGGAGGAGATCGGCGGCATGCCCTCCTGGTCCTTAAAGGCCTCCAGATATCGTCCGATATCGGTGCTGGTACAGCACCACTGCTGGAAGTACAGGATATTTTCCATGTAGGCAGAGATATTATTGGAAGCGACCTGCAGGTTATATTCCGCAGAACGGAGCTGGTTCTTCCTTAAAAAAGACTGGAAGACCAGGAAGCAGACCGACACGGTGATGATGGCGATCGTGGCGGTGACGATAGCTGTGCTGAGCAAGATCTTGCCGCGGATGGTCCCTGGCAGAGCGTTTTTTGACATGGGGGCTCTCTCCTTAACGTTTTTCATAGTGAGCATATGCTTTTTGCGCGGTCTTGTCAAGTGGATACGATCGTAGAAAATTACTGGTCATGAGAAAAAATTACATTTTTTTAGAGGAGAAAATTGAAGCTTTTTTCGAAGATATTCTATTCTGGATCTTGGAAGATATTGCTATGATTAGATTAACGTCACAAGGATAAGGAGGTAAAGAAAGTTATGAAAAAAATGCGATTTTTAAGCCTTGCGCTGGCGGCGGTCATGGCGGGGAGCCTGGCAGGCTGCGGCGGAGGTGCTCCCGCTACGGACAGCCAGGCGGATGGCGGACAGACGACAGCTGCCGGGGCTGATGGGGCGGCAGATGCGACCACGGCAGCAGAGACGGTAGTGGCGGCAGAGGGACAGACGGTCTTAAAATGGTCGATCTGGGATAAGGACCTGACCACCTACTATAAACCGCTGATTGAGGCCTTTGAGGCGGCGAACCCGGATCTGAAGATCGAGATGGTGGACCTGGGGAGCTCCGATTACCAGACTGTGCTGGGGACCCAGTTAACAGGTTCCGGCTCCGATTTTGATATCGTTACGATCAAGGATGTGCCCGGCTACACCACCCTGGTGAACAAAGGCGTGCTGGAGCCCTTAGATGAGCTGATCGCCCGGGACGGGGTGGACCTGGAGGCCTTTAAGGGCATCACAGATCAGATCGCGGTGGACGGCAAGCTTTATGAGCTGCCCTTCAGGAGCGATTTCTGGGTATTGTATTATAATAAGGACGTCTTTGACGCAGCCGGCGTGGAGTATCCTGCCAATGATATGACCTTTGAACAGTATGACGAGCTGGCCAGGAGCCTGACCGTGGATACCCCAGGCCAGGAGGTATACGGCGCCCATTACCACACCTGGAGGAGCGCGGTGCAGCTCTTTGGCATCCTGGACGGGAAGAACACGATCCTGGATGGGACCTATG
>CAJUSS010000158.1 GCA_910588895.1 uncultured Lachnospiraceae bacterium
ATTCAGCTGATCTCTGAACATCGATAACCTGCGAAGCTCCGCATAAAGTTTTTCGCCAAGGACTATGAGCAGTCCTTTAAGCTGACTAGGCGGTCCAACCTGGTGGCGGTGATCACTGACGGCACGGCTGTGCTGGGCTTAGGCGATATAGGCCCTGCGGCGGGGATGCCGGTGATGGAGGGGAAATGCGCTCTGTTCAAGGAATTTGCAGACGTGGATGCCTTCCCGCTGTGCATCGATTCAAAGGATGTGGATACGATCGTGCAGACAATCTACCTGATCTCCAAAAGCTTTGGCGGCATCAATCTAGAGGATATCGCCGCGCCCAGATGCTTTGAGATCGAGCGGCGCTTAAAGGAGATCTGCGACATCCCGATCTTCCACGACGATCAGCACGGGACGGCGATCGTGGTGGCCGCGGCCCTTCTAAACGCCCTGAAGGTGACCGGCAAAAAGATGGGTAAGATCAAGATCGTCATCAACGGCGCAGGGGCTGCCGGTATCGCGATCGGCAGCCATCTGATCGATATGGGCTTTGGCAATGTGGTCATGTGCGATATCAACGGGATCATCTGTGAGGGGGACGAGGGCTTGAACCCCGGACAGGAGGCCATCTCCCACATCAGCAACCTGGAGAAGGAGCAGGGCACCCTGGCCGACGCGCTGAAGGGAGCGGATGTCTTCATAGGCGTATCCCGCCCCAACCTGGTGACCAGAGAGATGGTCGCTTCCATGAACAAGGGCATCGTCTTTGCCATGGCGAACCCCACCCCGGAGATCATGCCCGATGAGGCATTGGCCGGAGGCGCCGCCATCGTGGGGACCGGCCGTTCCGACTTCCCGAACCAGATCAACAATGTGTTAGTCTTCCCCGGCATCTTCAAGGGCGCATTGTCCGTGCGGGCCAAGGAGATCACCGAGAGCATGAAGCAGCGGGCCTCCTACGCCATCGCCGGCATGATCCCCGACGAAGAGCTCTCTGCCCAGAACATCATCGCCTCTCCTCTGGATAAGCGGGTGGCGGACGTAGTCGCGAAAGCGGTGGCAGATGTGGCGGTAGCGGAAGGGATCGCCAGGATCTAGGGACAAAAGGGGCTGTGGCAAGATCTTGCCACAACCCCTTTTGTCCCTTGATGTTTTTGTAAAGCCGGCCTCCCTTAGGCTTCGATATCCCGGATGATCGGCGGCACCTGGGACAGCATATTATCCACATCTTCGAACATGCTGCTCTTCGTGGTCCCCAGGCGGCTGGCCCTACCGATGTGCTTTTCCACCTCCTGGTACTTATCCCTGATCTGGTCAAAGAACTGGCAGGTCCCCTGCAGAGCGTTCCTGGAACTCTCGATCACATTGGAGATCTCCGTCTGGACCGAGGCAGCGCCGTCAGCGGCGGATGTGATCTTATGGAAGCTCTGGTCGGTCTCTGCCACGATCGTAACGCCCTGGCCCAGAGTCTGCTGGGCAGTGGAGATACTGTTGTTCAGCTGGCCGGAGTGCGCTTCCATGTCCTGGATCCCCATATCTACCTCTCCGGTCAGGATCTTGATCTCCTCTGCCAGCTTTTTCACCTGCGACGCTACCACAGCGAAGCCCTTGCCCTCTGCACCGGCTCTTGCCGCTTCGATCGAGGCATTGATCGCCAGGATATTGGTCTGGTCTGCGATGGAGACGATCTTTCCCATACATTGCTGGATCTCCTTGATGGAGATCTGCAGCTGCTCAAAGGTGCTCTCCATCTCGCCAAAGGACTCCTGCACTTTCATGGAGACCTGCGTGAGCTCCTCGATATCTTTGCGGGCTTCGGATACGGTCTGGGCGATATCGCCGCGCACCTGTGCAAAACGACCGGCTTCCTCGTCAATGCTGGTAAACGACTGCCCCAGATCCTGCAGCCGGACCTGGAAGGTCTCGGCCTCTTTTAATATGCCTTCAAAGGAGCTGCCGATCAGACTCAGCTCCCAGAGTGTAGCGACTTCCTTCTGGACCATATCCTTCTGGTATTCTTTCAGACTGTCCATCACATGCAGGATAGGAGCCAGACTCTTTTTTTCCTGTACCCGCTCCTGTTTTCGGCGGTCTTTGTTGAAAAACAACATGGTATCCTCTCCTTTACTCAAATACGACACAGGTCATGGACTGGTTGACAAAACGATCGTTATAGTGCTCGCCATAGCCCACCAGGCCGGCATGGCTGCCCAGAGCGGCCATGTCCTTCAAATACTGCTGCATATAGCCCCGCTCGGAAAACAGCTTGTAGCGGAACAGGCAGTTCACCGAAAAAACAGCCGAACGCTTGGGGAACTCCTGACAGATCTGGCGGATCGTCTCCTGGGTGATCGCTTTATAGTCTCCCAGCTCCAGCAAGATCAGTACATCCGAGTCATTGACCTGGCGGAAACAGGCCAGCGCATTCCCCTTGACCTCTTTGATGGAGATGATGCAGGTATCCTCCCCGTTGAGCTTCCCGAAGGGGTTCTGGAAGGTGCGGGTCAAGATCTCCTGATCGGTCACCCGGAGGATGCTCTGATAGACCTGCTTAGCCGGACGGCCGTTCAGGGTGCCCAGTATGTAATTTGCCCGATCGGTGTCCGCCGCGATGAAGCGATAGTCTCCCAGCTGGTGATAGATATTTTCCTTATACGTCTTTATCCGGCCGTTTAAGTTCCGGACCAGGCCATAAGCCACCGCGTCCTGATAAACAACCCCATTCGCAGACACCTTCCCGGCATCACCGGTCCCGCCCACTAAGGAAATGCTCTGCTTTTTCAGCACGGTGTAGAGCGTGGTCAGCACGCAGGCATCATTTCCGCAGCAAAAGTCGATACACACGGTATCCCGGTTGGTGGCGTTCACTTTGATCAGATCCTGCTTTAGCCGTTCGATATGACGGACCGGCATAGTGGAGACCTGATCCAGCACATTCGCTGTAGCGCTGACGCCGTCTGAAAATGCGATCACACCTACACCCTTTTCTACGACCCGGGTATCATAGCTCATCCCGATGCATCCGATGCTGGGGATACCTGGATAGAGTGCCTCCAGAGCCTGTACATGGGCCTCAAATTGCGCTTCATTGGATAATAGCATGATAAACTGGGGGTTATAGAGACCGCGGACCGCTTCCGTAAGATCGCCTCGCTGGCTCATTCCAAAAAATTGTCTCATGTCGCCTACTCCTTTGGTATACGGTAGTTTTGTCCGGATGATGCGCTCCGGCATATTTTCTCTCCTATCATAACACGGGATCGCTCATTTGTAAAATAAAAAACGCAGGGCGACAGGCCCGCCGTTACGATCCACAGGCCTGCCAACTAGATATGGACACATATCGCCACAGCATTTATAATGATAGCGGACAGCCGCCGATCCGCAAACGATAAAAAGGCCCCGGCCGCTTAAAGGCGCAAGAGCGGCTCACCTGTATCGGCCAGCATCTCATTGACACGGAGCACATCCAGATGGTGTTCGATCCCATAGATGAGCACAGCGTCCCGTGAAGAGCGGGGATACAAGGCCCCCTCCTTGGATCGTTTTAAAAGCTGCTGGACCTCCTGCAGGGAAAAACCGGCGGCGATGCTGAGCGCCAGGATCTTGTCCCGCCCCGGCTGCTTTCTGCCGTTCAAAAGCTGGTACCCATAGGTCCTTTCCAGACCGGAACGACGGATGACCTCGGATCTTTTAAGCTTATGCTGCTGCAGGAGCTGATCGAAGGCACGCTTAAAGGAAAATGCCGCATCCGGCTGGGTATGGCAGATGATATACTGGTCCAATCCCTTTGGAGAATGGGTGCTGGTCAGGATATCGAATAACTGGTCTGTGCTCTTTTCGTCCATCATGACACGCTCTTTTCTTTTTTCGTCTGTGGCGGGGAGACTAAAGGATCTGGCCCACTGTTTTTATGGTACAGGACAAACTTATTTTTGACAAGTCCCAATGTTATCGTTCTCGGTCCGATGGGAAGCGCTTGTCCCTATCCACACCCACGCCAGTCCAGCCGCAAAGCTTTTGTCCAACCGAAAAGCAGCACGCTCTTTTGCTGAAAAACCCCTGTATGGAACGCAACGCCCCACAGGAGATAGGAGGAATGTATGCCTCAAAAAAATACATTAGATGACTATGGAGAGATCGTCTTTTTAGGGAGATATGAGCATATCTGTCTGGTGCTCCACAAGCAGAGCAAACGAGTCTATGTAAAGAAATGTCTGGAGGTCTATAAAAAAGAAGTCTATGAGCAGTTGGCCAAGATCTGTGATGTACATATCCCTAAGCTCTTCCTATGCCAGGAACAGGATGGAAAGCTCTATACGGTGGAGGAGTACATCAACGGAGAGACGCTGGCAGAACGCGTGGAGCGGGAACACGGGCTGACGGAAGAGGACGCGCGCCCCCTTCTTTTGCAGCTCTGTAAAGCCCTGGCCTGCCTCCATGACCAGCCCCACCCGATCATCCACCGAGATATCAAGCTGTCCAATATCATGATCACCGGAGATGGGATCGTAAAGCTGATCGATTTCAATGCGGCCCGCTACCATATAGAAGGCGCTGCCCGGGATACGGAATTGATCGGCACAGCCGGTTATGCCGCCCCAGAGCAATTTGGGTTTTCCCAGACCGATGCCCGGACCGATATCTATGCTCTTGGGATCGTGATCGAGCGTATGCTGACAGGGAGCTATGGGGATACGGAACCCTACACAGGGCCATTGTCCGCCATCATCCGAAAATGCACCTATCTGGACCCGGACAGGCGGTATCAGACGATCCATGAGGTGGCGCAGGACCTGCTCCTGGGAACAGGAGGAGCTGCCCCGACAGCCCACACACAGGCCAGGCTCTGGCCGATCCCAGGGTTCCGCAGCCATAAAGTGTGGAAGATGGCCGTCGCGATATTCGGATACTTTACTATCTTCTCCCTCTCTGCCGAACTGGAAGTCGAGACAAATGCCGGAAGGCCCTTTTACACAGCTTTAGACCGGCTGTGCTGCGGGATCGCGCTGTTCTTTATCGTCGCCATGGTCACTGACTATGGCGGGATATCCCGATACCTCCCTCTGATCGATCGCAAGGACTGGTGGGTACGCATCGGAGGATATATCTTATTTGGGACCTTTGTTTTTGTGATCGCCGTCTGTACCCCCGAGATGATAAAAATGCTTTTAGAGTGATCCGGCTTCCAAAAAAAGCCTTTAGATGGATGGTCTGTGTGCCGACAGCACACCAAAACCACTCCTTTCCCATGATAAGATACGGACATGGAGATCAGGAAGTCCGCAGGGTCATATTTTCCCCTTATAAAACCGGACCACGTCCTCGATGATGCTTTTGATCAGGGGGAGCAGCTCCTTTGGACATTGATCCAGCAGCTCAGATAGTTCAGGGAGCATATACGAGGCAGAGGTCGGATCGCCGCCCTCGATCAATACAGAGGGAGACAAATCTAAAAAATGACAGATCTCTACCAACCGTTCCAGACTCAGCTGGGTCTTTCCCCGTTCGATCTTGCTCACATAAGCGGTAGAGATATCCAGATATTCTGCTAAACTCTCCTGGGTTATATGTTTACTCTTTCGTTGCTCCGCGATCCGTTTTCCGATCAGCTGATAATCGATCATCATGTGTATCACCCCGTTTCATTATATGCAGGATCTCCGAAAAAAATAAGAAACCTATTAGTTTATATTGACTTATAGATCAATGTCAGATAAGATAAATGAAGTGCTGGCGATAGGTTTGTTATGGAAAAAGGAGGAAATAAACAATGACAAAAGAAAAGCCCGGGACAAAGCTGTGCAGATATTGTAAGACAGAGATCCCTTATGGAGCAATAATATGCCCGAACTGCAGAAAGAAGCAAAAGAAAAATGGCTGTCTGATCGCCGTCCTGATCGTAGTAGCGATCGGGATAGTCGCCTGTTTTGCTTCGTCCCCTTCAGATCCCCCATCAGAGACTGCCGCGATCGCAGAGGTCAGCCGCGCTGCTAAAGATGGATCCCTTTCCTCGGAAGATGATGGCGCAGAGGCTGCTTTGGATGACCAGGAAAGTGCGGACACGCTAAAAACACAAGACAGCATACCAGACCAAAAAGGTGACCAACTGCCGACGATCGAAGAACAAGTCCTTTTAGAATGGGAAGGCCTACGAGTGACCGCAAAAGAATTAACACAAGATATCATATGGGGAAAAGGCCTTAAAGTACTGATCGAGAATAAGAGCGGAAAGGATCTAGGGGTCAGCTGTAACGCACTGATCATAGATGACTATATGATCACCGACCTTTTTTCACAGACAGTCGCTCCCGGAAAAAAAGCCAACACCACGATCTATTTTTCATCAAGTGCGCTTGAGGCCGCAGGGCTCACAGATATCGGTCAGATCGAGATCTACTTTCATGTTTTTGACGGCAACTCCTATTCCGCGCTCCATGATGCAGACAAGGTGGTACTACAAACCTCCAGCTATGGAAAGGCAGACGCTGTCGATGACATAGGAGCAGCTGGTAAAGAACTGTTAAATGCAGCCGGGGTCAAAGTGATCGGACAATATGTAGATGAAAACAGCTTTTGGGGGAAGGCCCTGCTCCTGTATATTGAAAATGATTCCGGAAAAAATATAGGGATCAGTTGTGACAATATGTCCGTAAATGGCTTCATGGTCACCCCTTTATTTTCAAGTACGATATACGACGGTAAGAAGGCGCTGGATGATATCACCCTCTTTTCCTCAGAATTAGAAGAAAACGGGATAGATGAGATCCACGAGGCAGAACTAACGTTCCGCATCTACGATGCAGACAATTATCAGACTATTTTTGAAAGCGATCCCATATCCTTTACGATCGAGTGATCTCTTCATTTTGCTCATTATAGAGGATACTGATCAGTAGAGCAAAAAGCCCTTCTCAAAGGCCGTTACGATAGTTGGTCTATCAGATCCTATCCTTGGGGAGAGGGCTTTTTCTCTTATTCTTTTGTCCTAGATGGGTATGTCATCAAGAATTTTTTTGGCATGGATGAACATCGATCAGACACATCCTATAGTAGAAAGGGGAATGAAAATGGGATCATCAGAGATTTTAGGTATTGTAGCTGTTGTTTTGCTTTTGGTTGTTATCATATTGCAAATTGTAGGACATAAGAAATCCGATATTGATGAAATAATATCTTTATTAAAGCGCACCGCTGAGGAACAACGTAATGGTATACAAAAACAAATTGCAAGTGGTGCAACCGAACAGTTTGAACGTTTCGGTGTTATCCAAAAGAGTATTCAAGACACATTATCGACAAACCGTAATGAGGTTAACCGACAACTTGGCGAGTTTCAACGACAGGTGGAGATCAAATTGACAGTTATCCAAAAAGCTGGTATTGATAGCAATGAGCAGATCGGGAGAACCATAACAACTGCGCTTCAAGAAAGCCGAAGGGAACAGAACGATCAGCTTCACACCTTTGGCGAACAAGTAGAAGCAAGATTGACAACTATCCAAAATGCTGGAGCAGAAAGCAATGAACGAATTAACACTTGCGGAGCTGACACAAATTTCAAAGTCCGCCCTCGGCAGCTATGAAAATGA
>CAJUSS010000159.1 GCA_910588895.1 uncultured Lachnospiraceae bacterium
CTTTTGGGCGATGATGTACATGACGGCAAAGCCGTTGCTGATGATCGAGTTCAGCTCCCGCTCCAGACGGTCGGTCACGATCTTGGGCAGCTCCTCCCCGTAGATCGCCCTGGCCCGGTCGTAGCAGATCTTCCGCAGCGTGGTGTCCGAATCCTGGATCACCGGCGGGCACTTATCCGGCCGCACCGGCGCGATCTTCTCACACATATCGGCGATCATCCGGGTGTTGGTGACCACCACCTCCTCCGCCTTGTCCGGTCCTAAGTAGCCAAACTCCTCCAGCATCTCCTCTGTGGTCCGAAGATATAAGGGCGGCTGCTGGTCACAGTCCTTAAAGCCTCTGGAGGCCTCGATGATCCTCCGGTAGATCTCATCCTGCGGATCCAAAAAATGCACGTCACAGGTGGCGCACACCGGCTTTCCAAACTCCTCTCCCAGCCGGACGATCTTCAGGTTCAGATCGATCAGGTCCTGCTCTGTCTTTACGGTGCTCTTCTCATCCCGCAGCATGAACTGGTTGTTCCCTAATGGCTGGATCTCCAGATAATCATAAAAGTCCACCAGCTTGGCCAGCTCCAAAGACGGAACGCCGCGCAGCACAGCCTGGAACAGCTCGCCCGCCTCACAGGCCGATCCGATGATCAGACCTTCCCGGTATTTGGCCAGCAGGCTCTTGGGGATCCTGGGCCTCCTGGAGAAATATTCCAGATGGGACAGGGAGACCAGGCGGTAGAGAGCGATCCGCCCCAGATCGTTCTTTGCCAGGATGATCACATGGTAGGTGGGAAGCTTGCAGATCGCCTCCGCCGTCATCTCGCTCAAGGCATTGAGCGCATCCAAGGTCTCGATCCCCCGCTCTCTGAGCCGCTTGATAAATTCCTCAAAGATCTTTGCGGTAGCTCCCGCATCGTCCACTGCCCGGTGGTGGTTCTCCAGCGAGACGTTCAACGCCTTGGCGACCACATCCAGCTTGTACCGGTTCAAGGACGGCAGCAGCACCCTGGCCAGGGCTACCGTGTCCAGCACGGTAGGCGAAAAGGGGATCCCCAGCCAAGAGGCATTTTGGCTGATAAAGCTCACATCGAAGGAAGCATTGTGGGCCACCAGCACGGCATCGCCGCAGAATTCCAAAAACCTGGGCAAGATAACATCGATCTTCGGCTGTCCTAAGACCATGCTGTCATTGATGCTGGTCAGCTTCTCGATCTCAAAGGGGATCGGCACGCCGGGATCCACAAAGACGCTGAACCGGTCGGTCAGCTTCCCGCCCTCCACCTTCACCGCCCCGATCTCGATGATCTTATCCTTCTCCGGGGAGAAGCCGGTGGTCTCGATATCGAACACCACAAAGGTGTCGGAAAGGCTCTGGCCTCTGGGGTTTTCCACCAGCTGCTTCATATCGTCCACCAGATACCCTTCCACCCCGTAGATGATCTTAAAGTCATCCCCCTTATCCAGGGCGTGGGCCGCGTCGGTAAAGGCCTGGACGCAGCCATGGTCCGTCACCGCCAGGGCCGGCATCCCCCACTGTTTGGCCCTCTTGATGATATCCTTCACATCGGATACGGCATCCATATCACTCATCTTGGTGTGGCAGTGGAGCTCCACCCGCTTTTCCAGACTGTTGTCCATCCGCTTGCTGGTAAAGTCCTCGCACTTTTTGATGCCCACCACAGAGCCTAAGGTCAGCTCATGGTCGAACTTGTCGATCGTGGTGACCCCGCGGATCTTGATAAAGCTCCCCTTGGCCACCGCCTTGTCCACATCCTCCATCATCTCCTGGCGTGCGAAGAGCTTGACTGTGATCGTATCGGTAAAGTCAGATACGTCGAAGATCACGATGGAGCGTTCGCCGCCCTTAAGTTCCCGCTTCTCCACTGTGAGGATCTTGCCGCGGACCGTGACCTCTCCCACCTCTCCTTCGATCTGATCGATCGGGGAAAAGCCGTCCGGAAAATCCTTGCCCCAGAGTACATCCGGGTTATCCGACCTTCTGGCCGGGTACCCGGTCCTTCCGGCGCCTCTCCATCCGCCTTCTCCTTTTCTGGAAAAAGCGCCTTTTTTGGCAGCGTCTGCCGGGAGCTTTCCACCACTCCTTTTTTCGGACGGCTTTAAGGACAGGCCGGCCCCCTGGGCAGCCATCCCGGCCCCGTCGGCTCCCGTCTCCCAGGGAACCTCCTCATCTCCTGGGACCATCTCACTGCCCCGCTCTCTCAAGGCAGCCGCATAGGCGGCTGCAGCGGCGGCTTCCGCTTCTGCCGCTGCCTTACGGATCTTGCTCTCCTTCGCCGGCACATAAGTAAAGTCCACCACCGCCGACAGACCGCACCGTTCCTGTAAGATCTTCTCTAAGATCCGTTTCAGCTCCCCGGCCTTCTCCTTCGCAACGATGGTATCCTCCACGGTCATCTTCACAAGGTCCGGCTCCGGGAAGGAAAACTCCGCCTTCTTGAACATGGAATATTCCACGATGCTGTAGTTCTTAAGCTCTAAAGCGATGCTGTCCTTATAGACCTCCAAAAGCTTCCTGGGCGTGTACTGGCCGGATAATCGGTATCTTTCCTGGAACCGGACGAGCAGCTGCTTTTCGGGGAACAGCTGCTCCTTGATCCCTCTCTCCAGGTCGTAGATCACCTGCTTGTGGATCAGTCTGGGGCTTTCGATATAGACACGGATCGAGCTCCTATCCCTGGCAGCGGTCACCTTGGGGACCTCCACCAGTTTTAAGAGCTCTTTTAACTCTTCCGCGATATTTAGTCCTGGAAATACATCTAAAAATCCATTGGCCATGTAACAGTCCTCACTCCTTATCTGAACATTGGGAAAGCTTCCTTGCGCTCCTTATCTTTTGGCGCGCCCTGTCTCCCCGTCTCTTTGCTGGGCAGCTGAACGCACACCTGCAGGACATAGAACATCGATCTAAAGCTGGCAGAGATGGTCCGTCCGGTCCGTCAACCGCCGGAAGCGGTCTGCTCCTTCGTCATTCGGACCAGCTCCTGCCGGAGCACATCTATGATCTCCTCCTCCGGCACCTTGCGTACCGGCTGTCCTTTGCGGATCAGCAGCCCTTCTCCTATCCCGCCGGCGATCCCGATATCGGCTTCCCTGGCTTCCCCCGGCCCATTGACCACACAGCCCATGACCGCGACCTTCACGCCCTTAAGCTGGTCGAACTCCTCCACCATGGTCTCTACCTTGGAGGCCAGGGAGATCAGATCGATGTTGGTGCGGCCGCAGGTAGGACAAGAGACCACCTCCACGCCGCCCTCCTTGAGCCCCAAGGTGCGCAGGATCGATTTTGCCGACTTTACCTCCTCTACCGGGTCTCCGGTGAGGGATACGCGGATCGTATCCCCGATCCCTTCATGCAGGATGATCCCCAGACCCACAGAGGACTTGATGGTCCCGGAATACAAGGTCCCGGCCTCGGTGATCCCCACATGCAGGGGATAGTCCGTCTTTTGATCGATCAGCTCATGGGCGCGGATGCACATCCGCACATCAGAGGACTTGATGCTGATCACCAGCTGGTCATAGTCCAGCTCCTCGATCAGCCGCACCTTATCTAAAGCGCTCTCCACCAGCCCTTCTGCGGTCACTCCTTTGTACTTTTCTAAGAGTGCCTTTTCCAGGGAGCCGCTGTTGACCCCCACCCGGATCGGCACCTGATGGGCCTTCGCCGCTTCCACCACAGCCTTCACCCGGTCTGTGTCCCCGATGTTCCCCGGATTGATCCGGATCTTATCGGCTCCGTTCTCAATGGCCGCGATCGCCATCTTATAGTCAAAATGGATATCCGCCACCAACGGGATGCGGATCTCCTGCCTGATCTCCTTCACGGCCTTCGCCGCCTCGATGGTGGGGACCGTCACCCGCACGATCTCACAGCCGGCATCCTCCAGCCGATGGATCTGGGCCACGGTAGCCCCCACATTTTCCGTCTTGGTATTGCACATGGACTGGATCGCGATCGGACTGCCGCCGCCGATCGTCCTGTCCCCTATCCGGATCATTTTCGTATCTTTACGTCCCATAGATGTTTGGACTCCTTTTCTGGTCTATCTACAATATTCGCCTGTCTTTATGGACTGTCACAAGGGATCGCCCCAAGATCACCGCAGCCATCCCACCATCAGGTTCCGTATATCATTGAACATGATCAGCAGCATCAGCCCCATCAGGAGCATCAGCCCCACCATATGGACCATCCCTTCCTTCTCCTGGTCGATGGCCCTGCCGCGGACAGCTTCGATCAGCAAAAAGGCCAGGCGGCCTCCGTCCAGGGCAGGGATCGGAAGG
The DNA here is from genome assembly GCA_910588895.1 of uncultured Lachnospiraceae bacterium. GTDB lineage: Bacteria > Bacillota > Clostridia > Lachnospirales > Lachnospiraceae > Caccovicinus. The sequence continues at coordinate 4,300 of CAJUSS010000159.1, forward strand.
AGGTTCATGGTGCCTAAGGAGGCGCTCAAGACCACGCCGATGTTCATCAGGGTCAGCAGCACGCTGAGCCACCCGGCTGGACGGACCTGCTCCACCACCTGGCCGATGTCTGCCACGATCCGCACCGGGCCGCCAAGGTCCTCCGTTCCCAGATAGCCTCGGAACAGAAGGCCGAAGCTCTCGATAGCGGCCCGTCCCTGGAACATCACCTCGTGCCAGCCCAGCTGACAGAGATGGAGCAGGTTCTTGGGCCGATGATAGCGGGGCAGGTGCTCGATCCCCATCATATAGCTCTGGGTCTCCTCATTAAAGATCGTGGTCAGCTTTGTGGTGGCCACTTCATATGCTGTCCCGTTCACATACCAGGCCTCCGGATCCTCCTTCTGCTCTTCGGCCAGACGGCCATAACATATATCCAGCTCAGTCTCCGGGTGGAGCTGGAGGAACATGCTCAAGTCCCGGTAATCCATCAGCCGCTGTCCGTTGATGGACAGGATCAGGTCGCCTGCCTCTAAGCCCGCCGCTTCTGCCGGATAGCCTTCCAGGATGCCGGTAGCCACCGGCAGGTCATACCCCCGGTAGCTTACGATCACCACTCCAAAGAGAAACGCCAGGATAAAGTTAAAGACCGGCCCTGCCGCGATCACCATGATCCTTGCCCATACCGGCTTGCTCAAGAATCCATCAGCCGCTTTGCTGTCCGTATCCTCATCTACCATAGCGCAGGAGCCGCCCAGAGGGAGGGCTTTTAAGGAGTACCGGGTATTCTTTCCTTTATAGGAAAAGATCCGCGGGCCCATGCCGATGGAAAACTCCATCACCCCTACCCGGTTCAGCTTCGCCAGTAGAAAATGCCCTAATTCATGGAACATAACGATAAATCCAAATAAAAGGATCGCTGCTAAGATATTTAGCAACCTACCACCTGCTTTCTATCGATCCATAAGTTTCTTGTTCTGCTTCTAAGATCTCCGACACCGTAGGGTCTTCGATCGGATGATGGGCCCTCATGGCCTCTTCGATCATATCTGTGATGGTCAGATATGGGATCTTCCTGTCCAGGAATAAGCTGACCGCCTTCTCATTGGCCGCATTGAACACGGCCGGCATGGTGCCGCCTGTCCGACCGGCCTCGTAAGCCAGCCCAAGCCCCCTAAAGACCTCCATATCCGGCTTCTCCAACTGGATCGCTCCTATGGACCAAAGATCCAAGCGGTCCCCCGAAAGCGTTCGTCTCTGGGGATGATACAGGGCATACTGGATCGGCAGCTTCATATCCGGAGTCCCCATCTGGGCGATCACCGCGCCGTCCTCGAACTCTATCATGGAGTGGATGATGCTCTGGGGCTGGACCACCACCTGGATCTGGTCAAAGTCTACCCCGAAGAGCCATCTTGCCTCGATCACTTCGAGTCCCTTATTGACCATGGTGGAGGAATCGATGGTGATCTTATGCCCCATAGTCCAGTTCGGGTGCTTTAGGGCGTCCTCCAGGCGGACCTCTCTAAGCTGCTCTCTGGTCCATCCTCTAAACGGCCCCCCTGAAGCGGTCAGCAAGATCTTCTGGATCCGATTCCCTGCCTCCCGCTCTCCGTTCTGGCACTGGAAGATGGCGCTGTGCTCCGAGTCCACCGGGAGGATCCGCACCCCTTTTTCCCTGGCCAGCTCCATGATGATGTGGCCGGCGCATACCAGGGTCTCCTTATTTGCCAGCGCGATATCCTTGCCGGCCTCGATGGCGGCTATGGTCGGCCGGATCCCGATCATCCCCACGACAGCCGTCACCACTATATCGGCAGAGGGCTCTGCGGCGGCACAGATCAGTCCGTCCATACCGGAGACGATCTTGACCGGCAGATCTGCCACACGGATCTTCAGTTCCCTTGCCATATCCTCTTCCCACACACAGGCTATCTTGGGCCTAAATTCCCGGATCTGATCCTCCAGAAGCCGGATATTTTTCCCTGCAGCCAGAGCGGTCACCTGGATATCCCCATTCGCACGGACTACCTCAAGAGTCTGCGTCCCGATGGAGCCGGTGGATCCCAAGATCGATATCTTTTTCATCTGTATCCCTCCTGATGGCGCATATCGTCCCTATAAATATCCCCAAAGCCCATCCACAGCTATCTCCCAAGCTCTTCCTGTGCGTAAAGACCGGTGAAAACAAGGAGCGCTGCTGTGAACGGCCGATCCGTGGACAGTACCGGGAGGATCAGCGCAGAAATGTCAATGCAAAATAAATGGCCGGAGCTGTAAAGAGCATGCTGTCAAACCGGTCTAAGACCCCCCCATGTCCGGGGATCAGGTTCCCATAGTCCTTTACACCGTGGTTCCGCTTGATGGCAGAGGCCGCCAGATCCCCGATCTGGGAGATCACCGCCGCGATACAGCAGGCCACCGGGCAGGCGATGCGCGGGTCAGCCACCTCATCCATATAGCTGCCAAAGAACATGGCATATAAAAAGCCTAAGAGAGCTGCCCCTAAAGCGCCGCCCACCGCCCCTTCTATGGACTTTTTGGGACTTAGGACCGGAGCCAGCTTATGCTTTCCAAAGAGCATGCCCACACAGTAGGCACAGGTGTCGCAGCCCCATGAGCTGAGGAAGATCAGCCAGACCAGATATCGCCCATCCGCCATCATCCTGGTCTCATAAAGATAAGAAAACATGACCGCCACATAAAAGATGCCGAAAAAGGCCACCGTCACCTGCTCCGTCCCATATTTGGGAAAAGTCACCACATAGATCGCCATAAAGAGCATCAGCGCGGAGATCGCCACCAATGTGATGAACCGCTCCTGATGGAACCACACCAGCACATAATAGGACAGAGCAGCTCCATAGCCTACCGCCCCTAAAAGCTTATCCTGCATCTTCATCACACGGTACAGCTCGAACAGCCCGATACAGGAGATCGCCGCGGATGCCAAAAACAGGCAGGCGCCTCCTCTGCCTACGATGAACAGGGCCAATACCACTAAGATCAGCCCGCTGATGAGCCTGGTGGCAAACATATCTTCACACCTCCTCTTCTGATCATCCCACACCGCCAAAACGGCGATCCTGCAGTATAATAAGAGAGAACGCCGTT
>CAJUSS010000160.1 GCA_910588895.1 uncultured Lachnospiraceae bacterium
TGGCAGGGATTAACTTTTCTCGTAATGGGAAAAGGACCGCCCTGACATTGTTTTCTCTGCATGAAATGGAGATTCCTCTACAGGATATTGCAAAGGCATGTCAGGTCACTGTAGAGACCGCAGAACGGTGGATTGGATCTTTTGTCTTGTGATACGATAGATCTTATCAGAGAATGATCGACTTTTGATCGAATGGCCATGGGTCCGAGGTCTCCACTTCGTTCCGGTCCGTGCTAAGCGTGGTCCACCGGACCACAGCACCCTACATGGAGCATGACCGCCTGGATATTGGGTTTTGATAACAGGCGGTGGAAGACATGATGGATCTGCCAACCATAGATGATATCTATCACCAAACGGTTATGAGAATGTGTATGAACACAAATTGGATAAGATGGAAAAATTTGCCGGATGAAACAGTATCATCTGTTTGATGCAGAGCAGGGGATCAGAAAGGAAAAAACGATGTATTGGGATGATAAACCTTGGCATTCACTAGATCATGAACTGAAACACCGCTTTGGGACAAAGGTCTATAAGATCGCCTTAGACGGAGGCATGACCTGTCCTAACCGGGATGGCTCCCTGGATACCCGGGGCTGCATCTTCTGCAGCGCCGGGGGATCCGGGGAGCATGCCGTGCCATTAGGAGACCTGGCGCATACCAAAGGACCGATCTTCCAAGACCAATCCAATGTATCTGCTCATGAGCAGCTCCAGGCCCTCATCCTTGACCAGATAGAAGCCGGATCTGCCCGGATCCGGCGCAAGCTGGGATCATCTCCGGAAGCCTATATCGCTTACTTCCAGTCCTACACCAATACCTATGCTCCTATCTCCTATCTGCAAGGACTATTTACTGCCGCCATCCGACACCCCAAAGTCCGTGCGCTCTCCATCGCCACACGTCCGGACTGCCTGTCAGAAGAGGTCCTGGACCTTCTTTCTGATCTGGACCAGATCAAGCCGGTATGGATCGAGCTGGGACTACAGACGATCCATGAAGACACTGCTGTCTTTATCCGCCGGGGCTATCCTCTTTCCTGTTTTCAGGACGCGGTAGAAAGGCTCCGGGCACGGGGTCTGGAGACGATCGTCCATGTGATCTTAGGTATCCCCGGCGAAGGCCGGGAAGAGATGCTCGATACGGTCCGTTATCTCGCCCGTCAGGATATCCAGGGGATCAAGCTGCAGCTCCTCCATATCCTTAAAGGAACCGATCTTGCAGATCTATATGCCCGGCATCCTTTTCCCCTCCTCTCGATGGAGGGATACTTAGACCTGGTCATCGACTGTATCGCACTGCTCCCGCCGGACATCGTCATCCACCGCCTCACCGGGGACGGGACAAAGTCCCTTCTGATCGCCCCTATGTGGAGCGCAAACAAGCATCTGGTGCTGAACCGTTTAAACCAACGTTTCCGGGAGAGAGGCGTTACGCAGGGCTGCGCATGGGACCGATCCCATGGATAGCCTGTCTGGATCGGCTTTCATCTTATTGATCAGATCAAAGCAGACTCTTATACAATCCGATGATATCCTCTACACTGGTCTCTCTCGGATTTCCCGGCAGGCATCGGCATAAGCAGACTGCGCCAGGGCCGGTATATCCTCTTCCTTTACGATCTCACGCAGAGACTGGGGGATCCCCACATCCTCGCTGAGCTTCTTCACAGCCTGGATCGCTGCCTGGCGGTATCCTTCCTGATCCATCTCGTCCACGCCTCTTACTCCCATGACACGGGCGATCTCCCGGTACTTCTCTTTGCTGTACTCCTTATTGAACTCCATGGCAGTGGGGAGAAGGATAGCACAGGCGACCCCATGAGGGGTGCCATAGTATGCGGACAAGGTATGAGCCATGGCATGATCCACGCCCAGGCCAACATTGGAAAATCCCATACCGGCCACATACTGTCCCAGAGCCATGCCCTCACGTCCGGCCTTTTCGTTTGCCACAGCGCCTCTCAGCGAATCGGAGATCATCTTGATGGCTGTGATATGGAACATATCCGAAAGCTCCCAGGCACCCTTTGTGATATAACCCTCGATAGCATGGGTTAGAGCATCCATACCGGTAGCCGCGGTCAGTCCCCTGGGCATGGTTGACATCATATCCGGATCGATCACCGCCACCACCGGTATATCATGAGGATCCACACAGACAAATTTCCTCTTCTTTTCCACATCTGTGATCACATAGTTGATCGTCACCTCTGCGGCAGTCCCGGCTGTGGTGGGAACGGCGATGATCGGGACAGAAGGCTTTTTAGTGTCCGCTACCCCTTCCAGAGAACGGACATCCTCAAACTCCGGGTTCGTGATGATGATCCCAATCGCTTTGGAGGTATCCATGGAGGAACCGCCTCCGATCACTACGATACAGTCTGCCTGGGCCTCTTTGAAAGCCTTTACGCCGTTCTGGACATTTTCAATGGTGGGGTTCGGCTTGATATCGCTGTAAACCGTATAGGCCACCTTTGCAGCATCCAAAAGATCCGTGACCCTGGATGTGACCCCGAACTTTAAAAGATCCGGGTCTGTGACCACAAAGATCTTCTTAAACCCTCTCCTTGCGATCTCCTCCGGGATCGCAAAGATCGCTCCGCTGCCGTGGTAAGATGTCTCGTTCAATGTAAATCTGTTCATAATGCGCTCCTCCTCGCTGCTTTTTAATCCTCTAGCTTTTCTATTTGATCCTTTTCTTTTTGATCCTTTTCTTCTTTCCCCACAGCCTTTTCAGGCCGACTTGGACAACGCTCATCATTCCAGCCAAAATACCTGCTCTAAAAGAGGCTGCGCCCCTGTCACCAGGTCCTTTTCCATGATGAGTATCCCCTTCATGGACTCGTCCCAGCGTTTCACTACCTCGCTCTCCTCCTGTATCTTTGCCGCATGATAGATCCCCTTTTCGCACTCATAGTATCCGAACAGCTCATCTCCGGTCAGCCAGATGCTATAGTGGCAGATCCCGGCCCGCTTTAAGACCTCTACCATCTCCGGCCAGATCTCATCATGGCGCTTTTTATATTCTTCGATCTTGCCGGGCGCTACACGCCCCTTCCACGCATATCTCTCCATATCCTTTTCTCCTCTTCCATACGCTCTTGCATCACCTGACCGTACCTGGGGCATAGACCCAGCCGGTTTCGATCTTAGGTTCAGTGCTTCTCATATAAAAATCTCTCCGGAAGCGTGACCTTAAAGTCAACTGCCAGGTTCCTGAAGTCATCTGGCTGGATCGTCTGGCGTTTGTTCGGCGTCATGGAGAGGACCTTCACTAAGATCTCCGCCGATTTCTCTACCGTGTGCATCAGCCCAAAGGTCATATCAAAGTCCTCTCCTGCGCAGAACATGCCGTGGTGAGCCCATATCGCTACGTCATACTTTTTCATCAGTTCGCTTGTGGCCACTGCGATATCTCGTCCACCCGGCACCATCCAGGGAACGATGCCTATCCCATCCGGGAACACCACCGGACATTCCGTCGCCATCTCCCAGAGTTCTCTGGTAAAGGCTTCGTCCTCTAAAGGAAGGACAAAGGTAAGGGCGATAGTATTTGTGGTATGGGCATGATAGATCACCCGATACCGTCCGTTCGTCACTTTTTTCTTTACTTCATGGTTCATCAGATGGGAGGGCAGCTCACTGGTCGGTCTCCCACCGTTCACAAGGCCCCAGCAGGTCCGATATCTTTCTCCCTTATCGTCCAGCTCAACGATACAGATCGAATCCTCCGGCTTGATCTCTACATTCCTCATATATTTTCCAGATCCCGTCACCAGGAAATACTCCCCTGCCAGATCTGGGACAGTGGTCCCGATCGGCTGCCATTCTTTGCAAGAAAGCTCCTCCTGTACAGATCCTATCTCCTCTGCCTTGATCCGGTAGCTCAAGTTCCCGCCGTTCCTCTCATGCCAGCCCTGCTCCCATCCGTCTGTGGCCATCCGGATAAATCCCTTTACAAACGCTGCTTCTAAAACCTTCATATCCTATACCTCCAAATATCTTTTTCTGGACCTTTTCTCCAGGTCCGTCTGCTCTGCCTGGTCCTCTTATGGGATCTCCTTTATATGGTGATAGCTGGATAGCTTCAGCTTCCATCCTCTCTTATGTCATCTCGTCACGATATCCACCGACACGTTAAAGATCTTCGCCACCTTTAAGATCGTGTCGATATGTCTCCCCACTGCTGCCGCCATATGGTGGGTCGGTCCGGCCTCGCTCCATCTATTGCAGAATTCCCTTGCGCCACAGGTGAACCGTGTCCGCATGTTGGTGTCGCCGAAGGTGAAGATCGGACCGTCTTCGTTCACGCCTTCCGCCACGACAAACTTAAAGTTCCCGTTTTTATCCTGTGTGATCCCCAGATAGGTGACAGGGCCTGTGGGCGGGTAAAACTGGGTCAGGTAGCCGCCGCCCGTTTTTCCGTGGAATACCGGGACGATCTTCATCGTAGGCTTTTTGGCCTGGGAGATCGCGGCATCTCCAGATCCGGAGTGACCGATGATACAGATATCCTCGTTAAAATCGATGGAATACATCTCGGAGAGCTGGCCGGTCCCAGAGATCGTCTTTAGGATCGACATGGCCATCGCTACCTTGATATCCCCTTCCACTGCGCAGGCTGTCCCCTGCTTGATCAGCATTGAAAATGCAGGGATCAGCATACTGTCCAGCTTTCCGGCCACACCCTGAGCAAAGCCGTCATAGTGGGATGCCACAAAGCCCAGCTGCTCCTCCTTCACCCACTGCTCGAAGGCCACCACATAGCGGGCCATATCCCATACCTTTTCGATGGTCCCTCCGCCTTCGATCTCAAAGGTATCTAAGATCTCCTGGGCTTTGTCCCGGATCGCAGCCTCATCGGTGATATCATCTGCGATCGCCCACATCTTTTCCCAGTCAAACTGCTTTGTGTACACCCACATCCTGTGATACAGGTTCGTCTCATCGATATACAGATCCATCATGCCAGGATAAGGTCTTCCGATCTGGGCAAGGTTCGTATCACGGAACCGCCTGCGGACCTGTGCAGCCCTGCACCACTCCTCGATCTCTGCCTGGACATAGCTGTCCCCGCCTTCTGCCACACCGGTAATGACCGCATGACGCTTTCCTGCTCTTTCCAGATCAGCCACCATCTCTCCCACCGCGCCGCAGGCATAGAGCTCGCCAAGCCATTTCGGCATATCGGTGTTTGCATAATCCGGCGCTTTCAATTTCTGTACGTTCACCAGTACCACCGGTACATCTAAGTCCCGCACTGCCGGGAGCATATTATAGGATGTGGCATAGGTAAGGAGCTGTAAGATGACCAGATCCACATCGGCTGCGCGGAACTTATCTCCTGCGGCCTGGGACTGCTCCTTTGTGGTCACCATCCCGCCATCTACGATCTCCACTGTATCCGGTATCGTCTTTTTAAACGCATCATACTGGACCTCAAAAACCGGCACCAAGGACGGGAACTGGGGCAGGTAAGCACCTAGAGCGACCGAGAATACACCGATCTTTGCCTTTGTTTCCACTAACATGATAAAACCCTCCTCCTTTTTATGATCAATGGATCTCATTGATATCAAAGCTCTTTCTGATCGAATCTCTTGCACTCTGTAAACTGTCAAATCCGCTGTCTCCGATAAACTGGACGATCAGATTGCCGATCGCGGTCCCCTCCACAGGCCCTGCATAGACCGGGAGGCCGGTCACCTTGGCGATCATCTTGTTCAGATACATATCCTGGCAGCCGCCGCCTACGATATGGATACTGGTGTACAGACGGTCCGTCAGGCTGCTGAGCTTGATGATCGTATCCTTATAGCAGAGAGCCAGACTCTGATAGACACATTGCATCAGCTCACCTACCCCTTCCGGCACCGGCTGTCCGGTATTTCTGCAATAGTCGCGCACTGCGTCGATCATGCTGACCGGCGCTAAAAAGCTTGGGTGGTCCACATCCACTGTGGAGATGAACCCTTCTGCCCTCCTTGCTTCCTCGGACAGATCCACAAAGCTCCATTGTCGGTCTGTTTTGTATCGGCTCTCACGACCTGCCACATATTCGACCCCGTTCAGTTCTCTGCGGATCGACTGGATCATCCAAAGGCCCATGATGTTCTTCAGATAGCGGTAGCGGTACCAGGCACCTCCCTCATTGGTGAAATTCTCTTTTCGTGAGCTTTCCGTTGTGATCGGCACCTCGCTCTCCACGCCCAGAAGGCTCCAGGTCCCGCTGGAAAGATAGACTGACTGATGATCTTTCGCTGGCACGGCAAGAAAAGCCGATCCTGTATCATGGGTCGCCGGAAGGACTACTGTTGCAGAAAAACCGACCTGCTCACGGATCTGGGGCAGAAGCTGGCCCACCACAGTCCCCGGCATGGACAGAGGGCCGAACAGCTCCTTAGGCAGGCCTAATATCTCGATCACATCCTGGTCCCATTTTTTCTCTGCCGCATTGACCAGTCCGGTGGTGGTGGCATTGGTATACTCCTGCTTTTTTACGCCGGTCAGAAGGAGATCTAAATAGTCCGGGATCATCAGAAGAGACTTGGCTTTTGCCAGCTGCTCCGGATCCTCTTCCTTTAATGCCATCAGCTGATAGATCGTATTGAACACCTGCTTTTGGATCCCTGTCTTCTGGTACAGGAGCTTTTCCGGGACCAGACTTTCCACGATCTGATCGATCCCTTCTGTCCGGCCATCCCGATAAGCTACCGCATCCCCGATGAGCTGGTCGTTCTGATCCAGCAGCACATAGTCTACAGCCCAGGTATCGATCCCTATGGTCTTTGGGATCTTGCCCATCTGTCCGCAGACCTTCATCCCCTCGATGATCCCTCTCCAAAGATCATCCAGATCCCAGCATACATGCCCGTTCTTTTGGATCTGTTTATTATCGAACCGATAGATCTCCTCCAGCTCCATCCTCCCATCTTTGATAAATCCCAGGATATGACGTCCGCTGGAAGCCCCTATGTCGATCGCGAGATAATATGTTTTCATATGCCCCCTCCTATATGACCCCGTTTTTATTTCTGTTTCTGTCTATATCTTACTGATCTTCACCCCAGATCTCCAGGTCTTTAGTCGATCTTCTCACGGACCTTTCTTGCAAAACAGACCAGATCGTGCTATATTACAAGTAAAATGATATCAGAGCAGAGGAGGTCCTGTCATGCGGGATAGTATCATAAGATATCTTGGAAAGATCACAGATGTGTAATTTGTTTAAGGATACACACTGACAGCCTGCGCTTGCAGATAC
>CAJUSS010000161.1 GCA_910588895.1 uncultured Lachnospiraceae bacterium
CAAAGAGCAGGAGCTGATCCGTCCGGAGTCCCTCGATCCAGCATCTGCCGATGCCATACCCGAGAAAATAGATCAGGACCATCTCTCCGTCAAACTTCTTCCGTTTTCGATACCACAACATAAAGATGAGCAAGCATAGGTTCCAAAGCGACTCGTAAAGAAAAGTCGGATGTACCTGGATGTATCCCACCCCCTGTTCTATGATGATATGATCGAGCAGCTCCTGGGAGATCATGGACGGGTTCACTAAAGAACGCTTGATCCGCATAGCCAAAAGGCTGTCCGTGTACCCGCCAAAGGCCTCACAGTTAAAAAAGTTCCCCCACCGCCCGATGATCTGTCCCAGCACCAGCCCCAGGACACCGGTGTCCGCCAGGGAGAAAAACGGCTGTTTTCTCCGCCAGGCAAAGATGAGCAGAGAAAGTACCGCTCCTATCACCCCGCCGTATATGGCCAGCCCTCCTGCCCGCAGGTTAAAGATCTGGAGCAGATCATCTTTATAAGCGTCCCATTCAAAGATCACATAATATGTACGTGCGCCGATGATCGCGCATATGATCCCATATAAGGCATAATCCAGATACAACTCCGGATCTTGTCCGCGTCTTTTTGCATCCTTCTGCGCCAGCCAGATGCCCGCCAGCATACCGCACCCGATGATGATCCCGTAAAAAGCGATGCGGAATCCGAAGATGGTGATGCCGTTCTGCAGATGACTTATGGCGATGCCCAGATGCGGAAAGGAAATATCCACCCCGCTTGTTGTCATGTTGCACAACTCCTCTCTTCCTTAAAATGATCTATTACATTTTAACCCTAAAGTCGGGGAAATGCAACTTTATTCGATCGACAGGATGTGGGGGGTTTCGACAGAGAGATATGTATGACCGCCGGCTTATGACAGCCCGCCTGGCAGCCAGCGCGAAATTTGCACTTTCATTTCTATGGGATCTGTGATATCCTTATGGCTGTACTACTCTGTTGATAACAAAAGAAAGTCTATAGATAGGAAGGTATAGCAAGATGAGATTAGGTATCGTAGGATTGCCGAACGTGGGCAAGAGCACCCTCTTTAATTCCTTGACAAAAGCCGGGGCGGAATCGGCGAACTATCCGTTCTGCACGATCGACCCCAATATCGGTGTGGTGGCCGTGCCCGATCCCCGGTTAAAGCAGCTGGCGGCGCTGTACGATTCGGAGAAGATCACACCGGCGACGATCGAATTCGTGGATATCGCCGGGCTGGTAAAGGGCGCTTCTAAAGGAGAAGGCCTGGGGAACCAATTCCTCTCCAACATCCGCGAGGTGGATGCGATCATCCATGTGGTCCGGTGCTTTGAGGACGGGAACGTGATCCATGTGGACGGCAGCGTGGATCCGCTGCGGGATATCGAGACCATCGATCTGGAATTGATCTTTTCCGACATAGAGATCCTGGAGCGGCGTATCGCCAAGACCGCAAAGGGCGCGTTCAACAATAAAGAGCTGGCAAAGGAAGTAGATCTCTTAAAGCGGATCAAGGCCCACTTGGAGGAAGGAAAGCTGGCAAAGAGCATGGAGTTTGCGGATGAGGACGAGTTTGCTTTTGTAGATTCCTTGAACCTCTTGACCTGGAAGCCGGTGATCTTCGCCGCCAACGTGGCAGAAGACCAGCTGGCCGATGACGGCGCTTCCGATCCAAATGTGCAAAAGGTACAAGATCTTGCCAAAGCGAACGCTTCTGAGGTCTTTGTCATCTGCGCCCAGATCGAGCAGGAGATCGCGGAGCTGGATGAGGATGAGAAGGCCATGTTCTTAGAAGACTTAGGCCTTAAGGAGTCTGGCTTAGACAAGCTGATCGCCGCCAGCTACCGGATCTTAGGCCTGATCAGCTACCTGACCGCCGGTGTCACGGAGACCAGAGCATGGACCATCAAGGTAGGGACAAAGGCCCCCCAGGCTGCCGGAAAGATCCACTCCGACTTCGAGCGTGGATTCATCCGGGCCGAGGTGGTGAACTACCAAGATCTTTTGGACTGCAAGACTTACCCGGCCGCAAAGGAAAAGGGGCTGGTGCGGTCCGAAGGGAAGGAATACGTGGTGAAGGATGGAGATGTGATCTTGTTCCGGTTCAATGTGTAAAACACACAGAAAAGATGAGAGGCTGGTCCACCATACACCAGCCTCTCCGTTTTTATATATCCGATGCCACGACCACTGCTATCGCTTTCTATCTGCTCTTTTCAGCCCATTATGCACATTTACGACCGCCCCTGCCACAGACAAGATCAAGATGCTCTTGATCATAAACACACTGATCCAGGTCATCGGGACCGGAAGGCATGTGAGCAACGGGGCATCTTGATCCATATACATCAACTCGATACAATGGATCCCCAAGATGATCATCGAATTTTTTCCGATCCAGGCAAAGGCCACACCGATCCACCTGCAGTGCTCCAGATATCTGGAGACCGATATCAATAGGATACTCCCCGCAGCAGCTTCGACCAATGTAAATATCCCTGCCGGATAAGACCGCATAGACATATCGATACTGGACCGTAAGATGAGCACACAGCTCACCCATACTGCAGCGGGAAGGACCAGTGTATAGATAAGCTCTTTATCTAAAAAGCCACTCCTTCTCATCCAGTCCCCCAAGGCTATAAAGATAAGGGCCACAAGCGCCACATCCAGGCTCCATGGCAGGAACGCATAGTCCTGTCCGGTCCGATAGCCCGCATAGGCGAGCACCGCGATCAGCCCATAACAGAGCCATTTGTTTTTCTGAAAAAAGTGCATGATCACAACATAAAGGTTCCTGGTGATGAACAGAGCGCACACAAACCATATCACCCATACCGAGTCAAAGCTCTGGAATCTGGTCGAGACCTTGCTCATCCCTCCCACCATTGCTTTTATCTTATGTAAAAATAAGCTCAATACCGACCATCCCCACTCCGGACGACCGGATATATCACTGCCGACAACATGCAGACGATCACATAAGGGACTAAAAGAGATCTTGCTGACCGTAAAAAGGTCCTTTTTATATCATAGGACTTTATAAAATAACCATTTGCGATAACAAAAAAAGGCATATGGAACGAAAAGATCGCTCCTCTGACCATGACCGGTGCCTCCGTATGTCCAAGGATCATGAGCATGATCGCGATCCCTTTGGCGATATCCCAGTACTGCACTCTTTGCAACGGCCATCCCTTTTCTCCCTGGCTTGTCCGGTCCATCCCTTGTCTCATCTCCATCCCCTTCTATAGCGGTCTATATGCCTCTCCCACCTGCAGATCGGCCCACCGATCAAGGGCTATCTTTTTTCTCAGCCCCAAAGATCGATGCTAATGGCCGCACCCTCAATACAAGGCATACTCCAAGCGAACACCAGACCACCTTCCCCAGAAATGTCAGACACCCAGATATAAGTCCTCTCTCGATCCCTGCCATCGCCCATATCTCTTTCCAAGGAACAAATGTCAGTTCGACCACATGGAAACACAGGATGATCAGCGAATATCTCCCAAACCACTTTAGGCTGGCATTGATCTTAGGCAGCTTTTCAAACATCTGCGCAGAGACAAGGACCAGATAGCTTCCCGCGGCCCCGCCTGATATATCGACCAAAAGATCTTCCGAATAGTTTCCGACCAGGTAAAACCGTCCTCTGTCCAGATACAAGCAGACCGCCCACAAGACAAAGGCAGCGACAGGCCACCAGATCTTCGGTCTTTCTAGGATCTGCTTTTTTATCCTAAGCCCTCTCCCCGCACAGACAAACACCAATGCCAACATAGCCGATTGGATGCTCCACGGGAGATAAACATATCTTACGGTCCAATATCCGATCAACGCCAGTAAGATCACACCTAAAAGGCACCATTTTTTGTCGATCAACACGCCATACAGGATACTTGCCCAAAACATGGCAGGCAAGAACCATATAGCGCCGATCGCCTTGATATAAAAGGGCTGGGTATATGTGTTCCCGCTCCCATAGAGCGCAGCATATGACCAGGATAAGACCTCTTTCCCTATATCGCTCGTCCTGCCTGTAAAGACAGCCGACAATGCCGCCAAAAAAATGATGCTCACGCAGGTAGCCATATACGGAACGATCAGCCGTCTAAACTTATCACGGCATAGGGATCCCAGATCCTGTTTTTTCATAAAAAAACCGCTGATCATAAAAAACAGCGGCATGTGAAATGTAAACACTAACATGATAGCCATCCGGATCGATGAATGCCCTAAGATCACACATAATATCCCTATACCTTTTGCTATATCAAAATAACCGATCCGCTTCTTTTCCATAGCCCTCCTACACCAGATCGTCCAGATCATCCTCGCCTACGATCTCGTCATATTCGGCTGCATCCAGCATCTCATCAAAGGCATCCGAGACCCTCTCGAATTCGTCGTCATCCTCGATATTCTCCAGATCCGGCTGTCCGTCCTCGTCCTCCATATATCGATAGAGATAGACCTCTCCCTCCTCTGCCGCAGGGCCTTCCATGGGCAGCAGCGCGATATACTCTTTATCACCGGCTGTAAAGATGTTCAGTACCACACATTCCAGTGTGCTATCATCATCCAATGTCAAAGTGACTGTCGTCTCCTCTTGTCCTCCCTCGTTCAGACTACGATCGGGTCTTTCTTTATCTTTCATCTGCTCATCCTCCTTATCACAGACCATATCGGCTCTTCGCCAGATCATCTAGCATCTTTTATCCACTTTATCAAACTATGCGCAGAAAAGCAACCAAAATATCGCGCAAGTTCCAAAGCTATGCCGCAAGCCGTCCCATCTCAATATTCGATCCCTTCTCTGGCTCCTATCCCCCTTTCAAATGGATGCCTAAGCGGCTCCATCTCGGTCACATAGTCGGCTCTCCCTATGATCTCTTTCCATGGCCGCCGCCCGGTCAGTACAACTTCCAGCGCTTCTGGCTTTCCATCCAGGAACATCTCCAGCTTCCCTTTTTCCACCAGTCCATTAACACAGGCCCCAATGACCTCATCCAAGATCAACAAGTCTACATCCTGGATATCCCTTATCGCCCTTTCAAACAAGCGGTCATGATACAACGCCGCTTTTCTGCGCACTTCATCATCCATCTGAAAGGTAAAGCCAAAATTTTTTTCACAAGGCAGCACATCGATCCCCAAGATCTTACGGAGTACAGGGACCTCTCCGGAATCCTCCGTCTTTAAAAAACGGGCGATCCTCACTTTTTTCCCCCTGCCCGCTGCCCGGACTGCAAGCCCAAGAGCGGCAGTGGTCTTTCCCTTTCCGTTCCCGCAATAGATATGGATCAGCCCAAACTCCTGGTATGCCATACCACCATCCTTTTCTTTATCGCCTGTGGAACATCGGCCATCTGCATATGGGCGTATCGCTTCTGCCCAGTCATCCTATGTATCTGCCATTCAGATGTACGCCGTTATCCTCCAGATACTCCCCCACGAACCGCGACACCTCCTGCTTTTTGTGATACCGTTCCTTCACATAGTACACATACAACTGCTCCTTAGCCCTGGTCATGGCCACATAGAACATCCGCCGCTCCTCCTCCATATCCGCATCTAAAAATGCCTTGTGATGAGGCGTGACCCCTTCGTTGGCATCCAGGATATAAACGATCTTGAACTCCAGTCCCTTAGCGCTGTGCATGGTCATCAAGGCGACCCCTTCCCGCTTTTTTCCCCGGTCCCTGGCCTGCTCCATGAGCTGCTCTTTATATTCCAGGATATGTTCGGACCATTCCTCGTAAGTCTTATAGCCCGACGCGCTCTCCTGGATCTGATCTGCCACCTGGAACAGCTCTTCCGGCTTCATCTTATGGGACTGGGCATACTCCTTCAAAAAGTCATCATAGCCGATCCCCTTCCGGATGTAATTGACCGCCGCCCCGGGCGCCATCTTTTTGACCATGGACAGATGGTACAAAAGGTCCTCGATCCGTTCCACCATCCACCCCTTATCCTGATAGAAGGATAGGACCTGCTCCCAGCCCACCTGCTCCCCCTCCAGGGCATCCCGGCTGATATACCGCTTCGGGCGGTTGATGATGGACAGCACACGGCTCCTCTCAGCATGGCCTCTGGCCACCAGGATATAATCCAGGAGGTTCTTTGCGATCCAATGGTCATAGATGTTGGGGATCTCATCCCGTATCTGGAAGGGGATGGCATACTCCATCAGCTTTTCCACCAAAAGCCTTGCTCCCAGGTTGGTCCTGAACAGCACCGCGATATCCTCATAGGCCGCGCCTGCCCGGACATGGTCCCGAAGCTCCTGGCAGACGCCCTCCGCCTCTTTTATCCCGTCCGGCCAGACCCTGGTGGTCACCGGCCGCCCCGGCCCTCTGGCCGCGCGGATCGATTTGGGAAAACGGGTCTTATTGTGGCCGATCAGCCGCCCGGCCGCCGCCACGATCTGGGGCGTAGAGCGGTAGTTCACATCCAGCAAGATCCGCTCACCGGCCGGATAGTCCTTCGGAAAGCCCAGCATCAGCTCCGGCTTTGCCCCCCGGAAGCGATAGATCGACTGGTCATCGTCACCTACCACGAACAGGTTGTCCTCCGGCAGGGCCATCATCTTCATCACCTCATACTGGATGCGGTTGATGTCCTGGAACTCATCGATCAGGATATAGCGGAATTTCTTCTGCCACGCGGAAAGGATATCCTTCCTCTCCCTGAAAAGCTGGTAGCACATCAAAAGCATATCGTCAAAATCCAGCAGTCCCAGCTGCTCCAGCCTTCTTGTATAGGTCTGATACAGATCCTTGAAGATCTCCTCCGAACAGCTCTTGGCATAGTAGTGCTCCAGGGACATCATCTCCCCCTTTACCATACTGATCTCGCTCAAGATCCCCCGGATAAATTCCCGTTCATCCTCCACATCCAGATCCAGCCTCTCCATCCGCTCCCGGATGAACTGGACCTGCTGCTCCTCCTTGACGATATTGGACCCGTCGTATCGGTAAGCCAGCTTTAGGATCCGGAAAAACACAGAGTGGAAGGTGCCAAAACTGACCCTTCCACTTGGACCGTCCTCTCTTAAAGCCAGATACCGCTCTTCCATCTCCCTGGCCGCCGCCCTGGTGAAGGTGATCACCAGGATGTTAGAAGGATCCACCCCCTGCTCCTCCACCAGGTTCCGGATCCGCCCCACGATCACCGTAG
>CAJUSS010000162.1 GCA_910588895.1 uncultured Lachnospiraceae bacterium
GCCGCCACCTTGGCGATGGGATAGCCGGTGGCCTTGGAGGCCAGGGCCGAGGAACGGCTCACCCGGGGGTTCACCTCGATGACGCAGTACTCAAAGCTGGCAGGATGGAGGGCATACTGGACATTGCAGCCCCCGGTGATACCAAGCTCGGTGATGATGTTCAGCGCCGAGGAACGGAGCATCTGGTACTCCTTATCCCCCAGTGTCTGGGAGGGGGCCACCACGATGGAATCGCCGGTGTGGATCCCCACCGGGTCGATATTTTCCATATTGCAGACGGTGATCACATTGCCTGCGCCGTCCCGCATCACCTCATACTCGATCTCCTTCCAGCCGGCGATGCACCGCTCAACCAGCACCTGTCCCACCCGGGATAAGCGGAGCCCGTTGGATAAGATCTCGATCAGCTCCTCCTCCTCACGGGCGATCCCTCCGCCGCTGCCGCCTAAGGTGTAGGCCGGGCGCAGCACCACCGGATACCCGATCTGGCGGGCAAATGCTTTTCCCTCCTGCAGATCCTCCACCACCTTGGAGGGCGCCACCGGCTCCCCGATCTTCTCCATGGCCGCCTTGAACTCCAGGCGGTCCTCCGCCCGCTTGATCGTCCGGGCCGTGGTGCCGATCAGCCGCACATGGTTGGCCTTTAAAAAGCCGCTCTCCTCCAGCTCCATGGCCAGATTAAGGCCTGCCTGTCCCCCAAGCGTGGGCAGCACGCTGTCCGGCTTTTCCTTTATGATCAGCTGCTCCACCACCTCCGCGGTCAATGGCTCGATATAGACCTGATCCGCGATATCCTTATCCGTCATGATCGTGGCGGGATTGGAGTTTAAGAGCACCACCTGGACCCCCTCCTCCTTTAAGGAACGGCAAGCCTGGGTCCCCGCATAGTCGAATTCCGCCGCCTGTCCGATCACGATCGGACCAGATCCGATCACCAGCACTTTTTTGATCGTAAGATCTCTTGGCATTATCTCTCCACCTCCATCATTTTTAAGAACCGGTCAAACAGGTAGCCGGAGTCCAAAGGCCCCGGGCAGGCTTCCGGATGATACTGTACCGTAAAGATCTTTTTTCCCTTATACCGAAGGCCCTCGTTGGTGCCGTCATTTACATTGACAAAGGCAGGCTCTGCCACCTCCGGGTCTAAGCTTTCTGTATCCACCGCATAACCGTGGTTCTGGGAGGAGATGTAGACCCTGCCCGTGTCTAAGTCCCGGACCGGATGGTTCCCTCCCCTGTGGCCGTACTTCAGCTTGTAGGTGGACGCGCCCGTGGCCAGGGCCATCAGCTGGTGCCCCAGACAGATCGCAAAGATCGGCACATCCGACTGATAGAGCTTTTTGATCTCTTCGATGATCTTTACATTCTCCGCCGGATCCCCCGGGCCGTTGCTGAGCATGATCCCGTCCGGCCCTTCGGCCAAGATCTCCTCCGCCTTCGTATCCGCCGGGTAGACCGTTACCTGACAGCCTCTCTCATGGAGGGAACGGGCGATGTTCTGCTTCGCCCCCAGATCCAAAAGAGCCACCCTTTTCCCTGCACCCGGCAGCACATACCGCTCTTTTGTGGAGGCCGCCATCACCACGTCTTTGACCTGATAGGCCTTCATCCGGGATATGGGCTCGTCAAGATCGGCATAGATCTTGGTCGTGATCATGCCGTTCATGGTCCCTTTTTCTCTTAGTCTCTTTGTCAGGGATCTTGTATCGATACCGCAGATACCGGGAATGTCGTGTTCTTGCAAGAAATGCTGGATAGTATCCTCGCTTCTGAAATTGCTGGGGATCCTGGAGAGTTCATGGACGATGTAGCCGTCTGGCCAAGGCTTTAGAGATTCCATATCTTCATAAGAGATGCCGTAATTTCCGATCAAAGGGTACGTCATCACTACGGCTTGTCCGGCGTAGGATGGATCGGTCAGGACTTCCAGATAGCCGGTCATCGAGGTGTTAAAAACGATCTCGCTGATGGCCTCCCTGGCAGAACCGATACTGGTGCCCGTAAAAATGGTCCCATCTTCCAGTATAAGGTATGCTTTCATGTACGGTACCTGTCCTTTCTTCTATCATGTAGATACACTTAGACATCCAGGCTGCGGAGCACGCCCTCCGATCGGCCCAAATTTTTAAGATTATATATTATTTCCTATCCTTTTTCAACCGGTTTTTTGCACAAATATTTTTTCCTAATATTCTTAAGTCTCCTTGACCGCCGTGATAAAAGCCATGCATCAAGGACCCGTCCCTCTGCTTATACTATAGAGACTGCTAAAACAGGAGCACTTTATGATCCCACTTTTTCACACACTGGAGACGCCGCCTCCCGCCGCCCCGGGGCCGTCTGACTTATCCCTCGTGAACCGTGGCCTTCTCCAGGTCCATGTCGTATCGATCCAGAACAGCTTTCCGGTCCAGAACGCCAAGGTCACGATCAAGGGACCGGGGGCGGACGGAAAGATCGTAGAGCAGCTGGACACCAACAGCTCCGGACAGACCGAGGAGGTCTCCCTGGCCGCGCCGCCGGAGAGCATCAGCTTAGACCCGGAGGCCGCCTTGGAGGAACGGCCCTATGCCGAGTACGATCTGGAGATCTCTGCCCCCGGCTTCGAGCCCTTGACCATCAACGGAACGGAGATCCTCTCCGGCTCTACCGCGCTCCAGACCGCCGCCATGACCCCGTCCGGGACCGACGGAAGGGAGACGGAGACGATCGATATCCCGGACCATACCCTCTACGGGTCCTTCCCGCCAAAGATCGCTGAGCCGGAGATCAAGCCGGTATCGGAGAGCGGGGAGATCGTCCTCAGCCGGGTGGTGGTGCCTGAGACGATCGTCGTCCACGACGGGGTCCCCACCGACCGGTCTGCCAAGGATTACTATGTGCCTTACCGGGACTATATCAAGAATGTGGCCTCCAGCGAGATCTATTCCACCTGGCCGGAGGCCACCATCTTAGCCAATGTGCTGGCGATCATGTCCTTCACCATGAACCGGGTATACACGGAATTTTACCGGAACCAGGGCTACGATTTCACGATCACCTCCTCCACGGCCTTTGATCATAAATGGATCTACGGCCGCAATATCTTCCAGAGCATCAGCCTCATCGTGGATGAGGTCTTTGACAATTACTTATCCCGCCCGGAGGTGCGCCAGCCGATCCTGACCCAGTACTGCGACGGGAACCGGGTCCAATGCCCCGGCTGGATGACCCAGTGGGGATCCTGTGCCCTGGGAGAGGAAGGCTACAGCGCCATCCAGATCCTCCGCCATTTTTACGGCGATTCCATCTACATCAATACGGCGGAGCAGATCTCCGGCATCCCTGCCTCCTGGCCCGGGACAGAGCTCACTTTAGGGTCCTCCGGCGCCAAGGTCCGGCAGATCCAGGAACAGCTGGATGCCATCGCGACTGTCTACGCCTCGATCCCACGAGTGTCCCCCGACGGCATTTATGGCCCGGCCACGCAGAGGTCCGTGGCTGCCTTCCAGTCAATCTTTGGGCTTCCGGAGACCGGGAACATCGACTTCAGGACCTGGTACAGGATCTCCCATATCTATGTCAGCGTGACCAGGATCGCGGAGCTGAACGGGTAGGCGAAAGCAAAAAGACCCTCCTGCAGCGCAGTGCTGCGGGAAGGTCTCTGTATCTTTCTATATCGCGGGCGTACGGAGGTCTCCTATACAAGCTCGTTCCAGCACACCGCGCCATAAGGACGGATGCTCATCTTATAGGCACAGCCCTCGCCCAAGGCTTTTTCCATATAGCTGATGTACGCCTCTACCAGGTCATTAGGCAGCATAGCCATGATCACTCCGGCGAAGCCGCCGCCGTGGATCCGGCAGGCGCCGCGCTTTTTCTCATCGATGAACAGCTCGGTGAGTGCCAGAGCTACACTGATGCCCTGCTCCTGGTAACTAGAATTGGTATAGCAGTTCTGGAGCCATTTCCAGGAGGAATTGCCGGAGGCTGTGATCAGGGAAAGGAAATCCTCAAACCGTCCTTCCTTCAAGGCGGCCACCTCTCCATCTACCTTCTTGTTCTCCTCAAAGAAGTGGAGCGCACGCATAACGGAACGGTCCCCCGCCTGCTCCCGGACTGCCTTTAAGTTCTCTAAGACCTCCTCCTCGCGCACCTCTGCCAGAACGCTCTTTCCGAAATACCCGGCCACCTTCTTCATCTCCTCCGGGATCGAGGAATAATCGGCGCTTAAGTCCGCGTGTCCCTTTCCGGTCTGGACGATGATCAGGCTGTGCCCGGCGGAGGCAAAGTCAAAGTCGATCTTCTCCACCACCGGGGCAGACGGATCCTTAAAATCGATCGTGATCAGGCCGCCTGCCGCGCAGGCCATCTGGTCCAGCAGGCCGGACGCCTTATCCCAATAATGGTTCTCAGCATATTTCCCTACATGGGAATAAGCCACCGTATCCAGCTTGCCTTCATTGAAAAAGGTATTTAGCATAGCGCAGAGCAGCATCTCATAAGACGCAGAAGAGCTGACGCCTGCCGCGCTGATCACATTGCTGGTGATGTAGGCGTCGAACCCGCCCACCTTGTACCCGGCGTCTAAAAAGCCTTTCAGCAGGCCCTTGGTCAGATCCAGCGTGCCGGCCTTCTTCGGACTGGGCGCCAGATCGTCTAAGTCGATCACCAGATCCTGATCGTAGGTCTCGCTGAGGATGTGTACCTTCCGGCTGTCATTCTTTGCAGCCGCTCCCACACAATCTAAGTTGATGCTCCCGGCCAATACCTTTCCGTGGTTATGGTCGGTGTGGTTCCCGCTGATCTCCGTGCGCCCCGGGGACGTGAACAGCAGCAGATCCTGATCCCCAAAGGTCTTCTCAAAGCCCTCCACCACTTTCCCGTACCTGGCGATGGCCTCCGCTTCCCGGCCAGGCCCATAGAGGGTCGCCATCAGCTTCTTGCTCTCATTATTTTCCAAAAACTGTAAGGTCTCTTGTACTTTCATCGCTCTTCTCCTTTTCCCAAACAGATTGTCTTTAGTATAACAAAAATCTGGCCATCCAACAATAGGATATTCTTCGTATATGCTCTACATTTGTTGGATATCCTCCTGTTCCCCCACAAAAATATCGTTTGTTTTTTTCCGTGCTTTATGCTATCCTAATCATTGAGAAGCATACCGATATCTTACCATGAACGTCCGCCGCCGGATAAGCGGTTAGTCTGAGATCACGGTATCACCAGGTTAGGAGAAAAACGATTGAAGATACAAGAATCTGCTGAAAATTATCTGGAGACTATATTGATGATCAGTGAGCGGAAGCCCCAGGTCCGCTCGATCGACATCGTCAACGAGCTGGAGTTTTCCAAGCCCAGCGTGAGCGTAGCCATGAAAAACCTGCGGGAGAACGGCTACATCCTGATGGATAAGGACGGCTACATCACCTTGACTGAGGCCGGACAAAAGATCGCGGAGACCATGTATGAGCGGCATAAATTCCTCTCCAGATGGCTGATCCAGCTGGGCGTGGATGACAAGACCGCGGTATCCGACGCCTGCCGGATCGAGCATGTCATCAGTGCCGTCAGCTTCGAGGCGATCAAGCAGTATGTAGAAAAGGATGCCCGGTGAGATCCTTTAATAAGCAGCTCTCCTGACTACCATCCGCGGGAGAGCCGCATCGGCCTCATCTCGCTGATGGTGGTCCGCAGCGGCAGCTCTCTTTTCCCGTTGATATCCCAGAAACAGACGGGATATCTCTGACATCCCTGATCCTCTTTCTCTTCTTTCAGATCCATGATCCCCATGGGACACTTTGATCACCGATATCTTTTGCTCATGGAAAATCCCCGCCCGCTCACCTCGCTGACCCGGCTCACCACCATGAAGCATTCCGGATCGATCTGCCGGATGATCCTCTCTACCCTGGGCAGCTCCCGGTTGGAGATCACGCTCAAGACCACCTGGGTCTCCAGATGCAGATAACCGGTCTCCCCGGAAAGGATAGTGACCCCCCTGTCCAGCTGATGGAGGATCGCCTCGCGGATCTGGGCGGACCGTTTGCTGATCACCTTCACCTCCGTCTTGGTGGTCCCCAAGAGCAGCATCTTATCCAGCACGAGCGTATAGGTCATGACCAGTAAGATCCCGTATAAAACGGTCTCCGGCGGATTGAAAAAGGCCTGCGCCAAAAGGATCGCCAGGTCAAACAGGTAAAGGCTTGCGGAGACCGGGATCTGCAGATACCGGTTCAGGACCAGCGGAGGGATGTCCATCCCTCCGGTAGACGCGCCTCCACGGATCACGATCCCCAGCGAGAGCCCGATCCCCATGCCGGAAAACAACGTACATAGGAGGATATCCTGTGTGATCACCAGATCTCCTAACAGGCGGTTAAACGCGTCCAGCGCGATCGGATAGATAAACGTGCTGGCCATGGTCGTCATGGCAAACTGCTTTCCTAACAGGAGATATCCCAGGACCAGCATGCTCACATTAAATCCGAGGACAAATATAGGGATCGGGATCTGCAGTCCATGGTGGACTGCCAGGGCGATGCCCGTGGTCCCTCCGGTCACCAGTCCGGCCGGAAGTAAAAACAGCTTTACCGACAAGGCATACAAGATATTTCCCGTGATGACCAGGACGAGCGAAAATAAGGAGGAGCCGGCTTTTTGCTGCCCCTCAGAGGGCTTATGCCTTATCTGCCCTCTTTCCTCAATACGCCCTTCCGGTTCCACATGTCCTTCCCGATCCACACGCTCTTTGCGTTCTATATGTCCTTCTCGCTCTATATGTCCTTCCTGATCTATATGTTCTTTCTGCCCCATATCTCTCTTCTCCCCCAAGTGTCCCACAGATCCTCTCCATATCCATCTTTCCGGATGATCACCCCGGCTTAAGATCGTCCTGATCCTATCCTGCTTTGTGAGCAGAGGCTCCACCAGTCTGGCCAGGAGCGTGATGCTCCCCTGGAACAGACCTACGGGGATCGCCGAAAAGATACAGCCCTTTCCCCCGCGCCGGAGCGTTTCGTTTCATAGGATGTATGTTTCTATGAAATGAAAAAGCCCAGTGTACACTGGACTTTTAGAGAGCGCGAGACGGGATTCGAACCCGCGGCCCCCACCTTGGCAAGGTGGTGCTCC
>CAJUSS010000163.1 GCA_910588895.1 uncultured Lachnospiraceae bacterium
GCTCCGAAAAGCCTTGATATTACAGTGTTCCTATTAAAACTCATTCATATGCTTTGTAAGTTCATGGATAAGTCCTTTCTGGATACCGTTGAGATATTGCTCTGTAGTCATCTGTGCCATCCGTATCTCCTCCTTCTATGCTGTGATCAACCGTTCTCCTACAAGCTCCAAAACTTCCTTCACTGTCATTTCCGACAGGCATCCTTCACATATCGGGCCTCCATCAAGGCCCAGATACTCATCACCTTCCATGATCCCATCCCCGCACCTGCTGCAGGCCATCCGTGCAACAGGCTCCGGTGCATTAGGGCACCTTGGATGGCATGGGGTGCTCAAACACGTGCTACACATCATCGCCCTCCATATCGAGCAGATACCTTATCAGTTCGCTGATATCCCTCGCCACCTCTACCGCCATGAGGACCATCGGGAGCGCCAGCCATTCTCCTCCAAGAGCCATATACCCTCTTTCAGCATAAGACATCTCCACAGACATCCATGTAAGGATGAACCCTGCAATGATCCACATCCAATTCCTCGAAAGGTATCCTTTCCTTTTCCCATCGTTCCCGTATATCACGCAACGACCTCCTCTGTAATATATCGGGTATCCGCCCCGGTCAATGGCATAGTGAATATCCCAAGGTTGATACCGTCCGACCTGGACATTGCATCATCAAGTTCTTTTTCATTGCATATCCCATACTCATTTTTCAGGATCTCCTTCATCTTGGCAACATCCATATCACCTACCCCTTTAGTGCTTTCTCGCCAACGAGCTTCATCTCACTGATGACCACTGCCATATCATCCAATTTCCGGAGGATAGCTTCGAGTTTCGGCTTTTCATCGTTGCTGATCATCCCGTCAGCGGCGATATCGATCAGGCTGCTCTTCATCTCTTTCAGGCTATCAAGGTCAAACTTTTGGATCATCCTCAGCGCAATCCCTTCGATGCCCTTCGCTTCAGTCGCGAGCGGCATCTGTTTTCCGATCGGACACTCACATTTACAGTACCCATACTTCAATTCCGGACAGTTATACAGATCCGCCATTAAGACAACCTTATCTACTGGCATCACCTTTGTTTTCCCTGACTCATAGTCAGCCAAAGTGGAAGCACAGATCCCGAGCAGTTCTGCGGCACCTTCCCGGCTAAATAGCCTTTCGTTGTATGTCGCAGCCTCTTTTCTCGCCCGAAAATACACATTATCATTGCCTTTTGCAGGGTCCTTTCCCATGTTCATCACCGACCTTTCCTGATATAATCTAATTGCCACGTAATGAGCGGGCGGTTTCAGGAATATTGAGCACATCACTGATCGCTTTCACGGCAGATTCTGCGTATACCCGACCATTGACAACGGCAGAAGTGTATTCCCTGGTCCTTCCAATCTTGTCGGCTAGTTCAGAAACTGTCATATCCATCTCGATCATCGCGATCGTCGCCTGCTTGCTCCAAGGCGACAACACTTTTCCCATCTGGCTTTCCTCCTTCCATCACGGATTTGTAATTTACATTTACGTAATTCTTTGCTATGATGGAAATGTAATTTCCTTATCACATGGCTTTTGCTTTTGGTATTCGTAATGTTTTGTGATTTATATTATATATCGTATCTGGAATTTTCGAGTTTTTCAATATGTTTTGCTGGAATTTTCCTAATAAATTGCGAGGTGATCTTATGTCCGACTTATTGGAACGTGTTTACAAGCTCATGGAGAAGCAGGATATCAAGCCTACTCAACTAGCAAAACAGCTAGGGATGTCAAATTCCACGTTTACAGACTGGAACAAGGGCAAGGGTTCTCCTTCGCTGAAAGCAGCTACGCAATTCGCTGAGTACTTTGATGTATCGCTGGACTATCTCGTTCATGGAAAGGAACACCAGTCTCAACATCAGCCTCAAAATATATTGGAATTCTCCAGTCCAGAAGACGACGCACTCTTAGAAGCGTTCCATAGGCTCAGCCCAGAACTTCGCGCAAAAGCTGTCGGTTACATCGAAGGGATGGCAGCTGCTATGCCTCCGGTGGCTTCTACGATGGAAGACATAGCAAGATCATCAGGTTGAATGATCGTAAGGGGAGGCGGTGAGATCGATGATCTCTGGAAGCGAACCGTTCATGATCGGCAAAAGACCGATGAGCATTACCGTGGACGACTACTGGCAGTGGACATGTTCAAACATATCAAACAGTGGCAACCTTTCCATTCTAGCAGAGTTCATAGTAGCTTCATCCATAAAGGTGGCCCGCATAGATACAAAGATGTATGGAAAGATGCAGGGAAGCTACATACTCCTATCTCCAGATGGCTATAGGCTGGATGTCATATCATCTGCGTACATCCGTTCATTCGACGAGGAACACCCAGATCACATTTTGTTCCATGTTGCTGACAAGAGGATGCCAGATGTCTACATCTTTTGCGTTTACAAAGCACTGGAGGCTGACAGATCTCCGCTGGATCTGGATCTTTGGGACTTTTATGTGCTTCAGGCTACATCACTTAGAAACGCGACCCGCGCTAGGGATATGATCACATTTAGATCACTTATGGACCAAGATCCGATGCGGTGTGACTATTATGGGATAGAGAGAACAATACAGACAGCAATGAAAAAGAACGCCTGAGGTATCGGGCGTTTATTTGTGGAGGAAGGGCTATGGCTTATGCAAAACCAATGAAAAAAGATCCAAGGGTGGCTATCTACGTCCGGGTATCTACCCTCCATCAGATCGACAAGGATTCTCTCCCAATGTAGAAAAAGGATCTTCTGGCATATGCAAAGCTCATACTTGGTACTGAGGACTGCGTTATCTTTGAGGATGCGGGGTACTCCGGAAAGAACACTGACCGGCCACAATTCCAGAAGATGATGTCCCAGATCAGGACAGGCAGCTTTACCCACCTCCTGGTATGGAAGATCGACCGCATATCCAGGAACCTGCTGGACTTCGCTGCCATGTACAAAGAGCTGAAGGACCTGGGCGTGGTGTTCGTGAGCAAAAACGAGCAGTTCGATACATCTACAGCTATGGGAGAAGCCATGCTCAAGATCATCCTGGTATTTGCTGAGCTGGAGCGCAACATGACATCAGAGCGTGTGGCTGCCGCCATGCTCTCCAGAGCTTCGAACGGCCAATGGAACGGAGGCCGGGTCCCGTATGGATATCGGTACGATAAGGAAACAAAGGATTTTTCATTTGAACCAGGCGAAAAGGATATAGTGGTGATCATCCATGACAGATATGAGGATCTTCGCTCCCTGGTAAGAGAGGCGCGGTGGCTGAATGAGCAAGGGCTGAGGACTAGGGCGGGGAACTTCTGGAGCCCCGTATCGTTGCTCCAGATCCTCCGCAGCGTATTCTACTGCGGGGATTACCGGTACAATATGCTGAGCGAGGGAGACCGCCAAAAACCAAAGGATCCATCTGAGTGGGTGACTGTTACGGATCATCATCCAGCCATCATCTCCAGAGAGCAAAAAGCTCGGATCATCGCTTCCCTGGATCAAAACAGTAGGATCAAAAACCGGAACGCCTATCGCTCTGTAAAGCACACGCATGTCTTCGCTGGTGTTATGTTTTGCGGAAATTGTGGGAAAGCTATGGGGGCCTCTCCCGCGGCCGCAAAAAAAGATTGGCGATACTCTAAGTATTCGTGCTATACCAGGCGCCAATTAAAATCTGCCTGCGACGGTAAGTCTGTTTCGGATCCCATAGTTGGTGAATTTATCTTCAATTATATCTTGAACATGCTAAACGCTCAGAAAGATCTTGAGGATATATATTCCCCTAAAGAATTGCAGGACAGGCTCCTAAGAGGCGACACATTTTCCTATATCGCTTCCATTGAGTCGGATGGGCTGAACGATCTTTACAATATGCTGTCTTCCGGAAATATCAAAGGTCAGATATGGGGAAAGGGGGCGAGATTGAAGACCAGAGAAAAGCAGCTCGACTCCGAGATGACCAGGCTCCGGAACCAAAAACAGAAAACGGAACGAGCCCTTGACCGTCTCACAGATCTTTATCTATACTCCGATCGATCTATGTCTGAATCGGAATACATCATCAAGCGGACAAAACTAACGGATGCTTTGGACGAGATCAATGAACAGATCGGCTTTGCAAATTCTGATGAATGGGAGCAGTCTATAACAGACGAAGCCTTTATCGCACACGCCAGCGAATTTATCATATCGCAGCGGCTTGACGGAAGGGAATATGTAAGTTACAAACGCCTGGCGACCTCCGTGGATCTGAAGATACTTAAGACCTTTGTCCAGACGGTCATCGATAGCATCGTTATGGATGCCGGTCGGGTAAAGCAGGTGATCTTCAAAAATGGACTATCCCATATTTTTGTGTTCCGGGGACAATGAGGCAAAAATACCCCGAGAGTTTTGATCCTCTTGGGGATTTCCAATGACTTTACAAATGTGCGATTTTGTGTCTAAAATTATCATCGGGGATGCCATGATGATCTTGTGATACGATCGGATGGCAGCGGGTGAGCCGTCCAATGCTGTAAAATGAAAACCCCCAGGGATCTTGTCCTGAGGGTTTTTTGATGTATGCGGCCCTGTATATCGTCCTCGATACTAAGGACTGCCCTATCCGATCGGCATGAGCACCTCTTCTATATCCACCAGCTCTTCCAGCATTTCGGCCGGTGCCGTGCCCATAAAGTCTGCGGACAGCCCCAGCTGCAGAGAAAACACATTTCCGAACTGGATGGCATACCAGCTGCCATCGTATCTGGCGGTCTCCATAAAAAGGGAATACTGCTTTCCCCCTTGTTCATAAACGAGCACGCATGGCTCGATCTGTTCCGCCCCATAGTGTACAGCTTTCTGGGCGTTCACGCGTTCATAAGCCTGCTTTTTATCATCGCTTACATAGACTGCCTCCGGCGGGATATAGCCGAGGATCTGGATCGTGTCCGGCGCGGTCTTCTGGGTCAGCTCTTCCCAGTCCAGCTCCCAACTCTTTGGATCTGCCTGTGCATCGTCTAAGTACTGGCTGAACAGATATAAAGCCCTCCCCTGCTGCAGGCTATCTTTTTTTAACTGCTCTCTCCTGTCCCGGCTGATGAGCGCTGTCGCAAAGTCATCTGCTGGCGGGAAGCTCACATCCTGCTGCATGTAAAGATAGCCCCCCAGATCCTCCATGACCGCCTGAAGGTCATAGTTTTTTGCGTATATCTCGACCGCAAAGGCCTGGAGAATCTGGTCCATATCATGGGCCTTTAGGCCTTCCAGATAAGCTGCGGCTGCCTGCTGCGGGGTCCCATAGCCTTCCTCCTGGACCTGGAGAGCGGATATCGGGGACCAGGGAGCCGGGAGCGGTCCTGGTGTACCATCTGCCAGCTGTCCCAGCAGTTCTTTGTCTTCTGCATCCAGCCGAAGGGTCCCTGCCAGCTCTGTATCCAGATCCATCATATGGGCCAGCGTACCGCCCAGCTGCCGGATATACCATCTCCCCTCTATCTCGATGGTATCGAAGAAGAGCGCATACTCGGCTCCATTTAAGCCGATGAGCGCCACCTGGCTTTCCAGACGGTCTCCTCCATCACTTTGAGCGGCAGCCGCGCAAAGCTCCTGATAGGTCTCCAGCCTGGAAGGGTCCAAGTACTTTTCCATCGGGAGCAGTCCCCTATACTGGATGCTCCCAAGATCCGTATCCTGAATCCTCTGCTCCAGCTGCATAAATAGATGCTCTGCCTCTTTGCGCTCCTTGATCGACACAGGTCCGCCGGAAGCCAGCTCCGGTATCTGGTCTATACCACAGAGGACCGCATACTGGCGGGTGATCCCATCCAGATCCTCTTCATCCAGGAAGGCAGCCTCCATCCGCTCCAGATCCTGATCCCGCAGACCGGCCAGATAGGACAAGACCGCCTCCTGGGGCGTTGTCCCCTCTTTTCTCTGCGTTCCGTCGGCCGTAAACACAGCACCATCCTCCCCGCCAGATCCGTCTGATGACGGACGCGCTGCTTCTTGGGCGATGCCTTGCCGGTCTTCCCCAGCAGTCTCTTGCCGACCTTCCCTGGCAGTCTCATCCTGCTCCCTGACCTCCGGTGAACATCCCAGAAGACCGACGGCCAGAACGATGACGGCCAATATGCTCCTGCAAGTCCTATGATAGGGAGCACGCCCCCTATCCCCATAGCTCCTGTCTATTTTTCTCCATCCTCCTCTCCGTTCCTGTATAAAATGTTGCAGAGACAGGCCCCTTCTTTAGCCACGCATCATCCAGAGGCCTGGGTCATCCTCCCAGCACCTCTCCGGCAAACTCCACCGAGGCCATAGCATCCCGGCAGTAGCGGTCCGCGCCGATGGTATCGGCATACTCTTTTGTCAGCACGGCTCCGCCTACCATCACCTTCACCCAGGAAGCTTCCTTTCGCAGCTGCCGGATCGTCTCCTCCATGCTGGGGACTGTGGTGGTCATCAGGGCGCTCAGACCCACCACCAGCACATGATCCTTGACAGCCGCCTCCACCACCTTTTCCGGCGGCACATCCTTCCCCAGATCGATCACCTGATACCCATAGTTTTCCAGCAGCACCTTCACGATATTTTTCCCGATATCATGGATGTCGCCTTTTACT
This sequence comes from uncultured Lachnospiraceae bacterium, assembly GCA_910588895.1. Taxonomy (GTDB): domain Bacteria; phylum Bacillota; class Clostridia; order Lachnospirales; family Lachnospiraceae; genus Caccovicinus. Next base: position 6,623 of record CAJUSS010000163.1, read on the forward strand.
GTGGCCAAGATCACCTTTCCCTTAGGCTCCTGAGCCTGGCCGGAGCAGTCCATATGTGCCTTGATCACCTCAAATGCACTCTTGGCCGCCTCCGCGCTCATCAGGAGCTGGGGAAGGAACACGGTCCCTTTTTCAAATCCCTTTCCCACCACATCCAGGGCGGGGATCAGCTCCTCATTGATGATCGTGAGAGGAAGCCCTGTCTTTAGCGCCTCCTTCACTGCTTCCTGCGCCGCCTCCTTTAAGCCTTTGATGACCCCCTCTGACAGGCTCATGCCGCCCCCGGCGCCGCCGGCCAGCTCTGTGCCGCCCGGACCGTTTGCTTTGCTCCCGCCCAGGTCCCCGCTCTTCCCGCTCAAGGTAGCGCCCAGGCTCAGTCCCTGCCGGTTCCCGTAGACCCCGATGTAATCGCCCAGCACATCCTTGGATGTGCTGTTTCAGCTTATCCAGTACAGCGGCTTCATCGGCTGCAACCGC
>CAJUSS010000164.1:0-3842 GCA_910588895.1 uncultured Lachnospiraceae bacterium
CGAAGATCGTTGTCTGTGAATACTGCAGCAGCCAGTTTGTCCTGGAAGAGGACCAGGTGATCAACTATCATATCCATCAATACGGCGCGAACAGCGCGCCTCAGGTGCCCCGGGCAACGGATAAGAACACCTCCGCACCCCTTAACCCGGCGCTGCTGGCGGCGCTCCCGTTCCTGATCATCGGCGCGATATTTACCTTTTCCAGGGCTTTTGATCATGCAAAGCCGGCGGATAAGCCTACAGTCCCGTCCATTTCCATTGCCCTTCCGGAAGGCGCCTATCCCACCGGAGGTATGTACATAGAAGAGGCGGAGGAGGAGACGGCCCAGGGAGCCGGTTCGCCTTTCTATGAGGCTCTTGTGGAGGGGATATTTGGAAAAACTGCCGATATGGTGACGCCCCAGGAGCTGGAGACCGTTCAGTACCTGCGCATCGAGCATCTGGCAGACTACAGCACGATCGCCTACAGCTTTGACGATCCTTATGGAGAAAAGGAGCCTTACGTGGAGGACATCCAGGTAGTCAAGGCGGCAAGGGATCCTAAGGATCTGGCGGCTTTTACCGGTCTAAAGAAGCTGGGCCTGGGCTACGAGAAGCCGGATAGGACGGTATTTGCAGCACTAAAGGAGCTAAAGGGAATAGCGGGCTATAAGCTGGATCTTACCCAGCTGGCAGAAATGGTGGATCCTGCACAGATCGTGGAGCTGGAGCTGGAAAAACCAGAGAGCTTAGAGGGGATCGGCGCCTTTGAGAACCTGGAGATCCTTTCCTTAAAGCGCGTCGAAACCCCGGACTTTAAGCAGCTGGTTCCCTTAGGGCATCTAAAGTCCTTGTGGATCGAGGAATACGATGACGGGGAGGGCAGCAGCCTGACCGACTATTCGGCTTTGTCCACCTTGACCGGCTTAGAGATCCTCCATATCGACACGCCCGCGATCCGCGACCTTGGATTCTTAAAGGCCCTCACCGGTCTGACCCGGCTTTCCGTCGAAGGGACACAGGCCATCAGCATCGAGCCCCTGGCGGAGCTTGGACAGCTAACCTCTCTCGCCCTGGCCGATAATGACCAGGTGAAGGACTATAGCCCTATCACTAGGTTGACCAGCCTTGCGTCGCTGACATTGGATAAGGACACCTCCCAGGAGGACCCGGATCTTTCCGGGATGTCCGGCCTTAAGGAGCTGACGATCAGCGGGTTTATGTCGGTCTCCTTTTTGCGGAACATGGGCGGCCTAAAGGAGCTGTCCATCCACAGCTGCAATATCGATGAGAGCAGTACACTTTCCGCTCTCTCCGGTCTGGAGACCCTCTCGATGTACGGGGTCTGGACCTACGCGGTCCCTTTAAGGAATTTAAGCTTCGTGGACGGTATGTCCAGCTTAAAGGTCTTGGACTTAGGCGGCGACAGAAGTGAGGACAGCTGGGCATCTTTTGGGTATAATGTAGAGATCTATGGGGATATTTCTAATGTGTTCGATCATCCCGGCCTGGAGGAGCTGTATCTGAACAACTGCCTCTTCGAGATCGATTTTGACCGGATCGGTGAGAATCCCTCCCTTAAAAAGCTGGAGATGAAGGAGATCGCTCTGAAGGAAAATTGTTATGTGGAGTCCTATAACGGGATGACCGATATCTGGTATGACGATGTGTCCTTTGACGAGCACACAGACTTTTTGACCCGATTCCCCAACCTGGAGGAGCTGTATCTGGACAGCGACCAGATCACGAACATCCAGTTTGCCTCTTCGCTTAAACAGCTGGTCCGCCTGGGGCTGAAGGACAATTATGTGACCGACCTCTCGCCCCTGAACCAGGCGGAGCATCTGCGCTATCTGGATGTCCGTGAAAATCCCGTCAGCACCGGCATCGAGGCGGGAGATGGAGTGGTGGTCCTGCGGTAGGCAGTGGATGGGAACGCGCAGACAGCCATGGGATCGATGTGTCGTGGTCATGACCACACAGAGAAGGTAGGAGAGTATCCGTATCATGGGAGAGCAGAGCAGGGGAAAAGACAGCGGCCAAAAACTTAAGCTGACCAGACAGGAGCGGGGATGGATCTTGTATGATGTGGGTAATTCCGCCTTCATCCTGCTGGTGTCCACGATCATCCCGATCTATTTTGACCAGCTGGCCTCGGATGCCGGATTATCGGAGGTGCGCTACCTGGCCTACTGGGGGTATGGGGTCTCGATCTCCACGGCGGTCGTGGCCCTGATCGGCCCGGTGCTGGGGACTATGGCAGACCGCAGAGGCCGAAAGAAGCCTCTGTTCGCCGCCTGCATGATGGTGGGGGCTTTAGGCTGCGCAGCCATGGCTTTTCCTGTGTCCTGGCAGGGCTTTTTGGCGGTGTTCGTTTTGGCAAAGGTGGGCTATAATGCCAGCCTGATCTTCTACGACGCCATGCTGACCGATATCACCACCCCGGAGCACTTCGACCAGATCTCCTCCCAGGGGTACGCGTGGGGCTATATCGGGAGCTGCATCCCCTTTGTCCTCTCTTTAGCCCTTGTGCTGCTGCACCCGTCCCTGAAGATCTCCATGAAGACCGCCATGGCGCTGACCTTTTTTTTGAACAGCATATGGTGGTTCCTGCTGTCGGTCCCCCTTTTAAAGGGCTATGTGCAAAAGCATTATGTGGAAGTGCCTGCCCATCCGGTCAGGAGCAGCTTTAAACGTCTGGCCGGGACCCTGCAGGATATCCGGGGACAGAAAAAGATCTTCCTCTATCTGCTGGCATTTTTCTTTTTTATCGATGGGGTTTATACGATCATCGAGATGGCCACGGCTTATGGGAGCGCATTGGGCCTGGAACAGAGCCAGCTCCTTTTGGCCCTTCTCCTGACCCAGGTGGTGGCCTTTCCCTGCGCCCTCATTTTTGCGGGGATCTCCAAACGATACGCTACAGACTTTCTGTTAAAGATCGCCATCCTGGCTTATGCGGGGATATCGGTCTTTGCTATCGGGCTGGATGCCCAGTGGGAATTTTGGGTGCTGGCCGTATCGGTGGGGATGTTCCAGGGAGCTATACAGGCGCTGTCCCGCTCCTATTTTGCCAAGATCATCCCCAGCGACCGGGCCGGGGAGTATTTTGGCATCTACGATATCTGCGGGAAAGGGGCCTCGTTTTTGGGGACTACCCTGGTAGGACTGGTGGCCCAGATCACCGGGAAGGCCAATGTTGGCGTGGCGATGCTGACGGTCCTTTTTGTGGTGGGGTATGTGCTGTTTGGCAAGGCGGCAGAGATGGAGGGGTAAAGGCGCGGCCGTGTTCGTCAAGGGTCCGCGGGACCAGCCATACAACGAGATCTGATATATAGCGGCAGGGACTGTTCTTTAAAGAGCAGTCCTTTTTCATTACCAGTATGTCCCGTAAAAAAGCTTTGCAAGGATGCGCGCTTATCTTAAGCGGCCATTTCCTTGTGGGATCATGGAGAAAAGTCGTTTTCGGGGATAGGATATGGAGGCGCGGCGCAGGATATAAGAGCCGAGAGAAATGGACAGAAAAAAGATGAACAGAGAAAAAACAGGATAAAGTGTGAGATAGGGCTTGCAAAATACCCGGTGGGGGTATATAATAAGGGCATCGAGAGGATCGCACGCAAAAGGAGGCCTGATATGGAGAGTGGAGAAAGCTGCTGCCAGAAGCACAAGGAGCGCTCAAAAAAGGAATATAAGGACCTGCAGAACCGACTCAGCCGGATCGAGGGACAGATCCGGGGGATCAAGGGGATGGTGGAGAAGGATGCCTACTGCACGGATATCCTGATCCAGGTAGCGGCGGTGAACGCGGCCTTGAACAGCTTTAACAAGGTGCTCTTAGCCAACCATATCCGGACCTGTGT